>CAYVUD010000028.1:0-15663 GCA_964454725.1 uncultured Lachnospiraceae bacterium
CCCTAATTTAACATTACTCAAATACCGCGAGCATCATCGTATGATTAAAATTCTTTGTTCCGAGCTGCTCGCCCAGACACGCGTAGCCTATAAAGTTCGGAAACGCCTCCGCGAGCAGGTCTTGATACTCGTC
Source organism: uncultured Lachnospiraceae bacterium (assembly GCA_964454725.1). GTDB lineage: Bacteria > Bacillota > Clostridia > UBA1381 > UBA1381 > JALEPO01. The sequence goes on from CAYVUD010000028.1 coordinate 134, forward strand.
TATGTATCCGTTGTCCTCAAACAAAATCGTTCGCGCGACACAATGAAACATCAGCACGAGCGGAGGATTTTTAATTTCGCTTTTTACTTTCTCTATGGTTTGGCGCGTTATTTTTTTATAGTCGCCCTCCTTCATAACCATCATTTTCGTACCCTCGTGAACGCGCGCGTGACAGCATAGACTTCCCCGATGACCTTCGGACTGTATGGCGGTAACGTAAGTATCGTTGCCGATACATTGTCCCAGAGGGTGGTGAAAAAAGTGCGCGCTTATTTCCTCGACGGGAACATTAAGTTCTTGGGCGTAAACCCGCGAAACGGGCTTATTGTTAAAGGTGATTATTGTTCTGTTGAAGCTGTTGGCTTTTGTGGCGGTAAATTCATTTCCGGTAAGCGGCTCATAGATATTTTCGCGGTAAAGCGAAATTTTGCCGTTTAGGTTATGAATAAGCGCGAAAACGCAGCCTTCGCGGTAAACCTCTCCGTTAAGAGAAACATACGCCTCCTCGCAAATGCTCGTGTCGGCGCAGACGTTTGCGGCGGTGCCGCCTATAACGGGTATTTCGTGCCGCAAAATAACGCTGTTTAAAGCCATAATCGCGTATTCCTCCGCGCGCTTGTACGGTACCGTAAATTCCACGCATACGGTATTTTCCGTGTCGGAAATTTCTTTCAGACAGTTCCGCACATTATCCGCGTAGCTGAGCGCGGTATGGTCGGCTCTGTTTATAACTCCCGCCGAGCAGGTAACGCCTTCCTCGATAGCGAGCGTGCTGAGAACGTCTTTTTCCGTACCGAAAGCGCTCCAGGTACGGTATGCCGAGCAGCCCATACAAACCGCGTCGGGAAACATCTCGTGTATAATTTTCGTGTATTCGCAAAAATTTTTTTCGCCCGAAAAGAACATAATTACTTTCGGACTTTTAAAATCCTTGACCGCTTCTTTGACGCAAAGCTCCGCGTCCTTGCTTCGTCCGACTCCGAAAGCGCTTTTAATCATACAAAACACCCCCTCTTTATTACCGGTTTTCCGGATTGAGAACGTAAACCTTCCGCTTGATTCTGTCTATAAAATCGCTCTCGACGAGAGGTTTGTCAAAAAGATACCCTTGGACAATATCACAGTTCATATTTTCGATAATCTCAAGCTGCTCCTCGGTTTCAACGCCCTCCGCGACTACCGTAAGCCCGAGGTTTTTCGCGAGACTGATTATGCTGTCAAGCATAAGAATACTCTTGTCGCCGGACTTTGCGTCGTGCTGCGGAATAAAGCTTCTGTCAATCTTAAGCTCGTCAAAATCAAGAGAGCCGAGCATCGAAAACGACGAATAGCCCGTTCCGAAATCGTCTATCGACGTTTTAATGCCGAGCGTATTCAGCTTATCCACTACCGTTTTCACAAGCTCGCGGTTGCGGAAATCCTCGCCCTCGGTAAGCTCTATTTCGATATATTCGTGAGGAATGGCGTAGCGGTCGATAATCTCGGCTATTTCCTCAACCAGCTTGTTATCCGAAAGATGACGCTTTGAAAAATTTACGGATATTTTAACAAGGTCTATTCCCTGCGAGCGCAGCTTGCTTAAAAGCCTGCAGACCTCCTCGAGCATATAAAAATCAAGAACCGTGACGCAGCCGTCCTTTTCAAATATTGGTATAAAATTATCGGGCGTAATGAAAGCGTCGTCGTGCTTCCAGCGCACAAGCGCCTCCGCGCCGAAAAGCGTCCGCGATTTAATATCTACCTTGGGCTGATACATAGCGAAAAACTCGTGTTCTCTTATCGCGTCCGAAAACTTTGACAAAATAATCTTCTGCTCCAGAAGTTCAAGACCGGTGTCGCGGTCGTAATAGCTGAAAGAAATTCTGTTGTCGCGCGCGGACTGATAAGCGGCGGTTATGTTCATCATAATATCTCCGGCGCTTTTCTCGTTCGAGAGCATCGCCGCGCCGACGGTAGCGCCAAACGGAAAGCTGAGAGTTTTGCCGTCCTTTTTGTATTTTATAATCATATTCTGAAGCAAATCAAAAAAATAGTCCTTGTTCCGCTCGTAAATCAGCGCCGCGAAGTTATCGCCGCCCAAGCATACCACAAGCTCGTTGTTTGTTACGGCGTTGGCGGCAAAATCATAATATTTTTCCAAAACCGCGTTCGCTTCCGTATATGTAAGCGCTTTGTATACCGATTTAAAGTTATGAATATTAAAGTAAAGCGCGGTATACTTATCGATTTTGCCTTGGGCGATAAGTCTGTTTCCAAACCGTATAAATTCGTTTATGCCAAAGCTGACCGTAGAAGTTATTGCCTCGCCGGAGCTGTCGCGTAGACACGGCAAAACAGCCTGAAAAATATAATAGAACTGTCTGAAAATAATTTCAAGCGACCGGCGCTCGTTCTCGGCAAGCTGCCGTCCTATTTCGGTAAATACCGAAAATTCAATTATTTCGCCGTCCTTGAGTACATACTGAAACAGCAGGGGATCGGCGTTCGCCTCACCGCCCGCTTCAAATAAAACCGAATTTTCCGGAATGTTTCGCGCGTACCGCAATACCCCGACGGGCGCGGAAAAGCTGTAGAGCGCTTTTACGATTCCGAACTCCCCCGCTATATCGGCGACTGCCGAGCCTATTATTTTATTGTATTCCTCAACGCTTCGCGGATCAACTCCCGCCGTGGAATTAAAAACACGCAGCCAAGCCAAATTTCGGTCAAGCTCCATAATTTACCATTCTTTCTTACGTCACAGATAAATTTATAAATTCCGACTGTCAAACCTTAAACAATCATTTGTAATAATTATACAATATTTACCCGATTTTGTCAATATTTATATTTAAATATGACCATAAATTGTACGATATATTACGGAGCCTTCCGAAAATTCCTTGAAAAAAGCGGCGGTATTCGCCGCTTTATACCCGTTTTAACCGAGCGTATCACGAATTTGCCGATTGTTCCGAATCGGATTTGTTCTGTTTCCTTCTCTCCGTTAAGCGTCCCATAATAAACGCGATTACTCCCACGCCTATGCCGGTCTGCACGCAGAAAAAGAGGCTCTCGATTTCTCCGGGCAGCTCGCCGCCTATCGCCGTTTCGAGTATCGGCGAAAACCACGGCTCCGTTTCCTCGCCCGTCACTTCCGTTATCATTTCGCTTCCCGCGTCGTCCGAACCGCCGAACTCCGCTCCCTTTAGCGCAAACAGCGGAACGATCGCCACAAGCACCGCCAAGATTAATAAAATTATTGCCGTTTTAGCTCTTTTTGTCATTTATTTTGCCTCCTTAAAATATCCGAGTGAAGTCATTTCCTTTTTAGCGTAGGTTTCAAGAGCCATAATTATAAGCACCGTTAAAATTCCCTCCAAAACCGCGAGCGGAAGCTGCGTCGGGGCGAACACCCCGAGGAATTTCACCAACGACAGCTTAAAACCGCCCGTTTCCGCCGGATACGCGAAAGCGAGCTGAAAGCTTGTGACGCAGTATGTAAACAAATCGCCCAGAAACGACGAGATAAACACCGTCACGAGCTTATTGACCTTAAGCTTCGGCAGGAGCTTGTAAAGACCGAAGGAAACCAGCGGACCGGCTATCGCCATCGAAAACGTATTCGCTCCCAGCGTCGTCAAGCCGCCGTGCGCCAGCAAAATCGCCTGAAACAGCAAAACGATAATTCCGAGTATGCTCGTCGCGCAGGGACCGAACAAAATCGCGCCCAAGCCCGTGCCGGTCATATGGGAACAGCTTCCCGTAACCGACGGTATTTTAAGCGACGAGATAACAAAAATGAACGCGCCCGACATAGCGAGTATCGTAACGGTTTTTTTGTCTTGCGTCAGCTTCTTTTTCAGAGAGAAAAATCCCGCGATTAAAAACGGCACGCAGATCACGCCCCACGCGATACAGTGCGCCGCGGGAAGATAGCCCTCCATAATATGCATTGCTCCGGCGGTCGGCATAATGCCGAAAATCGCGGCGAATACCGACGCGAGCAATACGATTTTCTTTTGCTTTTGAGTCATTTATAACTCCTCCTTTATTTATATTTGAAACGCTTTAAGCGTATTCAATCAGTTTTTTCAAATCCGAAACAGACCTCGGATTTTCGCCGTTTTTCAGAAAGCCCTTTTCGGCGAGGCTCTCGTAAATATCGAGCGTCGCGGGACGGCTCAGATTCGCGCTCTTCAGGATAACCTCGTTTTTGAAAACGGTTTCCGGCTCGCTGTCCGCGATTATTTCGCCTTTGTTGAAAACTATTATCCGTTCCGCCCAGCGATAGGCAAAATCGACGTTGTGGGTGGACAGAATAAGCGTCTTGCCCTCCGCGCTCAATTTGGAGAGCGCCTCCTCGAGCATTTGCGCGTTTAAAGGGTCAAGACCTTCGGTCGGCTCGTCAAAAATTATTATTTCGGGAGTCATAGCGATTATATCGGCGATACTCACCCGCTTCTTCTCTCCCCCGCTCAGATAATGCGGCGGTCTGTCGCGCAGCTCCGTGATATTCATATATTCCATCGCGCGCTCCGTCCGCGTCAGCGTTTCGTTTTTGGGCAAACGCATATTTACCGGTCCGAACGACACCTCCGCAAAGACGGTTGACGCTATAATCTGGCTTTCCGCGTCCTGAAAAACGATTCCGACATTTTTTCTCAGCGTATTCAGGTTCTTTTTTCCGATTTTTTCGCCGCGGAAAAAAATCTCTCCGCAATCCGGCGAAAGCACTCCGTTCAGGTTAAGGAAAAACGTCGATTTTCCCGCTCCGTTCGCGCCTATAACGGCGATTTTTTCGCCGGAAAAAAAGTCAACGCTCACGTTTTTTAACGCGTAATTTTCGTCGTCATAGCTGTACGCGATATTTTTAACGCTTAAAATCTTTTCCATTTTCGCTCTCCTAAAATATAATTAAAATTACGGCGACGCAGGCGATATAAACCGCGCCGGCAAGCAGGTGGGAAGGCTTAAGCGGTTTATCCTCCTCCCAAAACAGCGCCTCGCCGTCGAACCCGCGCGACGCCATAGCGTCATAGCAGGCGTTCGCCTTCTTCATAGAAATAATCAAAAGGCTCGCCGCGCTCAGTGCAAAGGAGCGGCAGGAGGTTCTAAAGCCGCAATATCCCAGCCTCGACGTCGCCGCGGTTTTCATTTTGCGGTACACGTCGAACAGAATAAAAATAAAGCGGTATATCATATACATCAGCGATATTATAAGGTTTGGCATATGTATTTTCTTCATCGCCGAAACGATTTCGTCCACGGGCGTGGAGAGCGCGAGCGTATAGAGCGCGCTGACCGCGCCGAACGCCCGCGCCGCCGCGAGAGCGGCGCTTTTCAACCCCGTCGCCGATATGTAAAAATACGCTCGGAAAATTTTAACGCTGTGCGCCGCCGGCTCGGCGGACACGCCCAAAGCTATCGCCGCCGTTCCCAAGGCGATAAACCCTATCGGAACGAGCATCAGGAACAAATATTCGCTCGGCTTCACGCCGCCCTTTACGCTTAGAGCCGCCATAGAAACCGCGACGAAAAGCGGCGCGTAAATATTGTCCGAGGCGACGCACAATATAAGCGTTAAAACGGCGATTATAATTTTAAACGGCGCGTTGTATTTATAAAGCTTCGACCGATACGCCGGATAGTCTATTACGTGCGCTTTTCTGTGTTTCATTAACAGATTACCTCCGCAAAAAAAATACCGTGTCCGAAAAGCTCCGAACCGGCACGTCAAAAACAGCTTTTGAAAACGCGTGTTTTCAAAAACCAAAACCGCCTTCGGCCATCGTTCGTAGCCTACGCATTACCTTACAAAGGGCAGGTCTCCTGACTCAGGCTCGCGGGCTTCGCCGTCTTCCCGGTTTCCCAGTGACAAAATGGCGTCGCCTAACCAACACAGTGGCGTGACCGTAAGGGATTTTCACCCTTTTCCCTATTATCCCGCACCGTCCGGTTTGACCGGCTGCGGGCACCTCTTTGTACTTAATTGTGAGTTTATTATACAGTATCGGAAAATGTTTGTCAATATTATTTCCGAAAATTTTCGGTTTGACAATGTATTGCTTCTGTGGTAAAATAATGCTCGGAAAATAAGGAAAAACAGAATGTTTTTAATTGCTGTTTTCGGTTGGAACGGAGATTATTATGGAGATAAAGGTCGTACATCAGATAATGGAATGGAACGATGATGTTTCGGAAGAAATAAAGGCGGTTTTGAGGGAAAAAAAGGTGTGTCTGGTAAACGTAATGGGTTCGCCCGGCGCCGGCAAAACGTCGCTTATAACGTCGGTTATAAAAGCGCTTTCGGATAAGTTCAAAATCGGAGTAATAGAGGGCGATATCGCCGGCAAAATAGACGCGGAAAAAATGAAAAGTCTCGGCGTGCCGGTTGTTCAGCTCAACACCGACGGCGCGTGTCACATTGAGGCTATGGCAATACAAAACCTGCTGCCCGAGTTCGACCTTGACGCTCTCGATGTAATATTTGTCGAAAACATAGGCAACCTCGTGTGTCCCGCGGAGTTTAATATCGGCGAGGACTTTCGCGTCGCGCTTTTGAGTATTCCCGAGGGCGACGACAAAATCGAAAAATATCCGCTGATGTTCAGAACCACGGATATGCTTATTTTAAATAAATACGATATGCTCCCCTATTTTGATTTTAACGAAAAACACGTTAGAAGCAGCGCTCTCGAGATAAATCCGAAGGTACGGATTTTCGGGGTCTCAAACAAAACCGGCGACGGGGTTGACGCGTTTTTGACGGAGCTTTCGGGGAAGATAGAGGAAAAAACCGGTGCATGAGCTGTCAATAACGCAAAGCATACTTAATATCGCCGTATCGTCGGCGGAAAACGCCGGCGCGAAAAAGGTAAACGGCATAAAAATAACGCTCGGCGAAATGAGCGGCTGTGTGCCGCAATATATTCAGGAGTATTTCGACATAATAAGCGAGGGGACGATCGCCGCGGGCGCAAAGCTGGAGTTTAAGAGCGTTCCCGCTGTCGCGAAATGTCTGGACTGCGGATACGAAACACATTTGGTACGCTTTCGCTTCCGCTGCGAAAAATGCAAGAGCCAAAATTTAAAAATCATTTCCGGCAGGGAGTTCCTTGTGGAAAGCATAGATATTGAAGATTAAAAAAGCTTCGGAGCGCGAAAATTTCGCTCCGAAGCTTTTTCTATTCCCCGAAAACCGGAAGCCGTTTAACAAATTCTCGGCAGACCCTCGCCGTAAAGCTCGTTTACGATGCGCCGTCCGCCGAGCCTTGTGTTCATAACAACGCCGCCGCTTTCGGTAACCTCGCCGATTACGGCGGCGTTTTCACCGTAACGGCTGGATTTTATAATTTCTACCGCTCTTTCCGCGTCAGACTTGTCCACAACCGCGGCAAGCTTGCCTTCGTTGCCCATATGCAAGATGTTAAGCCCGAGTATTTTCGCGAACGATTCAACCTCCGGCGAAACGGGTATCTTGTCCTCCCAAAGCTCAAAGCCGCGGTTTGAGGACGCGGCAAGCTCGTTTAAAACCGTACCCAGTCCGCCGCGCGTAATGTCGCGCATAGCGTGGATTTTTATGCCGCCCGAAAGCATTTTCGATACCATTTCCGTTAAAGGCGCGGCGTCGCTTTTTATACTGTTTTCAATTCCCATTCTGTCGCTTAAAATCGCCGCGTGGTGGTCGCCCAGATTTCCCGAAACAATTACCGCGTCACCCGCGCGGCAGTTCGCGCTTTTTATATCCGTGTCCTCGTCTATAAACCCCACGCCCGCGGTGTTTATATACACTCCGCCGTTGCCCTCCGTTACCTTCGTGTCGCCGGCGATAACCGCGACTCCCGCCTCGCGCGCGGTTTTTGCCATTGACTCGGCTATCCGCGAGAGCGTTTCGAGCTCCGCGCCCTCCTCGATTATATAGGCGCTTGTGATGTATTTGGGATAAGCGCCGCGCATTAAAAGGTCGTTTACCGTACCGCACACGGAAAGTCTGCCGATGTCGCCGCCGCGGAAAATGAGCGGCGTTACGACAAAGCTGTCGGTCGTGACGGCGATTTTTTTGCTGCCCGAAACGACCGCGCTGTCCTCCATCATATCAAGAACGGGGTTGGAGTTGAATTTTTTGAAAACCCCGTCAATAAGCGCGGCGGTCGATTTTCCGCCGCTGCCGTGAGCCATAGTAATTTTCATATTGTATCTCCCCTCGCGGTATTTTTCCGCAAAATTTGTTGATTTCGTCCGTAGGGTTATCCGTTGGTCCATATTCTCCGCGCTCGGAGGATATAAGCGGGCGGCTTTTATATATTCATAGCGTCGAGCGCCGTAATATACTCGAGAGTGGGTATAAACTCATTCCCGTGAACTGTTCCCTCAAATATGCGCTCGCCGTCTTTAAAGGCGTTCATCTGCGTCATCGGGAACGGCTCCCAGCCGCCGCTGTCAAGCGGCTCGGTGGAAAATACTGTTCCGCCGTCAAGCTTTTTATACGAAAGCGTATTGTTCATATTCTTGTGAACATACAATACCTCGCCGTCATAAATCATAAAGTTGAGCTTGTTCCTCGGCGAAAGAGCTGCCGCAAGCTTATCCACAATACCGCACCTTTGCGTAACGGATAACGGCGCGTTGTTTAAACTTATCGCTTTGTTCATCTCGTCAACCAAATACAAAAATATCCGTTCCGAGTCCGTATCCCCCGCTTGCTCGGATAAATATTTTGAAAGCTGTACTCCGGAATAAATCGTTCCGTTGTGTATCATAGTCCAGCGTCTGCCGGACGCGTCAAATCCCGTATACGGGTGACAGTTTTCATATTTTATCGCGCCTACCGTCGCGAGACGGATATGGGCGAGCATATTTGTCTGCGGTTCGGTTTTTTGCACAATATCGTTTATTATCCGGCTGCCGAAAGCGCATACGGGTTCCTTTATAATTTCGGTTTTGCGTTCATTTTCGCGCATAAGTCCCCAGCCGTGAGGGTGTCTGACACTATGACTGAAAAACGTACGCAAATACTCCCGCGCGTCAATCGGATATTTGCCCGAAAGAGCAAACAGCTCACACATTCAAGCCACCCCCGTACTCCTTTGTCAGGCTGAGCATCTTACCTTGAAAATCCTCCGAAAGAGCTTCGTATACCTTAACGCAGTAGCGGTTGTTCCGTATTATTTTTTCCTTTTGAATATCTATTGTCCTCAAAACCGCGGGAAAGCTCTCAAAATATTTTCGCATATCGTCAAGAAGTCCCAGAGCCGCGTCCTTCGCGGGATAGCCGTTTATTGTTATTTCCGATAAATCATACCGCGCCGCCGCCTTATGATTTTCAATCGCGGTTTCCTGAAGCTCGGAAGTAAATTCAAAATCCGGCAGCAGCAAAAGGTAAATCAGAAAATAACGCGTAAATTCCAAATCCTCGCGAAACACTCCAAGCTCGGAGAGCGGATTTAAGTCAAACATACGAAGCTCGATATGATTTACGCCGCTCTCGGCAATCGAATTTACGCCTATACGAGGCTTTAAACGTACGGGAAGATACAGCTCAGCCGCCGAAAACAGCAGTCCCTTGTTCACATAGCCGTTGACGGAGCTTATGTATGTATTCAGGTTTGTATAATCGATTACCGGCACAAACTGATTCCAATAGCCTCTCTCGCTGTTTCGCATAGAGGAATATCCGCCGAAGGCGCTGCCGGAAAGTCCGTCGCCGTCCAAGGACAAGTCGTAAACGGGACTTGACGCGGTAAGCAGAACCAAAAGCCAGCTATACCTGAATACCTGCTTCGACAAGCGGAAATAAAGCGCGTTTTTAAATTCCGTATAATCTCCCGTTCCGTCATAAAGCGACCCGATAAATTTCTCCGAAAAAGAGAAATTAAAGTGTATGCCCGAATAAAGCATAAGTCTTTTCCCGTAACGGCGTTCGAGATTAACGCGGTAATTGCGCTTAAATGCCTTTTCGCCCCCGAAATCGGCAATGGGAATATCCCTCTCGGAATCGATGCGCGGAGGATTGCTGTTAAGCCATATATATTCGTTTGATTTTAAAAGAGTTCTTTTCGCGCCGTCGTCAAGCCTCCGGAGAGTTGACATAAGACTGTCTATACTTTGGCATACGGGCGTAATCACCTCGAGCTGATTTTCGCAAAAATCACGGTCAAGATATTCGTTGTCCTTAAATGGGTGTGGAGTCCGCGCAAGCCTTCCGTCGGAGGAAACGCGCAGAGTTTCGCGTTCTATGCCAAAGTTTCCGTCAAATATATATTCATTGTCCAAGTACAATTTAATTCACCTCTGCAGCAAGGAATATTCCTTAATATAATGCTCTAACGGAACGCCTCGGTTTAAACCGTCAAGCATACATTTCGCGGGATTTGTGGGACTTTTCGCGCGCTCAAAAAGAGGCTGCAGAAAAATCTCCTCATTCATTCCCCGTTCCTTTAATCCGGACTCCGAAAGCTCGAGAATACGGAGCAGCACCTTTATAAGGCTCTCCTCGTCCACGAAATCGGGCAGCGTGTTTTTGGATAACATTCTTTGTAATTCCGACGCGCTGTAGCCGTGTGAGTAAATCACATTGTCGGCGTCCAAAAGACCCTGCAGCTCCTGTACGCGCTCCAAAAGTCCTATATGGAACGCGGCGACGCTCATACTTTCGGATATTGGCTGACAGCAGGTGCTGCGGAACTCTATTGTTCCTCTGTACGTAAGGTCCTCGAACTTGAATGTTCGCAAATACTCCAAATCGGCAAGGCAAGGCTTAATTTCCGTTTCCTTGTACCGCTTGCCGTCAAAATATTCGCCGCTGACCTTCTCGCTTTTTAAATATTCGTTTATCGGAACAGGCTCAAAATTTATATATTTCCCGTTTCTCATTGTACAGTAAATACTCGTTGATTTAATATATTCAACCAAATCGTCGATATTTTTCAGCTCATATTCAAACATACCGATATTATGCGGGTTATATCCCTGCATACTTCTCTCCCAAAGCATATTGCGCGCGCACAGCAGCTCCGGCTCGGCGCTCATAAACGAATTTGAAAACAAGAGCGCTTTAAACGGCTCTAATTTCCCGAAGGTGTTTATTACCGGAATTAAGTCGTCGTAAAAAATATCTATCTGTACCTGCGACGCGCTTGTGAATGTGCCGAAGGCGGGAAAATTATGAAACGCGAAACCGCTGTTTTCATATTTTTTATATGAATGAAGATGATGGTACAACATTCTGTAGCGCTCGTTTTGTATCGGTTTGTTGTGGTTTATGTCGTAATACGGATTTATTCCCATTCCCGTAAGCGTATAATTATACTTTGAGAAAAACTCATTTATAAAAGTATAATACGCGTCAAACCGCTTCTTGATTCGGTGCAGGTTTTCGCCCTTGCCGAGCGACAGCTCAAGATTTGAATAACAGCAGTCAAAGGAAAGGTTGTCGCCCGTAACACTGTCCTGCATAGAATTGGCGTTTCCCTCCGCGTCATATCCGATCACGTCAAATCCGAAATTCGAGCAAAAAGCTTTTGACATCTCAAATATTACATTTTCCTCGACAGGCGCCTTATTCAAATTCACAACCGGCATTTCAATTTCAATTCCTATAAAACGGCGGCTTTTTGATTTTGTCGGGGCGATATATTTATCGTATATCGCTTGATTTATTACGCTTTGTTCCATTTTTTATTCTCCTAATTCCGCTTTATGTATACATTGTGTTGAAAAGCTGCTTGTTTTATTCAAGCCGTTTCTTATACATATAATTCCTATAGAGTTAATATGAATTATTATACTATATATCGCGGTGAATTGTCAATAGAAAATTCTATAATTTAGTATAAAAGGATTTTTTTCAAAAAATTTGCTAAAAGGTATTGACAAATAAAAAAGATTGTGGTAACCTTTAAATCATACTAAGTCCATAGGAAAAGTAAGGATAAGGAGCGAGGACTATGAAAACAGCTTTTTTGGAAAATATATACAGCGGACGAATGTGCCGATGTAAATAACATAACATAAAAATCGAAAAATACTGAATATTATGGAAAGAGGTAATGAAAAATGGCAAAGAGAGAATGGAAATTTGAAACAAAGCAGTTACACGTAGGACAGGAAACGGCGGACGCGGTTACGGACGCGAGAGCCGTTCCGATTTACGCTACGACGTCGTATGTGTTCCACAATTCGCAGCACGCGGCTGACCGTTTCGGCTTGCGCGACGCGGGCAACATCTACGGCAGACTTACCAACCCTACGCAGGACATATTCGAGCAGAGAATAGCGGCGCTTGAGGGCGGCGTCGCGGCGCTCGCGACGGCTTCGGGCGCGGCGGCGATTACTTATACGATTCAGGCGCTCGCTCACGCGGGCGACCACATTGTCGCGTCAAAGACGATTTACGGCGGAACGTATAACCTTCTTGAGCATACGCTCCCCGCGTACGGAATCGCGACAACCTTTGTCGATCCGGACGTTGACGGTTCATTTGAAGCGGCAATACGCGATAACACAAAAGCGATATTTATCGAAACTCTCGGAAACCCGAACTCAAATCTGATTGATATAGAGGAAGTCGCGAAAATCGCTCACGCGCACAATATTCCGCTTGTTATCGACTCGACTTTCGCTACTCCGTATCTTATAAGACCTATCGAGTACGGCGCGGACATAGTTGTTCACAGCGCGACAAAGTTCATCGGCGGTCACGGCACGGCTGTCGGCGGCGTTATTATAGACAGCGGCAAATTCGATTGGGAGAAATCGGGTAAATTCCCGCAGTTTGTCGAGCCGAACCCGTCGTATCACGGCGTAAGCTTTACAAAGGCTGTCGGTCCGGCGGCGTTTGTAACCTATATCAGAGCGATACTGCTCCGCGACACGGGCGCGACATTATCGCCGTTCCACGCGTTCATATTCCTTCAGGGACTTGAAACGCTGTCTTTAAGAGTTGAGCGCCACACGGAAAACGCGCTGAAGATCGTGGATTACCTCAACAATCACCCGAAGGTTGAGGCGGTGCATCACCCGTCGCTCCCGACGGAACCGAGCCATAAGCTTTACAAAAAATATCTGCCGAACGGCGGCGGTTCTATCTTTACGTTTGAGGTTAAGGGCGGCGCGAAGGAGGCGCAGAAATTTATCGACAACCTCGAAATATTCTCGCTTCTCGCCAATGTCGCCGACGTCAAGTCGCTTGTAATTCACCCCGCGACAACGACACATTCGCAGTGCAACGAGCAGGAGCTTGCGGAGCAGGGCATAAAGCCGAACACAATAAGACTTTCAATAGGCACGGAAAACATCGACGATTTAATCGCCGCGCTTGACGACGCGTTTGAGGTTATATAACCCGCGCGCGGACGTCCCCGCCTTAAGGCGGCGGGTTCCGGTTCAAGCGGGCTTGACGGAGCGCCGGTTTAAACTAAATCAAAGAAAGGATATGATTTAAATGTCAAAAATCAACACAACCATTACGGATCTTATCGGAAAAACTCCGCTGCTGGAGCTGAAAAACTATGACGGCAAAAACAATTTGCAGGCAACCATTGTCGCGAAGCTGGAATATTTCAATCCCGCGGGTTCCGTTAAGGACAGAATCGCGAAGGCTATGATAGATGAAGCGGAGGAGCAGGGAAAGCTCAAAAAAGGCTCGGTTATAATCGAGCCGACCTCCGGCAATACGGGCATAGGTCTCGCGTCTGTCGCGGCGGCGCGCGGATACAGAATAATCATTACAATGCCCGAAACAATGAGCATTGAAAGACGCAACCTGTTAAAGGCATACGGCGCGGAGCTTGTGCTTACCGACGGCGCGAAGGGAATGAAGGGAGCTATCGCGAAGGCAGACGAGCTTGCGAAGGAAATTCCCGACAGCTTTATCCCGAGCCAGTTCACAAATCCCGCAAATCCCGCTTATCACAGAGCTACGACGGGTCCCGAAATTTGGGCGGACACCGACGGCAAGGTAGATATATTTGTCGCGGGAGTAGGCACGGGCGGAACTATTTCGGGCGTAGGCGAATATCTGAAATCGAAAAATCCCGATATAAAGGTCGTGGCGGTAGAGCCCGCCGCCTCCCCCGTTCTCTCGGAGGGCAGAGCGGGATCGCATAAAATTCAGGGTATCGGCGCGGGATTTGTTCCCGATACGCTCAATACCGAGATTTATGATGAAATTATCAAGGTCGAAAACGACGACGCGTTTAAAACAGGTAAGGAAATTGCCCGTACCGAGGGCGTTCTTGTCGGAATTTCATCGGGCGCGGCGGTTTGGGCGGCGTCCGAATTGGCGAAGCGTCCCGAGAATAAGGGAAAGACGATAGTCGCTCTCCTCCCCGACACAGGCGAGAGATATTTGTCAACGCCTATGTTCGCGGACTGATTTTAATAAGCGGCGACAGAAGCTTTAATTCTGTATTTTATTAAAATTGAGGTGGACAAAATGATTTTTTCGGCGGAACAGGCGCAAAGATATTCACGGCATATCATATTAAAGGGTATTGGTGTGGAAGGTCAGAAAAAATTATTATCCTCAAAGGTTTTGGTTATAGGAGCAGGCGGGCTTGGCGCGCCTGCTCTTATGTATCTTGCGGCGTCCGGCGTCGGACAGCTCGGGGTCGCGGATTACGATAAGGTCGAGCTGTCAAATCTGCAAAGACAAATAATACACAAAACCGAAAATGTCGGAATGAGTAAAACGGCGTCGGCTGTGAACACAATTCGTGAAATAAATCCGGACGTAAAAGCAGTCGCGTATGAAACAAAAATAACGGCTGAAAATATCGGAGAAATAATAAAGGATTATGATTTTATCATCGACGGCACAGATAATTTTTCCGCCAAGTTTTTGATAAATGACGCGTGCGTGCTGTATAAAAAACCGTTTTGTCACGGAGGAGTACGGGGATTTTCGGGACAGCTTATGACGTATGTTCCGAATCAGGGACCGTGCTATCGCTGTATTTTTGAGGATATTCCCGCCGGAGAGGATTTTGAAAGCTGTTCACAGGCGGGAATTATCGGAACGCTGCCGGGTATAATCGGCGTTTTGCAGGCTTTGGAAGCGCAAAAATATATAACGGGAACGGGAGAGCTTCTGACAGGGAGAATGTTGATTTTCGACGGATTGTCAATGAGTTTTCGCGAGGTCAGGCTTCCGGCGGAAAACAAATCTTGCCGCGTATGCGGCGAAAACGCGGATATAAACGAGCTGCGATCGGGTAATTACATTGAAAGTACCGCCTGCGGCTTGAAAAACGGGGTTAATAATGGATAGTAAAATTATAACTCTTAACGACTTGAGGAATATAGACTTCGATAAAGTATCGCTTATAGACATACGTCCCAAGTCCGTGTATCTGTTTGGGACAATTCCGGGAGCGGTGAATATTCCCGTGACGCAAACGCGGGATTTATACGGCTTGCCGAAGAATAAGGCGGTATATGTTTTTTGCCAGTCCGGAGAAATAAGCGGCGATATTGCGGAGCTGCTGTGCGACGCGGGGTATGACGCGTATCATTTGCCCGAAGGGTATCTTGGTTATCTGAAAAGCATA
>CAYVUD010000029.1:0-9381 GCA_964454725.1 uncultured Lachnospiraceae bacterium
AAACGATAAGGATAGGAACGGTACCGACAACGATAACCGCCATCTTCAGCGTATCGGACGGAGGCAAGACGTTCGGGTCCGTCATAGTCGTCTGCTCCTGCATTACGATGTTGCGAAGAACAAGCTGGAACGGGAACTTGTTGGAGTCGTTTAAGTACAAGAGCGCTCCGAAATAGTTGTTCCAGTGACCAACCGCGTAGAACAGACCGAATGTCGCAAGACACGGCATCGAAAGCGGAAGAGCTATTTTCGCGAATATGCCTATGTCGCTGCAGCCGTCTATCGAGGCCGCCTCTTCAAGCTCGTGAGGAAGCTCCATAAAGAAGTTCCTGACAATAAGCATATTATACGCGCTTATAGCGCCCGGCAGGATAAGAGCCGCGTATGTATCATACATTCCCAAAGCCTTTACAACCAGGAACAACGGAATCATACCGCCGCTGAAAACCATTGTAAACAGCACCATATTGAGAAGCGGTTTTTTGCCGATAAGATTTTTCCTCGACAAGCCGTAAGCCATAGTCGTTGTAAAGAACAGGTTTATCAATGTGCCGACTAATGTTACAATAACCGAAATCGCAAGCGAACGGAATACTCTTGTTCCCATATCGGACATATTGAATATTCTCGCGTAAGCGTCAAGCGTCGGTTCCGCCGGAATTAAGAACAGCGGTCTTGACTGAATTTCATACTCCGAAGCGAAGGACGCGGCTATAACGTAAATAAACGGAATAACCATTATAATCGCAATAACCGTTAAAACCAAATATATTACAATATCGCCGATAAAATCTCCGACGCTTCTTCTTTTTATACTAATCATTTTACGTCACTCCCCTTTCTTTAGAACAGACCTTCCTGACCGACCTTCTTGGCAAGACGATTGGCAGTCTGGATACAAATAATACTTATTATGGATTTGAACAAACCGACGGCAGTCGAATAGCCGTAGTTTCCTTGGACTCTACCTATTTGATATACATATGTATCAAATGTTTCCGAGGTCGTTCTGTTAAGGTTGTTCTGCATAAGGATAATCTGCTCAAAGCCCGTGTCAAGCACGCTGCCCATACGCAGAATAAACATCGTTACGATTGTGCCCAAAATCGCGGGGAAAGTTATGTAGACAAGCTGCTGGAAACGGTTTGCGCCGTCAACTATCGCCGCCTCGTACTGTTCCACGTCAACACCCGCGAGAGCCGCGAGGAAGATAATCGTTCCCCAGCCGGTTTCCTTCCATATCGCCTGGAATAACAGCACCCAGTAAATAGCGATAGGACTTTCAAGGATATTAACGCCCTTGCCGGTAACAGCCTTTATAATCTCATAAAGACCGCCGCCGCTGTAGCCCTCCATTGACGGAGTTTTTAAAAGCATAAACGTAATCGACGCGATGACAACCATCGATACAAAGTGAGGAACATAGACAAGCGTCTGTAAAGCCTTCTTATACCATTGTACCTTAATTTCATTTAAGAGCAGCGCGAGAATAATCGGCAGCGGGAAATAGAATATCAGGTTCATAAACGAGATGATTAGCGTATTTCTCAATAGCTGCAGAAAGCTCGAATCCGTAAAGAACTGAATAAAGTTGTCAAATCCTACCCAGTTATTCACGATGTTTGCGAAGAACGGAATACCCGCGTAGTAATTCTCGAACGATATTAAGACTCCCCACATAGGAACAATCTTAAAAACTATAAAGTACAAAAATCCCGGAAGCAGCAAAAGATACATCCATTTGTCTCTTTTAATCTGATTCCACTTTCTTGTTTTGGCAGCCGCTTTCTCCGCAGGAGTAAGAGCGACCTTCTCAACCTTGGCCATATATAAACCTCCCTGTGTTAATAATAAGTCGTTAAAACGGCTGTACAGCGGATACTTTCCGATTTTTTCCCGCAAATTGCACAAACATTTTAAACTGATATATATATTATAGTACATATTGATTAATTTTGCAAGAGATTTTTGTGAATTTATTGCAAAAATTTAAAAATTTTTTTCGCTATTTGTATAAAATATCCATTCAAATGCCCAAAAAGCTTGTTTTGCCTTGTTTTTTTCATATTTTAAAAATAATCCAAATTGTAAGAAAAAACGGGTTCCGTTTTGGTTATTTTAACAATAAAACCGCGATAAAAAACGGCGGATTTGAAAATCCGCCGTTTTTATTTGTTGAAGTTGACCAATTTACCGCTTGGCGAGAAATTCTCCGATACGGATAACCTCGATTCCGGCAAGCATTACGATACCGGTACCGTGAGTGTCGTTGAGGTTCCAGCCCAGCTCGTACTTGTAGTAGTCGGGAATAAACGAGAACTCCGAGCCGCGGCATACGCCGTACACGTTTCCGTCCGCGTCAACGCTCGTTTTCGATATTGCCTCCCAAGCCTTATATATCGCCTTAACGTATTTCTCCGGCTCTCTGAGCCAGCCGAAGCGGACTCCGCGCGAGAACGCGTATATAAACATCGACGTACACGAGGTTTCGGGATACGACTCCCAATCGTTTAGCACCTGATGCCACATTCCGTCCTTGTCCTGAAGCTTTAAATAGCCCTCGCAAAGAGTGTTCAAAAACTCGATTAGGTCGTTCCTCTTCGGGTGGTTCTCCGGAAGCTTTTCAAGAAGCTCGGTCATCGAGAACACGACCCAGCCGTTGCCGCGTCCCCACGGCACATTGGTTTTCGTGTCGTACTTAAAGTCGTAAACGTGCGACATTATATTTTCCTCCGGCATAAACAGTCTTTTCTTGAAGCCGAAGAACTGATTGGCGGCGTCGTCTATATACTTTTGGTCGCCGGTGAACTCGTAATATCTCGTCAGAAACGGCACGCTCATATACAAATCATCTGCCCACATCGTCTGATTGTGGAAATGGTGCATCATTTCCTTGCGGAAAAAGGTGCCGTCCTCCAGACGCGCCTGATGATTATAGATATAGTCGCCAACATAGTCCGCGACCGGCTTAACGCCGTCAATTCCGAGGTACTTGTGAACCTCGAGCATCATCGACGCGAACGAGCCGCAGTCGTCAAGGCTGTCGATACTCGTAAGCAGATTATGTATGGACGTCGCGCCGCCGTACCGCTCCTTGTCCCAGAGCGCGTACTCGAGCGTATCGCAGCAAAGCTGAACGTGATCCTTTATGTATTTCTTAATATCCTCCGAGCCGATAAGCATAGCGGTATGCAAAAGTCCGTACATCGTAACGCCGAGCGGATAATTCCAGCGGCCGAACAGCGTGTTTTCGTTATACGGTCTTACGAATGTGTCGGGCGCGTCAAGACGCCAGTAGGTTTTAGGCTCGCCCACAACGTGGAGCATATCGCACGCTCTGTCATACGGAAATTCAAACGACGCGTCGAACGGGCCGATGTAGATCCAAACGTCGCTCGTGCCTTTTACTCTCGCGGCGCTTGTGAACTCAACGCCGCCGCACTCAAGCGTATAGCCCCAGTCGCCGCCGCAGACGGATTTTACGAAAATGTCGTGTTCTCCGAACGGAAGCTTGACCGTAAAGCTATCGCTGCCGCCGCCGGTCGTGTACACTTCCTCCCTGTCTATGTAAACGGTCGTTTTGCCCTTGGCGCTGATGCTGAACTTATAATCGGCTTCGCCCATTTCGTTAAAGAAGCCTTTGGTCCAACCAACGGCATACTTGCCCTCGGGGGTACCGTACATTCTCGTAAGCTGACCCTTGGCAAGCTCCTCCGCGCTCCAGTTAAGCTCGGGATAAAGCTTAACGTCAAAGTCCTTTTCGCTCATACCAAGCTCAAAATCCGGTTCATACGTATCCGGCACAAGCTCGGTAAAGACAAAGCCCTCCTGACCTTCGCGCTCTGCCGTCGGCATAAGCGTGTACATATCCCACTTGCCTATCCACGTGCCGAACTGTCCGCCGAAGCCCGCCTTTGTCTTTTTAAACTGAATTTTTATATCGTTCCAGCCCTGCTTAACGCTGACAAACACGCGCGTCGCCGTTTCGGAATATCTCTCTTTGAATATGTCCGACTTGTACACGACCTCGCCGTTGACGTAAATAACCATAGGCCCGAAGCAGTTTATGTCCCAGCCGAACGACGCGTCGCCCGCGCTGTACGTCTTGCTGAACGCCCAAACACAGTCCTTATCCTTCGCGTCGGGAAAGATTTTGTTGAAATCAACAAGGTATCTGTAGTCGGTTGTGCGGACAATGCCGTTGTTGGTATACGCGCGGTAATATAAGCCGTGCTTGAGGTTTTGTCCCATATATCTGTATGCCAGAGATGAGATTATCGCCTTGGGGTCCGTGCCTTCGTAAGCGTAAATGCTGCGGCTGTCGTCAAAATAATAACCCATTGTAATTTCTCCTTTTCATATTTTATAGTTAATTTTATTATACCTTATGCGGTTAAAAATGTCAATGCAAAAAGGACGCTTGCGCGTCCTTTTTGTGTTACATTCATATAAAGATTAATTACTTAATCTTTGCAAACAATCTTGAAAGCATTGTCGCTGCCTGACCTCTCGTAGCGCCGTCAGCCGGCTTGAATGTGCCGTCCTCGAAGCCTGTTACGATACCGAGAGCAACCGCGCCCACAACATCGTCGGCAGCCCACGCGCTGATCGAAGCCGCGTCGGAGAACGCGCTGTCATTCGCGGTGTCAATCGTTACATTCTTCGACTTAGCGGCGGCAACCACGATTGAAGCCATTTCTTCTCTCGTAATCGGAGTCTCAAGCTCGTCTGCCGTCGCAACCGGAATAGCTTCGTTTATAAGGTTATTCGCCTTCGCGGTATTAACATAAGGCATAGCCCAGTGAACGTCTGTCGAACCCTCTTCCTTAAGACCGAGAGCCGCAACGATAAGCTTTACAAACTGACCTCTCGTTACCGAAGCGTCGGGAACGAAGGTTGTTTCCGTCATACCGTTTATAACGCCGGCTTCAGCCATTTCGTTAATGTACTGCTCAGCCCAGTGACCGGAAATATCGGTAAACTTGCCGGTAGCGGACGGAGCGGTCGTTCCTGTGGAGGTGCCGAGCTTTGAAGCGTCGAACGCCGGAGCCGTGTAGTTGTTCGATACCAATTTTACGTTAGCCTCGGGCTGAGTTGTGTATGCCGAGCCGTCAATAGCGTCGTTCATATACCAGCTTATATGAGGCGGCTGGTTATAGCAGTTTGAATATACGGCCGATGAATTTCTGTAAATATCATCGTGAGCAAGAGTGTAGAAATTATACTCTGTCGGGATAACCGTCGTATAAATTCTCAACGCGTAGCTCTTCTTTGTTCTTGTAGCCTCAACGTCAACCTTTCTGTACGCCTGAGCAACATCGTCCCAAGTACCTGTAAAGGTCATATTTTCGGTAGTCGTGTCCTCGCCGGTTATCGCGTAGGTTACAAATTCCTCACGCCAGTCGCCTATAATATCGCCCTGAGCGTTTATGTTACCCTTTGTCGAGTTAATGGAATGTGTTCCCTCCGGAACAAATATCTCTTCAACCTTGTTGGCGCTGTCGTTCCACTTTGAAATAACAATTTCCTCGCCCGCGCCTCTGTGGTCCTGAAGTTCGTCCTGAAGGTCGCCGTCCCAGTAAATTCTGCCGTTCATGGAAAGACCGAGATCTCCGACTTCGTTGCCCTCGTTATCCCAATATCCCGAGGAGCCCGCGCCCCACATTACATACCAGGAATTTTTGTAGCCGATATTCGCGATCATACCGCGGCCTGTATCCTTAACGCCGTTGTGAATCTGATAGAACTCGCCTGTCTTGGCGTTCTGGAGCGAGCTTCCCCACTGATGCTCTGTCTCGCTCGCGCCGCCGGCAGCTGCCGCAGCCGAATTTTTAAAGATAGTGTTTTCCGTGATGAACGGTGAAAGTTCCTTGCCGGTAAGCTGGAAATTTTCCGCTCCCTCAGAATAGTCCTCGTAAACCTTCATCCACTCAAGACCTTCTTTTGTCGGGTCAAAGTCGCCGAGGTGCATAGCGTCGCCATGCTCCTGGAAGGTACACCACAGAATCGAACCGTTGTCGTCCCATGTGAGCGCGCCGTAGAATATTTCATCTTTGCCGTCGCCGTCAACGTCGCCCGCCTCGATTTGGTGGTTGCCCTGACCAATATACTGGTTAAAGCCGCTGTTCGCCGTATCAAATGTCCAATCCGTTGAAAGCTTGCCGTTTCTTAACGATACCGCCATAGCGCCGGTACGTCCGTTCGGGGTGGAGATATTTTTACCGTAGTAATAACCTCTTGTGAGAACAGCCGACGGGTATGAACCGTGAATGTTCGCTATAGTAGCGTTATAACGCTCCGAACGGTTGCCGAAATCATCGCCGAAGCTGTAGCAGGTCTGCATTGTTCCGTCGTTATTGGGATAATAGTCGATTGTGTCTATAATTGTTCCCGTCGCGCCGTCAAACGCGGTTACATAAAGGGGACCGAGAAGGTTCTTGCCCGCGTTCTGAGCCGCCCAGCTGTTTTCATACGTATCGCCCTTTGAAGCGTCGCCGACAACATTACCCGCCGCGTCCGTTGTACCGTCGGCGGTTCTCAAAATCATCTCAGCCGCGCCGTCGCTGTCGAAATCAGCAACGCAAAGCATTGTGTCGTGCTGACCCGCGCGGATATTGTAGCCCATATCAATTCTCCAGAGCTGCGTTCCGTCGAGCTTGTAAGCGTCGATGTAAACCTTGCCCGTCTGACCGGTCGTAGCCGCGTCCTTCGCGTCGTCCGGATTCCACATCATAATTATCTCATACTGTCCGTCGCCGTCAAGATCGCCGTATGTCGAATCGCCGGGAGTATAGCCGGGATAGTAAACGCCTTCTCTCGACGTTACCGCGTCGCCCTCGTAATCGGGCGTGGTACCCAGCGGAATTTCAATATACTGGTTCTCGAGAACCTTTACGGTATCCGACATAGTTCCGTTCGCGACAACCGTATAGGTGTCCGAAAGACCCGCGCCCTTGTCAACAAAGTTGGTTATAGCGTCCTCCGCCACAACCTGGTCGTTTCTGTAGAGCGTGAACTTTGTGTCCGCCGGCTCTGTAGCGAGCCTTCTCCACGAAACAAAGACTCCTTCGTCTGTCTTAACCGCAACAACACCTCTGTCGAGATTTTCAACCTCTCTTGTCGTGGAAGAGCTTGCCTGAGCGCCCGCCGAAACCGGCGCGATCAGTCCTACAGCCGCAACCTGTGCAAGAACAAGCGAGAAAATTCCGGCTTTTCTGATGTTCTTTTTAAGATTTTTTAACATTTTCCGTATCCTCCTTACTTAATATACGTTCATTACATTAACCGAATATTACACGGTATAATGATATTTTACTATATTGTAACATAAATTTTTCAAATTTTAAAGTGTTTTTGATAAATTCAATGTATAATTTTCAGTGTTTTTTGTGCAATTTTTAGAAAACCCGCTGTTTTAAAGCCTGTTCTTTAGTTAATTTTCCCGATTATACAAAAAAGAACTGCCGCAAATGCGGCAGCCCTTCTCTTACCTACTGTTAATCACTCCGCGTAATAAACGTCGCGGTAAACAATATTTCCGCTTAACGCCTCCTCGTGAGAGGAAACGGCAACGTCGATATGATAGCCCTGAACCGCTCCGCCGCAGTCCTCGGCGCGCCTTAGACCGATACCTTCAATATAGATCCACTTAAGCTTGCCGATAACATCGGGGTCAACCGCCACGGTCTGACCGGGGATTATCTTTCCCGCCCAAGCGGTATTGGCGCCCCAGCCGCCGTTGCATATCTGACACGGACAGTATTTTGTTATTTTAAACTTTCCTATATATTCTCCCTTGTTCGGCTCGCTCGGACTTTCCTGCTCCTCGCAAACGTCCTCCTCCGGCTGCGTTTCCTCCGGAATTGAGGTGTGGTTGGCGATTATTTTGAGTCCCGCCGGAACGAGAACCTCCTCCGGAATCGAAACCTCCGCCGTCAGGCTTTCCTGATGCCAGTCAATATCAAGACCGAAAAGCTCCATCGCGTTTCTTAAAGGTATCATCAGCGCCGCGTCGTCAACCAGAGTCGCCTCGCTCCTCATTTCTATCGTTTTGCCTATCGCGACCAAGTCGCCGTCGGAGTCCGCGAAATTATACCTTACAATCGCGTTTTTGTCATAGAGCTTGAGCGCCGCCGTAATATCCACCGGCTCCAGATCGAGTCCGTAGCCGCCGACCTTGCTGATAAGCTCCGCGCCGTACCTTTCCACCGGCTTTGACGAGTTCGCGTCGGCGCGCAGCGTTATGAGCGCCGTCTGAGTGGATTGATCCCACTCCACCGTCATACCCGCCGCCTCCGCCACGGCTCTCGCCGGAACAAAGGTGCTGCTGTCGATTTGTATCGGACGGAAGCTGTCGAAATTGACGATCTGCGACTCGCCGTTTACGAGTCCGTCAAGCCTTACCTTAATATCAATATCATCATACGCGGACGCGCAGACCGCGCCCGATACCGTGAATACAGCCGCCAATACGGCCGCTTTTAACCTGTTCATAATGATCGTTCCTCCCAATCTCTTTCTTAACTGTCCCGAGTTTCCCCGCAGATACGAAATCAGACCTGTCGAGTCAGCCTATCACTTTGAAGCTATCTGAATTTATCTGTTGTAATTTTTATAAACCACAATGTCCGTTACCGTACCGTCAACTACCCTCGCGAGCGCGTAATTTGTTTTGAAGCTGTCGCTGTACGCCACAACGCCGTCGTCGCTTACCGCGCTTTTGGGAATACTCGACTTTTCAATTCCGTTTATTTCCTTTATCGACAGCTCGCATCGCGACGACATATCGCATACATAAACTATCGTGCCGTCCTCAAGGCTTAAATCCAGCGCGTTGTTTTCGTCGCCGTCGGCTCCCAGAAGGGTGAGCGACTTGTTGTATCTGTCGCTTATCACTCCGAACGCCAACTGATTTTTCGCGCTCCCGCCATTGGAGGTCAGAACGCCCCAGCCGTTTCTTCCCGCCACCGAGCCGTTATCGGAAATCAGCTTTTCAAAGCTGTTTCCGTAATCGTTTCCGTCGGTCACGATATTCTTTTCGAGCGGTCTGTAAACAAATCCGACTCTGTTCACATCGCCCGACAAATCGGCGGTCAGGCATATAACGTCGCCGCGCTTTAGCGAACCCGCGTCAAGTCCGGTCATATACGAAAACTCCTCGGACGCTTCCGAAATTATTACCGAGCGTTTTATCTCAACGGTCATTTCCTCGCCCTGATACAAAATGCCGGCATAGTAACATTCCTCCGAGTCCTCGTTCTCGCCGTATGAAACCGAGTCCACGACCGCGATCGCCTCAACCGCGTCTATCTGACGCTCGTAAATATCCGGCCACGCGCGATTGCCTGCCGGAGCGGGCGTTTGCGCGGTCTGCGGCGCGGC
>CAYVUD010000029.1:9481-15577 GCA_964454725.1 uncultured Lachnospiraceae bacterium
CGACGTCGGTAATCGTGCCGTCGAGAAAACCCGCGCGGAGTCTGTAATCCGCAAACTCCGACGGAACCTCGAAGCTTGCGTCCTCCGACGTAAACATTCCCGAAATCGCGAGCCTTCCGTCCTCATCGTAACCGTTGAGTATCATACGGTTTTTATCCCGCGTAAATATGGTTATGCTCTCTCCGGTGAGAATACCGCTCACACCAGCGGCAAACGCCGCCGTTGTTACCATCACCGCAGCGGCAAGCACAGCCGCCGTCAATTTTTTTATCATTTTTCTACCCCTTTTTAAGGCTGTGACCGCGCGAAAACCGCGCGCCGCCTTAACTCGCAAAGTTCTATATGTTTTTCCTCTTTGCCGCGCAGGAAGCGACGAACTGCTTCGCGCACCTCGCGCTTTTTCCTCCGTAATTCATCTGCCACACAATCGCTTCTTTTTCAAGCTCGGGCGTCATTTCAATGCCCTGACGCTTCAAAAGCTCCTCGGCTATGTGGAGATATTCCTTTTGATTGGGCGCCGAAAATACAAGGCTTATGCCGAACCGTTCCGCAAGGGAAAGCGTTTCCTGCATATTGTCGTTTCTGTGAACCTCGTCGCCCTGTCTGTCCTCAAACGTCTCCTTGATAAGATGTCTGCGGTTTGAGGTCGCGTATATAAGCACGTTTTCGGGGTGAGCCTGAAGCTGACCCTCCATAGCGGTTTTGAGCGCCTTGTACTCAGCGTCGCGCGACTCAAACGACAAATCGTCCAGAAACAGTATGTATTTATTCGGTTTGCCCGCCAGACGCTCCGTAAGATACGGAATATCCCTTATGCAGCTCTTGGGAAGCTCTATAACTCTGAGTCCCTCGGGAGAAAACATATTCAGAAGCGCCTTTACCGACGAGGATTTTCCCGTTCCTCTGTCGCCGAAAAGCAGCACGTTGTTCGCGGGCTTTCCCTGAACAAACGCCCTTGTGTTTTCTATAAGCACCTTCTTCTGATGCTCAAGACCGACAAGCGAATCAAACGTCGTTTTATCCGTATTTGAAATTCCTCTCAGATTTCCGTCGTATTTGAAGGCGATATACTTTCCCAGCTCGCCGTTTCCGAGCGTGCGGTAATGGCTTATCAGCTTATCGAGAAGCTCCTTCGCCGAACGGGACTGCGTTATCTCGCGAATCGAGCCGACATAGCCGCGGGAATAACCGGTATCGTTTCCGGACGGAGAATACTTTATCGGAATGGAAAACAGCTTTTTGTAAATCTGCTCCATATCCATCAGGGAAAGCTTGTAGAGATCGTCTCCTATCTTCTTGCCGGACTGCGCGAGAGACGATAAAATATTATCGTCGTTGGCAAGGAGCGACGCCATATACTCGCGGATACTGTCCGTGGTAACGCCCTCCGTTTCGGCAAAGCTTATGATATTTTTCAATACGTCCTTGTCATTCTTTTCGAGAAGCCCCTTAACGCAGGGATCCTTCGCTATATTGTCAAATATAAATAAGTCCACCTTACCGCTCCTCCGTACATTTCTACGCTTATTAATTATACCACAAAAGTTACAAAATTGCAACAAAATTGTTAAGATTTCACGTATTTGTTGCAGTTTTGCACAAATTCAACGTGCCTTTTTGTGCATTTTTAACAATCTTTCGGATTTTATGACAACCAACCCGCGCGGCGTCGAAAATTCTTATTGATTATTTGGGGAATTTATAATATAATTAAACTGCACACCGTATAGTCCGCGGACGGTTCGGGAAAAATCTCGCGGTCAGAAAGGTACAAGAATATGTTAGAAGAACTTAAAGAACAGGTCTGGAGGGCAAATCTCGCTTTGCCCGCGCACGGGCTTGTTACGTTTACTTGGGGAAATGTTTCGGGTATAGACCGCGAAAAGGGACTTTTCGTAATAAAGCCCTCGGGCGTGGAATACGACAAGCTCAGACCCGAGCATATGGTAGTGGTCGATCTTGACGGAAACAAGGTCGAGGGCGGCTTAAATCCGTCCTCCGACACGCCCACGCATCTGGAGCTTTACAAGGCTTTTCCCGATTGCGGAGGCATAGTGCATACTCATTCGTCCTGGGCGACGTCGTTCGCGCAGGCGTGCAGGGGCATACCCGCCTTCGGCACGACTCACGCCGACTATTTCTACGGCGAAATTCCCGCCACGCGCCTTATGACGAAGGAGGAAATAGAGGGCGACTACGAGAAAAACACAGGTCTTGTTATAATTGAGACGTTTAAGGACAAGGACCCGATGGCAATTCCCGGGGTGCTTGTTTCAAACCACGGTCCGTTCGCGTGGGGTACGGACGCCGATAACGCGGTGCATAACGCGGTGGTTCTCGAGGAGGTCGCGAAAATGGCGCTTCGCGCGATGCAGCTTTCGCCCGGACTTCCGCAGATTTCTCAGGCGATACTCGACAAGCATTATCTGAGAAAACACGGCGCAAACGCGTATTACGGACAGAAAAAGATATAAAAAGGAGATAATACAATGATTGCAGCAATTTACAAAAATTCCGTTAAGGTGCTGGCGGCAAAGCCGTTTCGTCTTTGGGGACTTTCCCTGATGAACACGCTGTTGGTAATCTTAATAACAATATTCGGTGTTCTGCCGATTATCACCGTTCCCGTAACGCTTACGCTTACGGCGGGTGTTTCGATTATTTATCTCACCGGCTATCACGGCAGGGAGGTTTCTTCCGACCAGCTTTTCTCGGGCTTCAAAAATTTCCCGCACGTCGCCGGCGGTATGGCTTGGAAATATCTCTGGGTTTTCATCTGGGCGCTCGTTCCGGTTATCGGTCCGATACTCGCGGTTATAAAGTCCTATTCCTACAGATTTGTTCCGTATGTGCTTATCGAGAAGCCGGGCGTTTCGGCAACGGAGGCTCTGAGATACTCAATGGAAAAAACAAAGGGATATAAGGGCAAGATGTTTATAGCGTGGCTTCTGCCCATAGCGGCGGTGGCGATCGTTTCCGCCGCGCTCTCGCTTCTCGGTATGATTCCCGTTGCCGGAGCGGTATTTAAAGGAATAGCGT
Source organism: uncultured Lachnospiraceae bacterium (assembly GCA_964454725.1). GTDB lineage: Bacteria > Bacillota > Clostridia > UBA1381 > UBA1381 > JALEPO01. The sequence goes on from CAYVUD010000029.1 coordinate 12,521, forward strand.
TCCTGTTCACTATCGCTTACTCGGCTTTGATGCCGCTGTTCCAAGGACTCGTTGCCGCGGGCTTCTACGATATGGCGGAAAACTACAGATAAAAATATTCACTCAAAAACGGACGATGGTCAAAATTTGAGGCGAACCAAAAGTTTAGACAAAATTAAATATTAATGTTCTTGTGAATGAGTTCGGTATCGCGCCGGACTCATTCCTTTTAATTTCATAAATATTCTTTGTAATAATCAAATCCGGCTGTTCCGCGGGAAATTCTTAAATTATCGCAATAAAAAACGGAGGGGAATATACGCCGAAACGGTTATATACCCCTCCACGGTCACTCATCTATTATGTCATCTTTCAGCTCTTCTTCGTATTTAGCCAAAATTTCCTCTTCCAGCTTAGTTCTCATCTCACTGTTTATCGGATGCGCGATGTCCTTGTATTCGCCGTCCGGAGTCTTTCTGCTCGGCATCGCGGTAAACAGTTTATCCTGACCTTCAATAATTTTAATGTCATGCACTACAAACGCGTTATCAAAAGTAACAGAAACTATCGCTTTCATTCTGCTGTCGGTTGAAACCCTTTTTATTCTTATATCTGTAATCTGCATTTTTTTCACCACCTTCCGTACATAGATTTTTAACTGTGCATTTCTACGCGCCTGTCCAGTGATGTTAATACTAACTAATATTATAATACAAAAAATATCAGATTTTGTCAAGTATTTGTGCATTTTTTATTAAAATTCTTTTTTCTGAGTTTGCACTTTTGTTATAAACATTCAAAATTTAAAAAAATGTTTTCATTTTTTCACGGGTGGTATATAATTAGTGTATTAACAATTAGGAAAGGCTGATAAACTTGAAAAGATTTCAGATAGAGGATATTGACGAAGGCGCGCACATACATTTTATCGGTATCGGCGGGATAAGTATGAGCGGTCTGGCGCAGATCGCCCTGAAGCACGGCTATGAGGTTACCGGCTCGGACTGGAACGAGAGCGCGATTACGAAGGAGCTTGAGGCTCTGGGCGCGGACGTCGTTTACGGCCGCGAAGCGGTTCACCCGCGTATTGCCGACGCCGACGTTATCGTTTACACCGCCGCCGCGAAGCCCGAAAATCCCGAACGGCGCGCGGCTGCCGAATACGGTATACGCGAGATTGACCGCGCGGAGTTTCTGGGCGCGATTATGAAACGCTATACTCACGCCGTAGGCGTGAGCGGAACACACGGCAAGACCACCACAACGTCAATGCTCGCGCACGCGATGATACACGCGAACCTCGACCCGACGATAAGCGTCGGCGGCGAGCTGGATCTCATAGGCGGCAATATCCGCGCCGGCTCGCACGATTATTTTGTAACGGAGGCGTGCGAATACACCAACAGCTTTCTGAAATTCTATCCAACGATCGCGCTTATCACCAATATCGAGGAGGATCATCTCGATTTCTTCTCCGGCATTGACGAAATAATCGAAAGCTTTCGCCGCTTCGCGCTCCTCACCGAGGGCAAAGGCGCGGTCGTGGCTCTGGGAAGCGACAAAAACATTCAAAAGGCGCTTCGGGGAACAAATCTTAATATCATAACATACGGAATGGATAGCGCGTATAACTATTATCCGCAAAATATAAAATATAATGCGGGTTTCCCGAGCTTCGACGTTTATAAAAACGGCGAAAAGCTCTGCTCTCTAAACCTGAATGTTCCGGGCGAGCATAATATTTTAAACGCGCTCGCGTCGATCGCGGTGTGCGACCTTTTGGGAGTCGGCGCGCAGACCGCCGCGGACGGTATAGAAACATTTAAGGGAACGCGCAGACGCTTTGAGAAAAAAGGCTTTGTAAACGGCGCGGTCGTCATTGACGATTACGCTCACCACCCGACAGAGATAAAAGCGACGCTCAGGGCGGCGAAGGCGTTTGACGCGAACCGCGTTATATGTATTTTCCAGCCGCACACCTATTCGAGAACAAGAACGCTCTGGAACGAATTTGTCGGGGCGTTCGACGACGCCGACGAGCTGATACTCACGCATATATACGCGGCGAGAGAAAAGTTCGACGGAGTTACGAAGCCCGAAAATCTGGCGGAGGATATAAAAAAGCGCGGAGTTGACGCGAAGTATATCGACGGCTTCGGCGATATTGTAAAATACGTTAAAAAAATCGCGAAGGAAGGCGACATAGTTTTTACTATGGGCGCGGGCGACGTTACGGAAATAGGTTCGGAATTGGTTGACTGAAAAGCAAAAGAAGCTGACGCGGCGCGTCAGCTTCTTTTATTTTTATTCGCGTTAAAAGTCGATAACCTCTTTCGCCATATCGATAAGCGCGGTCTTGTCAAGAGGCGAATCCATAGCGTTTATATTGTATTTTATTCCGTCCTCAACCCAAGTTACGCCCTGAACCTCGTGTATTTCAACATCGTCGGCGCCGTATGAGAAAACGTACCTTCCCTCCTCTTCGTCCTTTATATCCTGCTCTGTTTGCGCGTAATCGCCCGGAACAACTTTATTCGCAAACGCCGTATATCCGATTGAAATGCCGCTATAATTCTCCGCCTCCGCCGTATTTTCATCAATATCGTACTCGGCGGGCGCGGCGCTGAGCGTGATTTTATTTTCGCCGTTTTCATAACTGATTGACAGCGATTTATACTTTGCCTCGCCGCCGTTTTCGTCAACCACCGCGACAGCGGTGTTATCATCAACAATGTCCTCGACCTTATTGTTTACCTTAGTCGCGCTCTTAAACGCGTATCCGTTTGAAAATTCCGGCAATATTTTCGGTGTTATGCCGATGTCTTTTTCAAGCTTTTCCTCTGCCGGAATTTCTCTGTATGTCGGAAACGCCGACATCGAGCCGGACGTTACGCGCACCGTTCCCCTTGTCGCTATCGCGGCTGTGCCTACGGCAAACACCGATATTGCCGCCGCGGCTATAACGCATTTTTTAACTGATAATTTTTTCATTTTCTTCTCCCTTTCCGGCTCTTCAAGAGTTTTGACGAGCCTTTCGTGAAATTCCTTTGTCGGTTTCGGAAAGGCGTTTTTCCAATT
>CAYVUD010000030.1:0-15371 GCA_964454725.1 uncultured Lachnospiraceae bacterium
TGTTGCCGGTGCAGACAAATAATATATTCATAATCCCTGTTATCTCCTTATTTTTGGCTTATTTCCTCACTTTTTGGGTACTGTAATTTACGTTTTCCGTAATCGGTCAGATGAAAATTACATTCCATCGGAAAACCCTGATACGATATAAAAAATATACCATAAACAGGGCGGATTGTCAATATCAATGATATTATATCTCAATGTTTATACTGTTCTGACCTCCGTATACAAAAAGCGGCTCCCTTTTCCGGAGCCGCTTTGCGTTTTTGTTCTGTTTACAGTCCAACCGCCCTCAATGCCTGATCAAGATCGGCGATAATATCCTCCGGTTCCTCCAGACCTACGCTGAAGCGGATAAAGCCTTTTCTGAACTTTTCGGGATAGAGGTGAATACGCTCGTCATAGCTTGGCTGCGGGAAAATCAGGCTCTCGTCATGCCCGAGCGATACGGCGAAGGTCACAACCTTTAACGCGGCGCAAAACCGTTCCACCGTTTTATCGTCCGTATCAACGCCAAATGAAATTACCCCGCCATAGCCGTTTTTCATCTGACGCTTGGCAATTTCATACCCCGAATTGCCGGAAAGCCCGGGATAGGAAACAAACGTAATATTCCGACGTCCCTCCAGCCACTCCGCAATCTTTTGAGCCGACTCATTAATCCGCTCCATTCTTAGCGGGAACGTGACCGAGCCTCGGAAAATCTGCCAAGCGTTAAAGGGACTGATGACGGAACCGACATTGACCTGCGCCTCGTAACGGATACGATCCATCGTCTCCAAATCATTGGAAATAATCGCGCCGCCTTGCGCGTCTCCGTGACCGTTGATGAATTTTGTGAGCGCCTCAACCACAAAATCGGCGCCAAAACGCAGCGGTTTCTGATTATATGGGGACGCGAAAGTGTTGTCCACCGAAACAACCGCCCCGTTTTCGTGAGCAAGCTTTACGATCGCCTCAATGTCTGTCACGCCGTTTGTGGGATTGTCCGGCGTTTCAATATGAACAAGGCGTGTTCCCGGTGTAATCGCTTTTTTGACCGCCTCGAGATCCGTCATATCCGTCATAACCGTTTCTACTCCGAACTTGCGGTTGAACAGCTCATGGAACATTCGATAAACCGCCATATAGCTGACTTTGGGATATACAACGCGGTCTCCTGTTTTCAGGAGCGTCCAGAAAAGCGCGTGAAGCGCGGCGACGCCGCTTGCCAGAACGATTGCGTCGTCTGCCTCATGCAGAGCCGCGATTTTCTCCTCCAGCCAATGCTGATTTGGATTGCCGTTTCGGGAATACATCAGGAGATCGGTCGATGAATAATTCACTTGTGACAAATCGTCCGGCAGCTTGTAGCTGTTTGCCATATGGAGCGGCCTTCTGACCGCTCCCGTTCCTTCATCATAATCCGTTCCCGTATGTATTGCCTGTGTCGCAATTCCGTAATCCTTGTATTTGTTTTCTTTTTTAGCCATATTATTTGTTCTCCGTTCCTATATTTCAACTCGCGCAAGCCGCCCGTAAACGCGCTGCCGCATAACGCGGCACAGCTTCATTATACCACAGAATGAGTTAAAAGTAAAATATATATAATTGATATATTGATATAGCTTTAAGCTATATCGCTTTTGCCGATTCCGCCGCATACGCCGACATATTCAATCGTTCTCATTTTCCCGAAAATAATTGCCTGCCCCGACAGCAAAATATCGGGGCAGGCTTATTAGCGGATTACAGGTTATTTTTAAGAAACTCTTCAAGTTCCTTTGCGGCGGTATCCTCGTCGGAGCCTTCAACGGTTACGGTCAGCTCCTGACCTTGTTTGACCGCGAGTCCCATTACACCGAAAATCCTCTTTGCGCTGACGGTTTTTCCGTCCTTCGTTAAATTTACGTCCGAACTGAATTTTGAAGCCGCCTTTACAAATTCTCCCGCCGGTCTCGCGTGAATACCCTCGGGATCTGTTATTACATACTTAAATTCTTTCATTTTTATATCCTCCTAAAAATTATTTTATTCATTAACAGGCTTTTTTAAAAGCGCGAGCATAAACATTGTTACAACCGAGCCTGCCGCGAGTGAAACAAGGTACATCGGCCAGTTACCGACAACCGCGAATACGAATATTCCGCCGTGAGGCGCCATAAGAGTACAGTCGAAGAGCATCGAGAGCGCTCCCGCGACCGCCGCGCCCAAGGCTGTCGCCGGAATTACTCTTGCGGGGTCCGCCGCCGCGAACGGAATAGCGCCCTCCGTTATAAAGCAAAGTCCCATAATATAATTTGAAAGTCCCGAATTTCTTTCCGCTTTGTTAAATCTGTTCTTGAAAAATGTCGTTGCGAGAGCTATGCCGATCGGCGGAACCATACCGCCTATCATAACCGCCGCCATAATATCATAGTTGCCGTTCGCGATAGCCATTGTGCCGAATACATACGCTGCCTTGTTTATCGGGCCGCCCATATCGATAGCCATCATCGCGCCGAGAACAATACCGAGAATTATTTTCGAGCTGTTTCCCATAGCGTTAAGGAAATTCGCAAGCGCTGTGTTTACGATACCGATAAGCGGATTGAAAACAAGGAGCATAAGCGCGCCTATAACGAATATTCCGATAACGGGATAAAGAAGCGTCGGCTTTATGCCGTCCATACTTTGCGGAAGCCTTGAGAATACCTTTTTTAGCAAAAGCACAATATATCCCGCGGCAAAGCCCGCGGCAAGCGCGCCTAAAAAGCCTGATACGGTGTTGCCCGAAGCGCCGAATACGGTATTTTGAATAAAGCCGTTAAGTCCGCTGTAGGTTAAGCTCTGTCCGCCGTCGTTTACCCATTCAAGAACCGCGTTGCCGTTAGCCGCAAACATTCCGCCGACAAATCCGACAGCGAGTCCCGGGCGGTCTGCTATACTGTACGCAATATATCCGGCGAGAACAGGCAGCATAAGTCCGAACGCGACCTCGCCTATCGTTTTGAAGAACGCGGCAATCGGAATATTTTTACCGAAATTCGCGGGATTTACGCTGAAATCGTCAAGCAGAAACGCGATGGCAATAAGTATGCCTCCGCCTATAACAAACGGCAGCATATGCGAAACGCCGCTCATAAGGTGCTTATAAAGCCGATGCCCGAATCCCTCTTTTCCGTCGTCCGTCGTATCGGCAGTATCACTGCCCTCCGCGCTGTATATATGCGCGTCGCCGCTTATCGCGCGCTTTACAAGCGCGTCAGCCTTGCTTATTCCGTCCGACACCTGAACCTTGATAAGCTTCTTGCCCGCAAATCGCTCCATAGGAACATTCACGTCGCAGGCTATGATTACGCAGTCCGCGTTTTTAATTTCGTCCGCTGTAATAACATTCTTCGCTCCGCCCGAGCCGCGTGTTTCGACCTTTATGGAGCAGTTGTTGGCGACCGCCGCTTTCTCCAATGCCTCCGCTGCCATATAGGTATGCGCGATACCTGTCGGGCAGGCGGTAACGGCGATTATGCTGCATTTTGCGCCGGATACCTCCGCGCCGTATTCGTCAATGCCCTTGCTGCCCTCGTCCGCGTCGTCTATGATTTTCAAAAATTCATCAACCGATTTCGCCGACCTGAGCTTATCGGAAAAATCTCTGTCCATCATCATAACGGACAGCTTGCCCAAAACGTCGAGATGAATGTTTTCCTTTGTGTCAGGAGCGGCGATTAGGAATATGAGCGAGACCTTTTCGCCGTCGAGCGCGTCGAAGTCCACTCCGCCTTTAACCACCATAGCCGCAAGAGCGGGTTTTGAAACAGCGTCGCATTTCGCGTGCGGAATGGCTATTCCCTCGCCGATACCCGTTGAACCTTCCGTTTCTCTTGCGAAAACTTTTTTCTTGTATTCCTCCTTATCATTGATTTTTCCGCTTTTGCACATCAAATCGACCATTTTGCCGATTGCGTCCTCTTTGGACACGGCAGAGCCGTTTACGTCTACCGAGCGGCGGTCAAGTAAATCCGTGATTTTCAAATTATCTCCTCCTTTATAAAATTTCAAACGAATTATAGACTTGTTTAATTTCTTCTTTTGTCGCGAGCGTTTCCGAAAACGCGCTCGCGCTTCCCGCGGACAAACCCATTTTGAAAGCGTGCGCGTAATCGCGCTTTTCACACCAGCCGGCGATAAATCCCGCGACCATAGAGTCGCCCGCGCCGACCGAGTTTTTCACGATTCCCTTGGGCGCTTCGCTCATCAGCACATCGCCCGTTTCCGTTATAAGCACCGCGCCTTCCCCCGCCATTGATACAAGAACATTTCCCGCGCCCTTTTCACGAAGCTTTTTGGCGTAGGGGACGACCTCCTCACGCGTCGTTAATGTCACGCCGAATATTTCTCCAAGCTCGTGGTTATTTGGCTTAACAAGGAACGGCTTGTGTTCAAGCACATTGAGAAGCAAATCCTTTGTCGCGTCAACGGCAATCATAATATCTCTGCCGGAAAGCATTTCCATAATATCGCCGTAAAGCGAATTTGAGAGCGAAGCCGGAATACTTCCGGCAAGAATAAGCGTATCGCCGTCTTTAAGAGTGTCAAGCTTTTTTAAAAGCTCCGATATTGCCGCTTCGTCAATCATAGGACCGACCGCGTTGATTTCCGTTTCCTTGTCCGATTTTATTTTTACGTTTATTCGTGAAATTCCTTCCTTCAGCTCAATAAAATCGCTCTTTCCGCCCATAGCTTCAAAGCTTCGTTTTATTTCCTTGCCCGTAAATCCCGCGATAAAGCCGAGCGCCGTATTTTCTATGCCCAAATTGCTCAGAATTACAGAAACATTCAGCCCTTTTCCTCCGGGCAAAAGCCGCTCACAGCTTGCGCGGTTCGTCATTCCCGTCCGAAGGTTTTCAACTCCCATTACATAGTCAATAGCGGGATTAAATGTAACAGTATAAATCATAAAACATTCCTCTTTTCATTACTTTTTCGTTTCCTTTGATAGTATTTTCTTTTGGCGGCGTAATTATAGCATAAAAATCAGCCAAAATCAATCATTTTCATTCGCGGGAATCATATTATCTTCGCGAATAATACGTAAAAATCCGCATTGTATAAAAATAAGTATATGCTTTTAGAGCAAAGCATATACTTATAATCGTGTTTCGCAAAAAACAGTCGTTATTTGCTTGATTGAATTATTCCGCGATTACGCTAATTACAATCTCATACGTGTATTACCTTGTTTCCCGCCGACTTATACAGTCTGTTTTTAACCGCGAGTCCATAGCCGTCCTTTTCGCAAAATTCCGCGAACACCGTTTCCACGCCCAAATCATCGAACGAGCGCAGCGCGGCAAACAGATTTTTCGCGTAGTCCTTATTTGTCCCGCCCGCCGAAAGCATTACCGCGTCGTCGTAGACGCTGCCGTACATCGTCAGCACGCCGGTTATTTTATCCTTGTTTTCCCTTAACAGCGATTTTATCTTCTCCCGAACCGCGTCCCTTTCGCCCTCGACCACGATAACCTCCGCGTCGGGCGAGTAATGCGTATATTTCATTCCCGGGCATTTTGGCTTAGTATCCGCCGAAACAGCCGCCAAAACATTAGCGTCTACCGTCGTTTCCGGTACGACAGCCCTCAGCATATCGGGCGTTACTCCGCCCGGGCGCAGAATTACAGGCGTTGCGCCTGTAGCGTCAACTATCGTTGACTCCACTCCGACGGCGCAGTCGCCGCCGTCTATAATCGCGTCGATGCGTCCGTCCATATCGTGTATGACGTGTTCCGCTTTTGTAGGACTGGGCTTACCCGAAATATTCGCGCTCGGCGCGGCTATTGGCGTTCCCGCCGCGGCGATGAATTTTACCGCGACGCTGTTTTGGGGAAAGCGTATACCAACCGTGTCAAGCCCCGCCGTAACGGCGTCGGGAATGTTCTCCCTCTTTTTCAGTATTATCGTAAACGGTCCGGGCATAAAAGCGTCGATAAGCTTTTTCGCCGCGGGCGTTATTTCACGCGCCAAAGCTTCTATCTGCGATTTGTCGCAAATGTGAACTATAAGCGGATTGTCGGACGGTCTGCCCTTCGCCGCGTAAATTTTTTCCGCCGCGTCCGCGTTAAGCGCCGACGCGCCCAAGCCGTAAACCGTTTCGGTCGGGAACGCGACAAGACCGCCGTTTCTTATTATTTCGCCCGCTTCCTCAAGCTCTTTTTCCGTAAGTATCTTCGTTTTCATTCTTCTCACCCGTTACTGATAATCCTCCAACATTCTGTGCTTCACGGTCCAGAGCTTCTCCGATAAATCCACGTAATACGTATGCGGATTTTCAAAGCGCTTAACCTCGTCCCACAAGCCGTTTATTTCCATTTTGCAGTATTCGCGCGAAACCTCCAGCGCCGGAGCGTCGTAAACACATTCGCCGTTTTGGAATATCGGCTTTAAAAGCGGCCGCGCGTAGAAATCGGTTATCTCCTTGCGTTTCCACGTATGCTCGGGGTCGAATATTTTATACGGTCTCGTATCGTCTATCGTTTCATCGTGAAGAGTTATAACATCGGCAATCGCCGCCGAGTCCTTGCGCGAATAAAGTCTGTAAACCTGCTTGAAGCCGGGCGTCGTGATTTTTGCGACGTTCTCGCTTATTTTTATCTTCGGGACAATATCGCCGTTTTCGTTCTCGACCGCGACAAGCTTGTACACTCCGCCGAACACCGGCTCCGACTTTGACGTTATAAGTCTCTCGCCCACTCCGAACAGGTCTATTTTCGCGCCCTGAAGGAGCATATCGCGTATAATATATTCGTCGAGCGAATTTGACGCTACAATTTTACAGTCGCCATATCCCGCGTCGTCGAGCGTTTTACGGCATTTTTTCGACAGATACGTTATGTCGCCCGAGTCAATACGGACTCCCGCGGGACGGTAGCCGTTGGGCTTTAAAACCTCGTCAAAAACCCGTATGGCGTTTGGTATGCCGGATTTCAGGACGTTATAGGTATCTATAAGCAGCGTGCAGTTGTCGGGATAATTCTCCGCGTACACCTTAAACGCCTCGTACTCGCTGTCAAACATCTGTATCCAGCTGTGCGCCATCGTACCAAGCGCGGGCACTCCGTACAGCTCGTCGCTGAGCGCGCACGCTGTTCCGGCGCAGCCGCCCAGATACGCCGCTCTCGCTCCGGCGACCGCCGCGTCCGCGCCCTGAGCGCGCCGCGAGCCGAACTCCATAACCGCGCGCCCCTCTGCCGCGCGCACAATTCTGTTCGCCTTTGTCGCTATAAGGCTCTGATGATTTATTGTGAGCAATATCATCGTTTCCAATAACTGCGCCTCTATCGCCGGACCTCTTACCGTCAAAATCGGTTCGTTCGGGAATATCGGCGTACCCTCGGGTATCGCCCACACGTCGCAGGTAAATTTAAACTCCGAGAGGTATTTTAAAAATCCCTCGCAAAACATATTTTTACCGCGCAGATATTCTATATCCTCTTCCGTAAATTTCAGATTTTTTATATAATCAATTACCTGCTCAAGTCCCGCCATAACCGCAAAACCGCCGCCGTCGGGAATTTTTCTGAAAAACATATCGAAATAGACGGTTTTTTCGGCGAAACCGCAGTTAAAAAAGCCGTTTGCCATTGTAAATTCATAGAAATCCATAAGCATAGTAAGATTTTTACCGTTCATAATTTTATCCTTTCCGCGACGATCCGTTTAGCTCGGCAAATCCGCTCCCGCGCGGGCGGAGCCGCGCCGGTAAATTTCAAATAAACCGAGCGGTTTATTGACTGTCCGCTCCGTTATTGTATCTGATAACCGCCCTTACTCCCTTTACATTATCGACGCTTGTATGAAGCACATAACCGTCGTATTTCATATATCTTTCCATTTTTTCGTTTCCGGCATACGGGCATAATACCCAGTAGGATTTACCGTCGCCGAGCTTCTCAAGCATATCAAGAGTCGGAATATACACACTGTCCTCGAGATAATAGTGATACGCTGTTTTGGCAAGGTCGCCCACTCTGTCCTTGGTGAAGTTCCAATAATGACTGTGGTCGCCCGCTATAGCGAGATTGCGGTCGTTTTCCGAAACTATCACCGCGTTTGTAACGGGCATTATTTTTGAACGCTCCTCGTCGGTAAACTCCGCTAAAAAGTCGTTTTGAAGCCACGCCCTCAGCTCGCTTGTTTCCCAAGTGTTCGCGGAGTCGTCAAAACGCCTTTTCGCGACGCAGTCCTTCGTGATAAGAATAAGACTGTTGTCGTTGAGCGTTTCAACTACCTCCCATTTTACGGGTTTACCGTTATATGTGCCAAGCTCCACTGTTTTTTTCGGCGGCGATATATAAAATATCCCCGTCAAAAGCGCGACAATAACAGCCGTTTCCGCGATATTTTTCGGCTTCATCGTAAACATTCCGATAATGAGTACCGCGAAAAGAATATCCATATAATTGACAAAGAGGAACATATGCTTCGCCAAATCCGCCTCGCCGTTGCAGACTATCGGCAGTATGAGATTAAGCCACAGCCCGATAAGCAAAACGTCAAACGCGCAAATCATATATATCCGCTTATGTATATCTCCCTTTTTGCGGTTGCGAATAACGTAGACGTTTATGACCGCGACGTACGCGGTAAGAAGCAGTACCAAAAGAAGCACCGCTATCGGCTGATACATAAATTTCAGAAATATTCTCAGGTTGCTCCACAGACTGTATTTCCCCGACATTTCCATAATTTTAGTCGATGAGTTGCCTTCGTTTGGCGGTCTTATATAGGCGGAGCTTTCTATCGAAAGACAGACCTTTTCAAAAAGCCTTACCGGGTGCTTAATATAAAACCACAATATATCCGCCTTTGAGACCTTATCGTAGAACTCGTTCCCGAACTGATACGTCGAAATATCTATAGGATACTCCGTATCCTCCATATAAGCGTGGGTGTTTACGAGAACAGTATATTTTTCATCTATGCCAAGCTCCCTTAAATCCGCCGCGGGGTCGGGGCTGTCTTTGGTAAGCCCGAAAAATACCGACTGATACGTCGTGTCCCGCTGCATCCACGACGGCACGTCGGCATAGAGATGTATCATAAACGCCATAGCCGCCACAGCGGATATGATAACTCCCGCCCTGAATAATTTATCCCTTCTGAGAAAAACCATACTTATCGCCAAAAGGCTCACAATCACGGCGTGCGGGATATTTACCAGCTTCGAGCCGGCAAAAAAATACAGCGCCACAAAAAAACATACCGCCTTCGGTATACTCGGACGCTTATATATCATAAGTCCTACCGCTATCATAAGCATAACGGAAACGTATTGAAGCGGCTCCCCGTAGAAGGAATTAAAATAAAGTATATAGCCCTCGTCGCAGAAAATCAGCACAAACAGTATAAAAACCGCTGCCCGAAGCGATTTTTTATGATCCTGAAAAAACGTGAAAATACACCACGCCGCGAGGGAAAGCATAAAAATATACATTCCCGCCAGCCAAGCAATATCATAATCCGTGACGTCGTTCCCCGTGACGCGGTTCCAAACGAGATTTAAAACCTTTGAGATTTTTATAAGCACAAAATGCGGCGAGGCGTATATCTCGCTCTGCTCGTTCGTCTCCCATACCGACTCGAGCATCTGGGAAAAGGTATCGCCCTTAACCTCCATAACGTAGTCCCTTTTAAAGAGGTAATAATAGTCGGTGTCGTCCTTGTACTCCATATTGTTCATAACAAGCACGCGGCGGAAATCGCCGTTATCGCTCAGTCCCACGTCGTCGCCGCCGTACAGAACAACAAAACAAAGCACAAATACCATAACCGCGCCCAAAATAGGAAATATTCTGTTTTTCCACGTTATACGCTCCGCTTCACCGCTCATTTATTTCTCCCTTTGCTTGCGAAAAGAGCGGAATACTATTCCGCCCTGTTTATTGCAATATTAAAATGAAAAGTTGTTCTTGCGGCTGTAGCCGCCCGAACGCTTCGAGCCGGCGCTCTTTTTAAGCGCCTGCATCTTCTCGTCGCTGTCCTGCTTAAATTTTGACAGCTTGTCCTCAAACGACAGGTTCTCGGAACGGTTTTCGCTCCAGTCAATATTTAACGGGCGGACGGGACCGGTTTCCTCCGCCGGCTCCCGCCTGACGCTCGGTTTCCTCGCCTTTTTCTGTTCCGTCTTGGCGCTCAGGCTTATTTTTCCGTCCCCGTCTATCTTTATAACTCTGACCTTGAGCGTATCGCCCTTCTTTACATACTCGTTAATATCCTTTATATAGCTGTCGGCAAGCTCGGAAATATGAACCAGCCCCGACTGCCTGTTTCCCAAATCGACAAATACGCCGAAGGGCATAACATTTATTACCTTTCCTTCAATCACATTCCCCACTGCAATCATTTTTTATCCTAAAATCCTCTCTGTTTATTCATCTTGAGATACGTCTACAAAAATTTTGGCGGTGCTTTTTACAAGCCCGAGCTTTTCGCTTGCCATTTTTTCTATGTACTCGTCGGAGTTGACCTTATCCTTAAGATCCTCTATTTCCGCCTGTCTTTCCTGCTCGTACTCAATCTGATCCTCAAGCCTCGCTATCCTCTCGCGGTTTTTATTGATCTGCGGCTGCTGCATAATTCCCTTAAACAGCATACTGCCGACAATAAGCACAAGAATCCATATTTTTATTCCCGTTCTGTGCTTTATGACAAATTCTTCCGCGCGTTCTTTAAAATTATTCATCGACTTTATCTCCCTCGCCGCGTTTAATATGTATACTATATATAATTTTATATAAAAAACGTACCGGTGTCAAGAGAATTTTGAAAATAAATACGATTATTTTTAAAATTCCCTCGCAGATAAGATCAAAAAACCGCAAAACAAAGCGGCTGAGCGTCAAAAAATACAAAACCGCTCCGCCTATGAGTCCCGCAAGCTCATAAAACCGCGCGATTCCGTTATTTAGCCTCCACGCGCACCACGCCGCCGCTGCCGCGGCTATTATCCAGAATATAAAATCTCCCGCGCCGACTATAAAATCCGGCGGCTTCATCGCTTTATTGATTCCCCGTTTCAGGTCAAAAAGCGCGCCAAGCGACGCGCCGCATACAACCATTCCGAGAAGCACATACACCTCGCGCGCCATACGTTACTTGAAAAGTCCGGCAAAAAGTCCTTCTTTTTTCTTTGCGCTGTACTGTATGGAGTTTATCTGACCGTTTACGTTCAGCTCGCCGGTATCGGTGTTGAGCTTATTTATCGTAAGCTCTCTGCCCTTTATTATAAGTCCGCCCATACACGTTTCAAGCTCCACCGCGGCGTCGGAAAAGCCCCTGACCTCGCTTACGCCCGTGAGGACGGCAATACGCCTGTTGCTCATTGTGACCGAATGTTCCGGCGCCGCTTTTTTCTGTTCAATCTGCATATAAATTCCCATAGCCTTTCTGCCCGCAAATAGAAATGAAAAAATATCCAAAGCCTTATCGCGGGCGGATAAGGCGTTAAATGGGAATTTATGCCCATACGCGTTTTCGTTTTGTTCGCGAAACGAAAATATCGCGCGGGCAATCAAATCACGTAACGTGATTTTTCACGTAAAAATCCCCCATATATCAAAACCGTTTTTATAGGTTAATAAAATATATGAGGGGACTCTTTAATTTATTACTTTATACAAAGACGAAGCGTCGTTTTTGAGCGTATGCTCCGCTACGGACACAACCTCGACCTTAATGACTCTCTCGCCCATTTTAATCTCGATTATGTCGTTTTCCTTAACGTCATACGACGCCTTTACAACTTTTCCGTTTACCGTAATTCTTCCCGTATCGCAGGCCTCGTTCGCGACCGTTCTGCGCTTGATAAGGCGCGATACCTTAAGATACTTATCTATTCTCAATTCTATACTCCTTTGACTATGCCCTTGCGTCCTTAGCCGCGGACGCTGTGTGGAAACGAAAAAAACCGCAGACAAGCCGCGGTTTTTTCACATAATAAACTTACTTGTTTACAACGTCCTTTAAAGCCTTACCTGCCTTGAATGCAGGAACCTTTGATGCAGCAATCTTAATTGTTTCGCCTGTGCGCGGGTTCTTGCCCGTTCTTGCGTCTCTCTTTCTTACCTCGAATGTGCCAAAGCCAACCAGCTGAACCTTGTCACCTGAGGAAAGAGCATCTGTTACAGCCGCCGTTACAGCGTTGACTGCCTTTTCCGCGTCCTTCTTTGACAGCTCCGCCTTCTGAGCAACAGCCGCAACTAATTCTGTTTTGTTCATATTCTTTTCCTCCTAAGAATTTTTATAAAAGTTTAAAAACTTTTTACATCTATGTATTTTAATACAAAATCCTCGCTCTGTCAATACTTTTTTGGGAATTTAAGGCTAAAATGCTGAAAATTTCAATATTTTCACACATTTTTTTTGATTTTTTCCCAAACCTTATCCATTTCTTCGCGAGATACTTCCGCAAGGTCAAGCTTACGCGAGAGCATTTCGTTTTCCATCGCCTCAAATCCGGCTGTAAACCTATCGCTCGCCGCGGCGAGAGCAAGCTCCGGAGTAACGCCGAGCTGCCGTCCGAGACTTACCGCGGCAAACAGCAAATCGCCGTACTCCTCCTCGATTTTTTCCATATTTCCCGTTTTTTGAGCCTCTTTAAGTTTCTCCGTTTCTTCGTTTAGCTTGCCGCATACCTCATCGGCATTATCCGCGTCAAAGCCGACAGCCGCCGCCTTCTTCTGTATCTTCTCGCTTCTCATAAGAGCCGGCAGATAATGCGGAACGTCCTTTAGAGTATCGGTATACGTTTTAAGCCCCTTTTCCTTTTTCTTGTTTTTCTCCCAGTTTGTAAGCGCTTCTTCGGCATTTCCCGCCTTCTCGGGTCCGAAAACGTGCGTATGACGCGATATGAGCTTGTTGCATATTTCATTTACAACGCGGTCAAAATCGAACGCTCCACGTTCCTTCGCTATCTGCGCGTGAAAAACCACCTGCAAAAGCACGTCGCCGAGCTCGTTCGCGAACGCGTCGTCGTTTCCGGAGTCGAGCGCGTCTATCGCTTCGTAACACTCCTCAATCATACTCTTTTTTATGCTTTGGTGCGTCTGAACCTTGTCCCACGGGCAGCCGTTCTCTCCTCTTAGCTGTTCCATAATATCGAGCAAATCGTCAATAGTGTAATTTTTCATTTGTCAATACCGCCTTTCGGTATTTATTCTACCACATTTTCCTCTTTTTTACAAGCTATTTGAAAATTTTACGTATATTCTTAACCGAAACCGCGCCGGTAAGCGCGAGAGTAAGCGCGTAAGCCGCAAAAGAAACGGAGCATATAATGAGTAGCCTTAAAAACGAGCTGTCCGTATAGGCGTATACGGGCGCGCGCAGCAGGTATATAACAGCGCACATAACGGCCGCGGAAAGCGCGGGCTTTACGGCAAGCGCGCTTAGCTTAAGCTTTAATTTCAAATGCCGGCTCACGGCGGCGAGGTTCAAAACCATTATCACAAAATACGCTATATCCGAGCTTATCGCCGAGCCGTATATGTTAAACCGAGGGTCGCCGACGAGGAAAAAGCTTGCGGCAAGCTTTATAAGAGAGCCTATAAGCATAAAGAAGAACGGCTGCGTAATTTTTCCCGCCGACTGCAGTACGGCAGCGCAAATCTGCGAAACGCACATCATTACGGCACACGGCGCGACAAGCGAAAGCATCGCGGCGGAGGTATCGTTTGAAAACAGCAGCTTAAGTATGCTGCCGCTTTGGAAAAACATCACTGCCGCGCACGGAAGCGCGATAAAGACCGTAAGCTCAAGCGCCAGCTCCGTTGTCCGCCGCGCCTTTCCCTCGTTTCCCACCGCTATCGCGCCGGCTATTACCGGCAGTATGCTCACTCCCAAGGTCGCGAGTATACCCACGGGGAGGTGAAACACCGTAAGCGCGTAGCCGGTATACGCGCCGTATAAAAACCGCGATTCCTCCGCGCCGAGTCCCGCGTCGAGAAGCCGCGTCCTGACCATTGTCGTATCAAGCACATTCATCATATCCGTGACTGCCGACGCGCAAAGAAGCGGCACCGCAACGGCAAGAATTGCGCGGATTATTTCCTTTTCTTCCTTAAAGCTCATTTTTATCCTTTTCTCTTCGCGTTTCCCGAAAAGATATATCCCCATAAGAATTGCCGTCGCGATTATCTCGCCGGCGGCGACTCCCGCAGTCGCGCCGCCCGCTGCCGCGGCCGCGCCCATATTTATGAGACTCACGGAAAGCGCGTACCCCGCCGCGAGCTTAACGACCGCTTCAACCACCTGCGACGCCGCCGTCGGTATCATATTTGATACGCCCTGAAAATAACCCTTATACGGAACGCCGAGCGCGACGAAAAATATTGCCGGCGCGAGAGCGCGTATGGCAAAAACCGCTTTTTCCTCCTTCATAGCAATCGCGAAAAACGGCGCGCCGAAATACAGCGCGGCGCTGCCCGCGATACCGATAACGGATAAAAGTTTTGCCGAAACCGACGTGACGGCTCGCGTTTTAGCCGTTTCGCCCCTTGACGCGGACTCCGCGACAAGCTTGGATATAGCGAACGGGAACCCTGATATGACAAACGTCAGAAGCATTATATACGCCTGAAACGACGTGTTAAAAACCGCCATTCCCTCCTCCTTAAGTATATATGTAAGCGGTATCTTAAACACCGCGCCGAGTATTTTTGATATGGCGTTTGCTATCATCAGTATCGCCGCGCCCGTCACAAAGCTCTGTTTTTTCAATTTCCCCATTCCTTCTCATAAAAAAATCTTGTCATTCTATACTATTTATGTTAAAATAAATATATGTTCTGAAATATCGGAGGATAAAAATGGAAATAAAAAAAATAAAAAAAGCCCGCGGTTCTCTTACCGTACCGGGCGACAAGTCGATTTCGCACCGCGCGGTAATGCTCGGCTCGCTCGCGGAGGGCACGACCGAGATAAGCGGTTTTTTAAAGGGCGCCGACTGTCTGTCTACCATTGACTGCTTCAGGAATATGGGAGTTAATATAGAGGAAACGGGCGGTAAAATAATTGTTCGCGGCGGCGGACTTTACGGACTTAAAAAGCCCGCAAAAACGCTCTACACCGGCAACAGCGGCACAACAACGCGCCTGCTCTGCGGCATACTCTCGCCGCAAAGCTTCAATACCGTCATAACCGGCGACGCGTCAATTCGCAAACGCCCTATGAAGCGAGTGGTTGAGCCGCTTTCGCTTATGGGCGCGAAAATCGAGGGCGATTACTGTCCGTTAAAAATCGAGGGCGCGCCGCTTCACGGTATAGACTGCAAAATGACGGTTGCCTCGGCTCAGGTAAAAACCGCGATTATCCTCGCCGGTCTTTACGCCGAGGGTGAAACGGTCATTCACGAG
>CAYVUD010000031.1:0-15331 GCA_964454725.1 uncultured Lachnospiraceae bacterium
TATGTTTCGAGGAAAATTAGTAATGGTCGGGGCGGGCTTTGTCGGCTCGACAACAGCGTATACGATAATGTGCGGCGGACTGTTTAACGAGATAGTCATAATAGATATAAACCGCGCCAAGGCGGAGGGCGACGCTATGGATATGGCTCACGGAGTTTCTTTTGTAAAGCCTGTGAACGTCCGAAGCGGCGGCTACGGCGACTGCAGGGACGCCGACATCGTAGTTATAACCGCGGGCGCGAACCAGAAGGCGGGCGAGACGCGCCTCGACCTTCTGAAGAAAAACGCCGCGATAACCGAGGATATAGTTAAAAATGTAATGAAATACGCGCCGGAGGACGTAATTCTTCTTATGGTTTCAAATCCGGTGGATATTCTCACATATATCGCGTACCGCGTTTCGGGACTGCCGAAAAATCAGGTCATAGGCTCCGGAACGGTTTTGGACACCTCGCGTCTTAAATATATGCTCAGCCGCCACACCGGTATCGACGCGAGAAATTGCCATACCTATATAATAGGCGAACACGGCGACAGCGAGGTCGCGGCGTGGAGCATAAGCAATATCGCCGGAATACCGATGCCGCGGTACGCGCAAAAGACGGGCAAATGTACCGAAAAAGACCTCGACGAAATGTACAATGCCGTAAAGCGCGCCGCCTACGAGATAATCGAAAAAAAGGGCGCGACGTATTACGCCATAGCGCTTGCCGTGGACAGGATAACCGCGTGTATCGCGGGCGAGGAAAACTCGGTTTTGACGGTTTCGAGCGTTTTCGACGGCGAGTACGGAATAGACGGTGTGGCGCTGAGCGTTCCGACGCGGGTTTCCGGCTACGGAGTGGAGAGGATACTCGAGGTTCCGTTTAATGACAGCGAGCTGACGGGACTTCGCGGCTCCGCAAAAACGCTAAAGGAAAATTTAAAAGAGTTAAAATAAGGGCGCGCGCGTTCGCGCGCCGTCCCCTACACATTCGCCGCGAGGCTAAAATAAAATCATCTCTTGTTTTTTTTCTTACAATATGATAAAATATCTTTAATATATAAACGGGAGGGGATTTCGATGTATACGGTTGACCTGCACAGCCATACCGTTTTCAGCTACGACGGCTCGGATACGCCCGAAGCCATAATCGAAAACGCGGTTTCTCACGGTATCGACGTAATCGGAATTACCGACCACCAGTTTTCTATAGGCGACAGGCTTCCGCAATATTTTGAGTACATACAGCATTGTAAAATAAAATACCGCGATAAAATCCGCGTCCTATGCGGACTCGAGATAGGAACGCGCCCCAAGCCGAACGATTTAAACGCCGAGGCGGTGTCGCGGTTCGACTATGTTCTCTTTGAGAGCCTCGACGATTACCGCGCTATGGATTTTTTCGAGTTTCTGGAGTGGCAGAAGCTTTTTAAGTGCAAAAAGGGTCTGGCGCACACCGATATTTTCGCCCTATCGGAGCGTTACGGATTGGATTTGCTCAAGGAATTAAAGAAAAATGATATTTTCTGGGAGATAAACGTCTCGGGAAACTACAATTATTATTATGATTTTCTCACAAACGAGAAAAAGCGGCAAGCGGTTAAGGAGAGCGGCATAACGGTAAGCGTCGGCTCGGACACTCACCGTGTCGAGGAGTATAGGTTTAAGCAGCTCCGCCGCGCGAATGAATTGCTGCAAAAGCTCGGGAATCCGCTGCCGTGATAATTATGCCGAAGCTTTTGCCGAAAACAGTCCTTTTGCGAGAGGGCTGTTTTTTCAGTCCGAAATTTCCTTTGCTTTTTGCCAAAACCGTAACGTCCCCGATTTTAGATGAAATATTACATTTTCGTTACAATGCACAAAAACGCACCCAAAATTTTGTTAAAAGTGGAAATACGTGAAAAAAACCTTAAAAATTTGTGCAAAAATACTCTGAAAACACTTGCAAAACGGGTGGTTTTTGTGATATTATAATAACATCTTATAGTGTAATCGCGCTATCCCGCGGTTACGGTGAAAAAAACCTGTAAAACAGGTGAAAAACCTCTTTACAACTATGGAAAAAAGATGTATAATAAAAACAAAGCAAAATAAAACAAAGAAAAACAAAGAAAAGAGGGAAAAATATGTTCAAATCCGATTACGAAATCAAAAAGGAATTGTGCGAAATTGGCAGAAGAATCTATAATGACGGTTTCGTTGCCGCAAACGACGGCAACTTTTCCGTTCAGATAGACGAGGATACCTATTTCGTAACGCCTACCGGCGTATCAAAGGGCTTTATGACTCCCGAAATGATCTGTAAGGTTGACGGCAAGGGCGACCTTAAGGAGTCAAACGGACAGTGGAAGCCGTCGTCGGAGTTTAAGATGCACTTGAAGGTGTATCAGAAGAGACCCGACGTTAAAGCGGTCGTTCACGCGCACCCCCCGATCGCGACGTCGTTCGCTATCGCGGGTATCCCGCTTGACAAGCTTATTATGCCCGAGGCTATCATATTCCTCGGCGCTGTTCCTATCGCGCAGTACGGCACGCCCTCGACTTCGGAGATACCCGAGTCGATCGAGCCGTATCTTCAGGACTACGACGCTATTCTTCTTGCAAACCACGGCGCGCTGTCGTTCGGCTGCGACCTCAACACGGCGTTCTTCAGAATGGAGTCTACCGAGTTCTACGCGAAGCTCTTATTCTACGCGAGAATGCTCGGCGGAGAGAAGGAAATTCCCTGCGGCGAGGTCAAGAAGCTTGTAGAGCTCAGAAAAGAGTTCGGCGTTCCCGGAAAGCACCCGATGGAGAAGCTGTGTCCCGGCTGCTACGCGGGAGACGATACCTGCGCGATGTCGCCGACAGAGGCTAACGAAAAGTACGGAGTTGAGTCGTCGGCGGCTTATCACGGCTTCCAGCCGCTTCCGTCGCAGGTTTGCCCGACGCCGGCGGGAGGCAAGGACGTTGAGGGCATAGTCGCGGAAGTAACGAAGAAGGTTCTTGAACAGTTAAATAAATAATCGGTGGTACATAATGAAAACGATTGACGAGCTTGTCGCGGAGGTGGCGAGAAACCTCGGAGCGGGCAAAACGAAGCCGGTTGCCGGCGAGAACTGCCGTAAAATGACGCTTGACGCTGCCGAGGAGCTTGCCAAAGCCGTTAAGACGGCGGCGGATATAATCGGTGTTAAGGCGGTTGTTTCCGTATGCGACGAAGGAGCGAATTTAATTCTTCTCCACGCTATGGACGACAGCTATATCGCGAGCGTGCGCGCCTCGCAGGACAAGGCGTACACGGCTGTCGCGTTAAAAATGCCGACGCATAAGGCGCTTGAGGAGTCGCGCGGCGGCGCGCTTGACGGTCTCACCAACGGAAACGGCATATTGCTTTTGGGCGGAGGCTATCCGCTCGAGCTAAACAACAAAATATACGGCGGTATCGGAGTATCCGGCGGCACAAAGGAGCAGGACACGCTTCTCGCGGCTGCCGCGGCGGAATACTTTAAAAGACGCTTTAATTAAAGGAGGTTTTGAAAGTTAATGGTAGATGAAAAGCAAGTAAGCGAAATCGTTAAAAACGTGCTTGCGGGAATGGATCTTTCATCGCTTGAGGATAAGCCTAAAAGGAAACAGTTAGGCGTGTTCGACACAATGGAGGAGGCCATAGCGGCGTGCAACAAGGCTTACACGACCTTCAGACATTATAATAAGGAACAAAGAGAAAATATCATAAACGAGATAAGAAAGCTCACACACGCGGAAGCGGAAATTATGGCGAAGCTTGCCGTCGAGGACACGGGTATGGGTAATGTGTATCACAAAATACTCAAGCACCACCTTGTGGCGGACAAGACTCTGGGTACTTCCGATTTGGAAACGCGCGCTCTGGCGGGCGACCGCGGTCTGACGCTTATCGAAATGGCGCCGTTCGGAATTATCGGCGCGATAACGCCTTCGACAAACCCGAGCTGTACCGTTATCTGCAACAGTATCTGTATGCTCGCGGGCGGCAACGGCGTGCTGTTTAACCCGCACCCGCACGCGAAGAGAATTTCGGCATACGCGGTTGACTTGGTAAACAGGGCGGTTTTGGCGGCGGGCGGTCCCGAGAACATCGTGGCGACTGTCGCAAACCCGACAATGGAGACCTCGAATAAAATGGTAAACGACCCGTCGGTAAGAATGTTGGTGGCGACAGGCGGCCCGGGCGTTGTAAAGATGCTTCTTTCCTCGGGAAAGAAGGCTATAGGCGCGGGCGCGGGCAATCCTCCGGTTGTCGTTGACGATACGGCGGACATACCAAAGGCCGCGAAGGATATTATCGACGGCTGCACCTTTGACAACAACCTTCCGTGTATCGCGGAAAAAGAGGTGTTTGTACTGAAAAACGTCGCTGACGAGCTGATACATCATATGCTTAAAAACGGCGCGTATATGATAAACGACGCGCAGGTTAAGCAGCTTGAGGACGTTGTTCTCGTATGGTCAAAGCCCAAGAAGGAGGGCGACAAGCCGAAGCGCGTCATAAACAAGGACTGGGTAGGCCGCGACGCGAAAAAGATTTTGGCGCAGATTGGCGTTAATGTCGGAGACGAGATAAGATGTATCATCTGCGAAACGGAGTTCTCGCAGGCGTTCGTTCAGACCGAGCTTATGATGCCGATTTTGCCGATCGTAAGGGTTGACACCTTTGACGAAGCGGTTGAAATGGCGGTAAAGGCCGAACACGGCAACCGCCACAGCGCGCACCTGCACTCAAAGAATGTTGACCATATGACGCAGTACGCGAAAGCGATCTGCACGACGATTTTTGTTAAAAACGCTCCGTCCTACGCCGGTATCGGCTTCAACGCCGAGGGCTGGACGACGTTTACGATAGCGGGTCCCACGGGCGAGGGCATTACCTCGCCGAGAAGCTTCACGCGTATCAGACGATGCGTGCTCTCGGACGCGCTGAATATTATTTAAAAGAAAAAGGAGTTGATTGCAGATGAATATAAGCGAAAACGAAATTGCTTCATTGGTTCAGCAGGTTCTTAAAGAAATGACCGGTTCCGCTCCGGCGGCGAAGGAGAGCTGTTCGGGAAGCCGCGGCTGCGGCGATATTCCGAAAACGTCGAGAGTCGCGATGATGACCAAAAAGGAGCATTTTGAAATTCAGGAATATCCCATACCCGAGCTTGGCGACGACGACATTCTCGTAAGAGTCGAGGGCTGCGGCGTATGCGGTACCGACGCTCACGAGTACAAGAACGACCCGTTCGGACTTATCCCTGTTGTTCTCGGTCACGAGGGTACGGGCGAGATAGTAAAGATGGGTAAAAACGTTAAAAAGGACAGCGCCGGCAAGGATCTGAAGCTCGGCGACAAAGTCGTTACCTGTATGATTTTCAAGGACAATCCCGACATAACGATGTTCGACCTCAACAAGCAGAACGTCGGCGGCGCGGACGTTTACGGACTTCTTCCCGACACGCCCGAGCATCATCTCTGCGGCTGGTACGGCGATTACATATTGATTAAGGGCGGCTCGACGATATTTAATGTTTCAGACCTTGACTTGGACTCGAGAATACTTATCGAGCCTTGCGCGGTTCTCGTACACGCTGTTGAGAGAGCGAAAACGACAAATATACTGAGATTTAACTCGAGAGTAGTCGTTCAGGGCTGCGGTCCTATCGGTCTTATCTGTATCGCGGTTCTCCGCACAATGGGCGTTGAGAACATAGTAGCCGTTGACGGCAACGAGCAGAGATTGGCGTTCGCAAAGCGTATGGGCGCTTGCGACACGGTGAATTTTATGAACCACAAGGGCATTGAGGCTCTTGCCGGCGCGGTTGAGTCCGCGTTCGGCGGACATCTTGCGGATTTCGCGTTCCAGTGTACCGGCTCGCCGGTAGCTCACGCGAACATCTATAAGTTTATCCGCAACGGCGGCGGACTTTGCGAGCTGGGCTTCTTCATTAACGGCGGCGACGCTACGATAAATCCGCACTTTGACTTGTGTTCAAAGGAGATAACGCTTGTAGGCTCGTGGGTTTACACGCTTCGCGATTACGCTACGACGTTTGATTTCTTAAAGAGAGCCAACGCCATAGGTCTGCCGATTAAGGAGCTTATAACTCACCGTTTCCCGCTTGAGGAGATGAATGAGGCGCTTGAAACAAACCTGTCGCAGAAGGGACTTAAGATTGCTTATGTAAGAAAGGACCTAATCTAAGGAAAGGGTTGAGCAATTATGAATGAGGCAATAGGAATTATCGAAATGTTCGGCTTTACGTCGGCGATAACCGCCGCGGACGCCGCGGCGAAGGCGGCGGACGTTAAGGTTATCGCGATAGACTCCAACAAACCCGCAAACGCCGACAGCGTTGAGGTGCCGCTTATTATGGCTGTTAAAATCCAAGGCAGCGTAAGCGCGGTCGAGGCGGGAGTCGAAGCCGCGGCGAAAGCCGCCGAGAGCGTTTCGGGACTTATCAATAAACACGTTATAGCAAGACCTACCGACGACGCGCAGAGAATGGCTAACCGCGTCAGTGTGGGCAGGGATAGGGTCGGACATATCCCGAATAACGCTTAAAGGGGGACGAGATTATGCAAGCGCTTGGATTTATCGAAACTCGAAGTCTGACCGGCGCGATCGAAGCCTCCGACGCTATGACGAAGGCCGCGAACGTGACGCTTGTCGGAACCGAGAAAATCGGTTCGGGTCTGGTCAATGTGGTGGTCAAAGGCGAGGTTGACGCGGTAAAGGCGGCTGTTGAGGCAGGCGAGGCTGTGGCAAAGGAAATCGGCGAGGTGTACGCGGTAAACGTAATTCCGCGCCCGCATGACGACGTCGCCAAAATCCTGCCGTCGATATAACGACGGACGGACTGAAAAAATCGCCCGCAGCGCCGCGTTTTGCCGAGAGCGGTACGGATCGTACGGCTCCTTGTACGCAAAGCGGTGTTCAGAACGGTTTTTTGACAGTCTTTAGCTTATTGAAAGGGGAGATCTGTAAAATATGGATTTTTCAATAGGACTTGTGGAGGTTTCGGCGCTCGGCAACGCTATAAAAAGCCTTGACGATATGCTAAAGGTCGCGGACGTTGAATTTGTGGCGACGGAGCGAAAGCTTGGCGGACGGCTGGTAACGGTTGTCGTAAAAGGCGAGCTGACGGCGGTTCAGGCCGCGGTTGACGCGGGAGTGGCGACGGCGAATGTCAACGACTGCTTAAAAGCGTCGCAGGTAATCGCCAGACCTCACGAGGAAATTTTAAAATTCCTGCATCTGGACGGAGAAGCGCCTGAGCCAAACTCCGAGATGGCGGGAACACACGTCGGGGCGTTACCCGAAAAGAAGCCGTCAAAGCCGGCGGCGCGGACGACAAAGCCCGCGTCTGGATCGGAGCAAAAGCCCGCGTCAAGACCGGCGGCAAACGGCGCGAAAAAGCCCGCGGCTAAAACCGCGGCGCAAAAAACCGCTCCCGCGGCGGGGGACACGGCGAAGCCGGCGGCTCCCAAAAGACGGGGCAGACAGAAAAAATCCGAAAATTAAGGTATTAAGAAATTAATCACACGGTTAATTTCATAATATACAAACAAAAACCAAGTAAAAAATGGGCAAAGCCCGAAAAAATAAGGAGGAAACAAAAATGGCAGTAGAAGCATTAGGTATGGTGGAAACAAGAGGTCTTGTCGCGGCTATCGAGGCGGCGGACGCAATGGTTAAGGCGGCAAATGTTACGCTTATCGGAACAGAGAGAATAGGCTCAGGTCTTGTAACTGTTATGGTAAGAGGCGACGTAGGCGCTGTTCAGGCGGCTACAGACGCGGGCGCGGCTGCCGGTTCAAGACTCGGCGAGCTTATTTCGGTTCACGTAATTCCGCGTCCCCACGGCGACGTTGAAAAGATTTTGCCGGAGGCGTAAGACAAGGCGACTTCAAAACAGATATTAAAGCTTCAGCGGGGCTTTACGCCCCGCGGAGGTTTTGGAGTTGCGCCAATTAATTGAAAGTAATGTTTTATTTGCGTAGGACTTTAAAGTTTTAACGGAAAGGCTATGGAGATTAGTCATGGATAAGAATTTACAGGACATCATCGCGAAGGCGGTTGTTGATATATTAAAGCAAAAGGAAGAGAGCGAGGGCATCAAGGTCGGCGTATCCGCCAGACACGTTCATCTCTCGCAGTCCGATTTGGAAACCCTGTTCGGCAAGGGTCATAAGCTCACGCCGAAAAAAATGCTTATGGGAGACCAGTTCGCGGCTGAGGAGTGCGTAACGCTTGTAAGTCCGTCGCTGCGCTCGATAGAGGGCGTAAGAGTGCTTGGACCTGTGAGAAAGCAGTCGCAGGTTGAAATTTCAAGAACGGACACGTTTAAACTGAAGGTCAGCCCGCCTGTCCGTCCGTCGGGCGAATTAAAGGGCAGCGCGCCGATGGCGCTTGTCGGTCCAAAGGGCAGCGTATTTCTTAACGAGGGCTGCATTATAGCAAACCGGCATATACATATGACGCCGGACGAAGCGGCGAAATACGGAATTAAGGACAATGATATTGTAGACGTTGAGATACAGAACTCTAAGCCGACGCGTTTTTATAACGTCCAGGTGAGAGTCAGAGAGGATTTCAACACGGAAATGCACATCGACACCGATGACGCAAACGCCTGCGCCATAAAGACCGGCGACAGGGTTATGATTTTGGAAAAATAGACTGTATCGGCAGAGCCGGTAAAAGGATTGATATAAATGATTATTGGAAGAGTATACGGAAGCGTTGTTTCGACGCATAAGCTGGAAAGTCTTGTAGGCTATAAGTTTATGCTTGTTCAGTGTATCGAACACAATACGCTTGTCGATAAGTTTCTCGTAGCCGTTGACGGAGTAGGCGCGGGTATCGGCGAGGACGTTATTATCACGCGCGGTTCCGGAGCGCGTATGGCGCTAAAAAAGCCCGACGTTCCGGTTGACGCGGTGATAGTGGGTATTTTGGATAAAAAACAAGCGTAAATTGCGGTTTAAAGCCTTCCCG
Source organism: uncultured Lachnospiraceae bacterium (assembly GCA_964454725.1). Lineage (GTDB taxonomy): Bacteria > Bacillota > Clostridia > UBA1381 > UBA1381 > JALEPO01. The sequence goes on from CAYVUD010000031.1 coordinate 8,985, forward strand.
TTAAAGGGAAAAGCAAAGCGGAGGGAGCGTCCCTCGCGGCTCGCCCGCCGCGGAAGCTTGTAAACCGCAATCACACAAAACTCTTTTTGGGGAGGCAGAAGCAAAATGACATTTGAGGAGCTTCAAAAAACAGTATATGAAGCGGGAATTGTCGGCGCGGGCGGCGCGGGCTTTCCCACGCATAAGAAATTTTCGGATAAGGTTAAGCAGATTATCGTAAACGCGGCTGAGTGCGAGCCTCTGATGATGGTTGACCACCATATTCTGGAGCATCACCTTCAGGCGCTTGTCGATACGCTCAATATTTTACTTGACACAATGGGCGCGGAAGAGGCGATAATCGGCATTAAAGGCAAAAATATACACCTTCTTGACGAAAAAATTGTCGCGTCGCTTAACGGCACAAGGGTAAAAATCAAGGAAATTCCGGACGTTTACCCCGCCGGCGACGAGGTCGTTTTAACGTATGAAACCACAGGAAAGATTATTCCCGAGGGTTCAATTCCCGTTATGGTCGGCGTTATGGTTATAAACGTCGAAACGGTTTACAATATCCATAAGGCGATAACAGACGGTACGCCCGTAACCGATAAGTACATAACCATAGGCGGCGACGTACCGGAGGATATAACAATAAAGGCTCCTATCGGAATGAAGATAAGCGAGCTTCTTGCGGCGGCGGGTTATACCGATTTGGAAGGAAAGTCCGTTATAAACGGCGGTCCGATGATGGGCAAGCTCGTTGATTTGGAGAACGACGTTGTTACAAAAACCACAAAGGGACTGCTCGTTTTCCCCGACACACACTCCGTAATTCAGCGTAAGAAAATGCCTATGAGTATGACGCTTAAACGCGCGTCTGCCGCTTGCTGCAACTGTACGATGTGTTCGGATATGTGTCCGAGAAATCTTTTGGGTTATCATCTCAATGTGCATAAAACGGTACGCGCCGCGTCGCACAGCGAGGTAACAAACACCGAAAGCTTCCTGCAGTCGGCGCTTTGCTGCGGCTGCGGAGTCTGTACGGTTATCGCGTGTCAGCAGATGCTTGACCCGCAGGCAATTTCGATGGAGATTAAGGGCGCGCTGGGCAAGTACGGTCTGAAGCGTCAGAACAATATCGCTCCCGAACACGTAAAGCCCGAGAGAGCGTCAAGACTTGTGTCCTCGTCCGTGCTTATCGACAGACTCGGCATAAGAAAGTACGTAAAAGACAAGGTTGAAAGAAGAAATATAGATTTCAGCCCGAAAACGGTTTATATTGAGTTAAAGCAGCACGTCGGCGCGCCGGCGGCGGCGACCGTAAAGGCGGGCGATAAGGTGAAGGTCGGCGACGTTGTCGCCCAAACCCCTCCCGAGAGCCTCGGCACGACGATGCACTCAAGCATTAACGGCAAGGTCAAGGCGGTAACGGATCGATTTGTGATTATAGAAAAGTAACGGAAAATTCCCATATCGCCGCTTTTTGCCGAGGACAGCGGTCTTGGCTTCGCGGCGGCGATACGAACGATTTTTCTCAGCCCTACGTTGGGCGTTGAGTTGGAAAGGAACGATTACATATGAAGTCTATAGGACTTGTTGAAGTAAAAAATGTGTCAAAGGGCGTAGTCGTAACGGACGAAATGCTCAAGAGCGCGGGAGTAACGCTTATAAGCTCCGGTTCGGTTTGCCCGGGCAAATTTGTAACGATTGTCGGCGGCGAGCTTTCGGCTATCCACGCGGCGGTTGACCGCGCGGAGCTGGTTGCGGAGGACGCGCTTATCGATAAATTCGTTATAGGCAACTTGGGCGACAATGTTTACGAGGCGGTTTGCGGCACGGCTGACGTTAAGGAGCGCAAGGCGTTCGGAATAGTTGAGACGTTCACCGCGGCGAGCGCTATTGAGGCCGCCGACGCGGCGGTTAAGTCGGGCGATATTGAGCTTATCGAGGTAAGAGTCGCGCGCGGTATGGCGGGAAAGTGCTTTGTTTCTATGACCGGCGACGTCGCGGACGTTAAGGCGGGCGTCGAGGCGGGCGCGGCAATCGCGTCAAGACAGGGCGTTCTCATTAACACCGAGGTTATCGCCAACCCGCATCCCGAGCTTTGGGAAGCGGTACTGTAAATGTGTTTACGGACGGCTTACGGCCGTCCTTAAATGTCTGTACGGGAGGTAGCTTATGCTTGCGGTTGAGCGCAGAAATAAAATCGAGCAGATAATTAACAAGGAAAAAAGCGTATTGGTTGTGGAGCTTGCCAAGCAGTTTGACGTTACAACGGAAACGATACGCGGCGATTTGGAAAAGCTTGAGAGACAGGGAGTGCTTGTGCGAACCTACGGCGGCGCGATGATAGCGGAAAGCGGCGAGCCGGAATTGGCAATAACCGAGCGCGACACCGTAAACTACGAGGGTAAACAGCGTATCGGTCAGAGAGCGGCGCAGCTTATTAAGGACGGCGAAACGATTTTTCTTGACGCATCGACCTCGGCGTGGCATCTGGCGCGTTATATAAAGGGCAAGCGCGGACTTACCGTTATCACCAATGCCGATAAAATCGTCTCGGAGCTTTCCGCGTGCGACCATATCCATACTATCTGCACCGGCGGTCAGCTTACCGCGCGCAATATGTCGTTTGTCGGCAGAACCGCCGAAAAGACGATAAGAGAAAACTATTACGCCGACAAGTTTTTCTTCTCCTGCAAGGGAATAACGCTTTCGCGCGGTCTTGTCGATTCAAGCGAGGCGGAGGCGGAAATAAAAAAAGCGATGCTTGACCTGAGCGAGTCGGCGATATTTCTCTGCGACAAAAACAAAATCGGCAAGCTCGGAGTGCCTCAAATTGCCGGACTTGACAGAATAGACTGCTTTATAACCGACGCGAAGCTCTCTGAGGAATGGACGGAGGCTCTCGCGAAGAAGGACGTTAAGCTTTTAATGGTATAATTTACGTTTTTTTGAACGATAATATCGGATTTTTATATGTTATTTTTGGTTAAAATGTTGTAAAATTAATTTATTAATAATATGCGCGCAAGCTGCGCGCGAGAACGGATAGAAAGGAAGATTAAAAATGAAAAAGAGATTAGTTTCAATCCTTGCGGTTGCCGCTATGTGCGTTCAGGCTGCCGCGATGCCTATTCTTGCCAATGCCGAAGCGTCGGCGACTTACATCACAAACTCCGATTTTTCGGACTGCGCTGTCGGCGGAGCGGAGAAGGGCTATTACGGACTTAACATTATTATAGACGGAAGTCCGTGGCTTTCAAAAGGCTCGGCGGGTATCCACGGCGAGACGTTTCTGCACGATGACGAGAGAAACGTAAACTACTGCGAGATGTATTCGAACAGCGATAAGCAGGGCGCGTGGGGCGCGGGCTCAATGTATTTGTATCAGAGAGATACGACTGCCAACTACACAAAAGAGTACGGTTTGTGCGAATTTGACGTTCGTATGCACGACGGTCAGTTCAATATGATGTTCGGCGATTTCACGGACGCTACGTCAAACACAAACTATATCGCCGGAAACGTAAGCTTTGATTCCACATCGATTTCGGCTTCCAACAAGGGTTCAAATGTAATGGCAGCGTCGATAGAGCCGGAGAAATGGTATCACGTTAAAATCGTACTTGACAACATTTTCCAGGAGTACAGCGTTAAGGTTACCGATATGAGCGGTAAGACAATCGGCACAGCCGAGGGTATGGGTTATGTCCAGTCGCAGGCGACCGGCGTAAGAACATGGTGCTTCTCATATGTCAAGAGCTCGGGTCCGTATCGTTATGACTTAACCAACGTAACGATTTCAAAGGGTTCTGAAAAGTTTGACCTGTAATTTTTAAAAAATAAAATCCGGCGGTTATACCGCCGGATTTTTTTGCTTGGAAAAATAAAAAACGAAAAATTTTTTAAGCGGACCGCAATATATGCCGATATATCGGAGGGCGTACCCCAATATGTCCGCTAAACGGCGATTTTGTTGAAATATGGAAAAATATTATACTTGAAATTACGAGAGAAATAATGTATAATAATTGCATACAAGGGCGGTAGGAGGTGGCGCAATGTATACTTTGAAAAACACGGCTGAGGGTACGGAGGACTCGGGAAAGTTTGAGCAGATGGTTATAAACGAAGCGGAACGCGTCAAACCGATTATCCGCGAGCAGTTTTTAAGAGAGTACATATTGGGTATAGGCGATACCGACGAGGTGTTTGAAATATATTGCAAAACCTTCAATGTTGACAGCCTTACCGAAACGAGAATGGTTATTCTTCAGCCGCTTGAGAAGCAGCCGGATCTGTTTTTCCTTAAAAACACGGCTCTTCGCGTAATAGGCGAAAACAGACTGCTTTTATGCACCGTTTTAAAAGGACGGATTTTCCTGATTACGGACATTTTGGAGAGCAGAGAGCTTACCGAACGCTTGGAGAAGGTAAGAAAATTCGCTTCAAAATGCTACGGCTTCGACATTACCGCGATCTACAGCGGCGTTTTGCGAATATCGGACGCTCCCTCGTGCTACGAGCGGCTTACCGAATGTGTCGGCTATTTATTTTACGCGGACAATTCCAAAATATTTTGCGAAAACGAGATTAAAAACACCGGAAAATCGGCGGAAATGAAACCGCAGTATCTAAACGTCGAGCGCGCCGTTAAAAACGGCGACAGCGAGAAAACGCGGCTCATTTTAAACGGATTTTTCGAGGAGCTTGAAAAAACTATGCCGACTCCCGCGGTCGCGAAAACGTACTGTCTGGAGCTTTACGTCTGTATTATCCGCTGCTGCGCGGTGGAAAAAATAGACAAATATATGAAGGGAATTGTCGAGATACAGGAAGCGGCGGTTTTAAGCGATATAAAGAAATTTATCACCGAAAAGGCGGGCGAAATCGTATCGTCCAACGCGCCGCGAAACGCAAAAATATACAGCTCGCTTATAAAAAACACCATAAGAGTTATAGACGAAAACATAGAAAACGAAAACCTGTCGCTTCGCTGGATCGCCGGAACGGTGCTTTATACCAACGTCGATTATCTGGGAAAGCTGTTTAAAAAGGAAACCGGCAAGAATTTCTCGCGTTACGTTATGGAAAAGCGTATGGAAATGGCAAAAAGCCTTATCCTCGACGGCAAGAAGGACAGAATATACGAGATTGCCGAAAAAGTCGGCTACGGCTCCAACTCCCAGTATTTCAGCCAGGTATTCAAAAAATACACCGGCGTTTCGCCGCTCGAATATAAAGAATACGCCAAAATTTCGAAAACCGGCGAATAACACGGTTTATTTAACTAAAAACACTGTTTTTTAACTGTTTAGCGGTACGAGATTATTATATAATTAATAGGCTAAGCAGGATTATTTTAATTTTCTGTGAATAAAATTTGTACAAGCGATGTACGGATTTTATATAAAAGCGTTTAAAAGGCTGCGCCCGCGCGGGTGCGGGCGTTGAAATGCTTTCCAAGCCGGTGGAACCGGCAAACAAAAAATATTTATGGAGGTATTCACAATGAGTGGAAAAATGAAAAAGCTTATTTGCGCGCTTTTGTCGGGAACGATGGTTCTCAGCTCGGTTGGTTTAATCGGCTTTGCCGACGACACCGACGCGGCGACCGACACGTCTGCCGCGGTTGAATCCACGGCGGCTCCCGAAGCGACAGATGCGACAGAAGCGACAGAAGCTCCCGAAGCGACAGAAGCTACAGAAGCTCCCGCGGAAGAAGCGGAGGCGACTTCGGCTCCGGAGGTTTCAACACAGCAGACCGCTCCGGTAAGCACAGCCTATGACAGCGACGATTACTACCAAAAGGCGCTCGCGCTTTGCCAGGGTCTGGGTATTATCACAGGCTACGAGGACGGCAGCGTAAAGCCGGATTCGACGGTTACGAGAGCGGAAATGTCGGCGATTATTCTTAGAATGCTCGCCAACAGCACAACAAGCACATATCAGAATATATTTACCGACGTTACTTCGTCGCACTGGGCGGCAGGTACGATCCAGACGGCTTCGGCGCTGGGAATTATAAACGGTATGGGCGACGGTACGTTTGTTCCCGACGGCGACGTACAGTACGAGCAGGTCGCTAAGATGATCGTGTGCGCGATGAACTACGGTTCCACCGCGGACTATTACGGCGGCTACCCCAACGGCTACTTAAAGGTTGCGAGCGACCTTAACATCACAAAGAACGCGCCCGGCAACACAGGCGTCGCGGCTGAGAGAGGCGTTGTTATAAAAATGGTTTATAACGCTCTTCTCGCGGACTACAACGAGCCTGACGGCACAGAGTACGGCGTTCAGAAATTCAAGGCGGAGAGAACTCTCGCCGAGTACGCTTTTGACGTTGTAGAGGAGAAGGG
>CAYVUD010000032.1:0-15256 GCA_964454725.1 uncultured Lachnospiraceae bacterium
CCTTGCGGGCGGTATTTCAAATTACATACAAATCCATACCCCGAGAGGTATGGTAATAACCGACATAGCCGTTGTTATAAATACGGTTTTGGCGGCCAAGCCCTCGTCGCGTCCGTACTCGGTGGCAAAAAGCACCGCGGTGTTGGCGACGGGCATCAGAAGCATTATAAAAACTATTCCCAGAATAAACTCGTCATGTATAAAAAATCTTGCCGCAAAGAAAAGCGCAATCGGTATTACAAGCTGTTTTATTATCGAGAAAACATATACCCGCGCGTCATTGAATACCGATTTTATATCCATAGCCGCGAGTGTTGAGCCGATCATAAGCATAGCCAAAGGAGTCGTAATACCTCCGAGCGTACCGATAAAGCTTTCGATAGGAGCCGGAAAACGCAGGTTCAAAGCGTATATCAAAAGCGCGAGAAGCGCGCCGATTATGCCCGGAGAAAGCAGCTTTTTTACGCTAAACGGCGTTTTTTCGCCGCCGGCGTAGTTTACCATAACAACACCGTAGGTAAAAACCGAAAGGTTAAACATCACGTTTATTATCGCCGTGTAGAACACCGCGGTCGCGCCGTAGAGCGCGTTTATTATCGGGAATCCCATAAAGCCGACGTTTGAAAAGGTGTTCATAAACATATAAAGTCCCTGCCGCGGCTTCGGTATACGCATAACCTTTACAAGAATTATGCTTATAACCGGCAAAATCAGATACATCGCCGTCGCCGCCGCGAACACAACAAGCACCTCGCTTGACGGCGGGCGCTCGGTCTGCTCGAGAACCGAGCTTAAAATAAGCGCGGGCATCGAAACGTTTAACAAAAGCTTGGTGAGCTTCTTGTTTACCTCGGTATTGAAAATTTTAACCTTATAAAGCGTATAACCCGTACATATTATGAGAAACAGCTCTATAAGCTGGTTCGCAAGAATTTTTATGTCCATATTTTCACGTCCTTTGTAATTACGCGTTCAATTTCGCGCCGAAAACCGCGCGGGCGGGCTTTTTATGCCCGCCCGCGTAATATTTTCAGTCCCGCGTTTGTATGACCCGGGCAAAACGCTTCATTTCCTCGAGCGTGTTTACTCCCGCGCCGCGCTCCATAAGCTTTTTTTGAACATCGGAGTCAAGCGAATTAAAATAGTTCAGCGCGTTCTCGTCGCACTCTATCAAATCGCATACGCCGTCATATCTAATTTCAAATTTCATATTTATCACCTCGATATTATAATTCCCGCGCGCGGGCGCGTTTATTTATAGCGTCAAGATGAAAAATATTCTTATTTCAGCTCGCGTATATCCGACGTTTCTCCCGCGAAGCAGAAGCCGGAAAAGCCGTTTTCCTTTAAACGGTCAAGGAATTTTGAGAGCTTTTTCGGTTTTTCAAAAATCGAAACTTCATAGGTTTTTCTAAGCTCCTCGGCTTCCTTCACCGCCGTTACGACGTTATCGCCGTCGTATACAAGCGCGAGCCGCTTTTTCGAGTCGGGAATTTCATATCCCGCCTCGGAAAGCATAGCGAAAATTCTCTCAAAGCCTATCGAAAAGCCGACCGCGGGTATCTCCTCGCCGGTGAACTTGCCGATAAGGTTATCGTAGCGGCCGCCGCCGGCGATAGAGCCGCGAAACTTATCGCTCACTATCTCAAACACCGTTCCGGTGTAATAGCCCTGACCTCTTACGAGCGAAATGTCAAACGCTATTTTATACCTGCCCTCCGACAGCTCGTTTACCGCCGCTATTATCCTTTCGACGTTATCCGCCGCCGAAGCGCCGCAAACGCTCTTTACGCTCTCAAGCGTAAGCGGATTTTTTATAATTTCGGCAAATTTTTCTATCGCCGCGCCGTCGAACCGCTTTTGCAAAAGCTCGTCCTTTACTCCGTCCGCGCCAATCTTGTCGAGCTTATCGAACGTAACGCACACGCTGTCCAAATCGTCCTCCTTAAAGCCGACGTTTAACAAAAGCGATTTTAAAACGCGTCTGTCGTTTATTTTCACCGTAAAATCGGAAATACCGATTGCGAGAAGCGCCTTCGCGGTAGTGTGGATAAGCTCCGTTTCCGAATTTACCGACGAGGAGCCGAGTATGTCTATATCGCACTGCACAAACTCGCGAAGCCGCCCCTTTTGCGGTCTCTCCGCGCGGTACACCTTATCTATCTGTATGCACTTTGCCGGAAGCGGCAGCTTGGCGCGGTTATTTGCGAAATAACGCGAAAGCGGGAGCGTTAAGTCGTAGCGCAGCCCCATATCGGCAAGCGCGCCGGCGTCGCCCGATTCAATCGCTTTTTCGAGCTTGTCGCCGCGCTTCATAATCTTGAAAATCAAATTAAGGTTATCGCCGCCGTCGCTCTTGTCGAGGTTCTCTATATCCTCAACGGCGGGCGTCATAATGCGTTCAAAGCCGCTGTCGGTATATGTCTTTAATATTTTATTCTGAAGGTAGTCTCTCAATCTGACCTCAGAGGGCAGATAGTCGTTTGTGCCCTTTACCGTTGTTATCTTCATTAATTTTCTCCTTGCGCCATTTTAAGCATTAAATCGTATATTTTTTCCAAAGCGTCTGTTTTCGCGAGCGGCTTCAAATTCTCCGACATACGCTTAAGCTCCTCGGGCGAGCTGAGCATCGACATAATTCTGTGATAAAGTCCGTCGGAGGTAAGCTCGTTTTCGACTATAACCGCCGCCGCGCCCTTTTTCTCAAACTCGCGCGCGTTCTGTTCCTGATGATTTCTCACTACGTTCGGTGACGGAATAAGAATTGACGGCTTCGCGAGCGCCGCGATCTCGCTTACGGTAATCGCGCCCGAGCGCGATACGACCACGTCCGCCGCCGCCATACAGTCTGCCATATTGTCAATATACGGAACGACTCTTACATTGTCGTTAAGCTCTATCCCCGCCGCGTTGATCTTTTCGGTAACGGACTTGTAATTTCTGTCGCCCGTGCCGAACAGAAGCGATATTTTATCGTCCTCAACTATTTTCTTCAACATTCCCACAACCGTTTCGTTGATTTTATCCGCGCCGAGACTGCCGCCGAAAATCAGCACGAACGGTCTGTCAATTCCGAGTTTCTCTCTCGCCTTTTTGCTGTCGGCGGCGAGAATTTCGCCGCGTATCGGGTTCCCCGTAACGACGCACTTGGATTTGTCCTTCATATGATTTATCGTTTCCTCGAAGCTCAGAGCGAGGTATTTCACGTACTTTTCCGAGCCGCGCACCGTAAGCCCGGGATAGACGTTCTGCTCGTGAATGAGCGACGGCACCTTAGCTTTATACGACGCCATCGTGACAGGACCGCTTACGTAGCCGCCCGTGCAGACGATACAGTCGGGCTTAAAGTCCTTAATTATTTTTTTGCACTCCGAATTTGCCTTTACAAGCTTTTTTACCGTCTCAAAATTTTTCAGAAGGTGTTTTCTGTCAAAGCCCTGAATATCTATAAATTTAAGCTCGTAGCCTGCCTTTGGGACAAGCTTTGTTTCAAGTCCTCCCTTTGTTCCTATAAACAGCGCCTCGAATTTTACGTCGCGGCTTTTTGCGTAGTCCGCTATGGAAATAGCGGGGTTAATGTGTCCGCCCGTTCCGCCGCCCGCGAATATTACTCTCATTTCTTTTCTCCTTTCGGTAAAGCTATTCCTTTATGTGTTCGTATCTTGATATGTTTAAAAGTATGCCCATTTCAACCAGAAGCGTCAGTATAGCCGTTCCGCCGTAGCTGAAAAACGGCAGCGCGACGCCGGTATTCGGCACGCTCGACGTCGCGACGGCGATATTGAGCGTAGTCTGTATCGCGATATGCGCCGCTATTCCCACCGCCGTCAGGGACGCGTAGGTATCGGGCGCGTTTACGGCAATTCTGACGATTCTCAGTATCAGCGCAACGAAAAGCAATATAACCAAAACCGCGCCGACAAGACCAAGCTCCTCGCAGATGATCGCGAAAATGAAATCGTTATACGGCTCGGGGAGATACGAGTATTTCTGCACGCTCTGACCGAGACCGCGACCGAAAATCCCGCCCGAGCCTATGGCGTAAAGTCCCTGCGAAACCTGATAACTGGTGTTCTGCATATCCCGAAACGGGTCGAGAAAGCTTATAACTCTGTCCCATCTTACGGGGCTGAAAAGATACAGTCCCAAAAGCAGTATCGGCGCGAGTATCAGCACTCCCACTATAACCGGCTTTATCGGCGCGCCCGCCGCTATAAGAACAACGACCGCAACGCCCACAATAACTATCGTTCCGCTCACGTGCGTTTCAAGCATCATCAGAAGCGCGACAAGCGCTATAAGCAATATGTACGGCGCGAGACCTTTCGCTGTGTTTAACTCATTTTTTCCGTTTTCTATCATCATCGCGAAATACATCGCGATAACCGGCTTCATAAACTCCGACGGCTGAAGCTGCAAAAACGGCGTGTTGAGCCATCTTCTCGAGCCGTTCAGCTTTACGCCTATTCCCGGAATAAGCACAAGCGCGAGCAAAATAAGGCAAAAAAGCATTATATGCGGGACGTACTTGCGGTATCGGTCATAGTTGATTCTCGAAATAAACCACATTCCGGCAAGTCCGATACCCGCGCCCAAAAGCTGTCTTTTAAAGAAATAGTACGAGTCGCCGTGGAGCTTGTTTCCCTCCGGCGCCGACGCTGACAGCAGCATAACAAGTCCCGCGCACAAAAGAAGGATAACAAGGAATAAAAACGTATAGTCTATGTCACCCGCAAGCTTATTTGCGCGCCTTTTCTCACGTTCCGCGTCTTTTCTTCGATATGTTCCGGACTCCGCCATAACTCTCACCTCTATCCGTTAAATTCGGTTTATTCCGATATATATCGTGAATAAATATGTAAGAGCGCATAAAACAAAGGTTACAAGCGTGAATACTCTTACAATTTTCTTCTCGCTCCAGCCGCACATTTCAAAATGGTGGTGCAGGGGCGACATTTTAAATATACGTCTGCCCTCGCCGTATTTTTTCTTGGTGTACTTAAAATACGAGGTCTGGAGTATTACCGACAGCGTTTCCGCGAAATATACAAAGCCTACGGGTATAAGATAAATGTGAAATCCCATATCTATCGCCATTAACGCCACCGCCGCGCCCAAAAACAGCGAGCCTGTGTCGCCCATAAACACCCTCGCGGGATACCTGTTATACGCCAGAAACGCCAAAAGCGCGCCCGCTATAGCCGCCGAAAAATACATTATTCCCGTTTCCTTCACAGTCGCCGTCATTAACAGAAAAAACAGCGAAACGACCACCGTAACGCTTGACGCAAGACCGTCAAGTCCGTCCGTGAGGTTTACGGCGTTTACAACGCCTATCATTACAAACATCACAAACGGTATGTAAAGCCATATCGGCATATTCCACGAAAGCCGCGTAAACGGTATAAACACCTCTGTTTTAAGCTCGCCCATAAAGCCGAGCGCGACAACGTAAACGACGGTCAGAAGAAGCTGGAGCGCAAATTTCTGCAAAGCCGTAAGTCCGAGATTGCGTTTTTTTACGACCTTTATGTAGTCGTCTATAAAGCCTATTATACCGAAGCCCAACGCTATGACAAAAAGAAGCGCCATTTTGCCGGTATTCGCGCCTATTGTGCCTCTTACCGCGAAAATAACCGTACACACAACCACCGAGGCGGCTATACCCGAAATAAACATTATTCCGCCCATTGTCGGCGTTCCCGATTTCTTTTGATGCCACTTAGGACCTTCCTCGCGTATTTCCTGACCGAATTTAAGCTTATGGAGCCACGGTATAAACACGGGGCCGAGCGCGAGCGTCACCGCGAGCGCGATTACAAACGGCAGAGCGCCGCCGGTTACGGCTTCTTTAAGTATCTCTGTTATATTCATTTTACTTTCTCCTCTATCGTTTCATATATATCCTCAAAGTGCATTCCGTGCGACGCTTTTATAAGCACCGCGTCGCCCGCTCTGATAACGTCCTTCACGTAATTGCACGCGTCAAGCGTTTTCGGGAACGACGCTGTGTTTTCCATTCCGCGGTCCCTCGCGCCCTCGGCGATATACTTGGCGTTCTCGCCGGCTGTTATAAGCATATCGATACCGTTATCGACAACGGCCTCGCCCAAAGCGTAGTGAGCGTCCCTCGCGTAGCCGCCCATTTCCAAAACATCGCCCAAAACCGCTATCTTGCGTTCGGCGGCGGCGTAGCTTAAAACGCCCAGAGCCGCGCGAATCGAATCGGGCGAGGCGTTGTAGCAGTCGTTTATAATCTGAACTCCGCCCTTTTCCGTCACCTCGAGCCGCTGCGAGGTATACTCGCAGCTTTTAATGCCGCGTATCGCGTCGGCAACACCGACTCCGAACTCGCGCCCTACGCAGATTGCCGCGAGCGCGTTATAGACGTTATGACGTCCCGGCTGCGTTACCTCGACGCGGTAATCCGCGCCGTCCACAACCGCGGTAAACTCAACGCCTTTAAGTCCATTATTTACTATATCCTTAGCGAAAACATCGTTTTCGGGATTGTCAATTCCGTAATATACCACCTTATAATCGCCCATTCCCTTTGTCTTGGCAAGAAATTTGTCGTCGCCGTTTACGATGAGCGTGTTGTCCTTTGTAAAGCCTTTGGCGATCTCCATTTTCGCTTTAAAAATCCCCTCCCGCGAGCCGAGATTTTCAATGTGCGACATACCGATATTCGTGATAACCGCAACGTCGGGCTGAGCCATCTCCGCAAGGCGCTCGATCTCGCCGAAATGGTTCATTCCCATTTCGATAACGGCGCACTCGTGTTCCTTCTCGAGCATAAATAAGGTAATCGGAACGCCTATTTCGTTATTGAAATTATTCGGTGTTTTGAGCGTGTTATATTTTACGCTCAGAGCCGCGCAGAGCATATCCTTCGTTGTGGTTTTTCCGACGCTTCCCGTAACCGCCACGGTCAAAACGGGGTACTTTTTCTTATAGTACACCGCAATATCGTGGAGCGCCTTAAACGTATCGTCTACTCTGATTATTGTTTTGTCGATGAGCAAATCGGTGTCCTTATGCGTCAGCACGGCGGCGGCGCCCATATCAAACGCCGCTTTTATAAACTCGTGACCGTCAAATTTCTCGCCCTCGAGCGGAATAAAAAGAACGCCGCCCGCCGCCTTTCTCGAGTCCGTGGTTATGCCTGAAAGCTCCGTTTCGGCGCGGCCGCCGAGAAGCGTTCCGCCCGTCGCTTTTAATATGTCCTCGACCGTTATCCTTTGCATTGTTTCAAATCCTTTCAGCTCACATTACACAAAATGAGGGAATGGTTTAAACATTCCCCTATTTGCGGATAAAATCCGTTATTTATTAAGATGCCTGTACACCTCGACTCTTTCGTCGAAATCGTGCTTCTCCCTGCCGATTATCTGGTACGTTTCCTGACCCTTTCCGGCAAGAATAATAACATCGTCCTTCCTCGCGAAATCAAGCGCGTAGCCTATAGCCTCGCGTCTGTCAACTATGATCTTGTATTCGCCGTCCGTCTTTTTCATTCCCTCCGCGATCTCGGCAACTATCTTCTCCGGAGCCTCCGTTCTGGGATTATCCGAGGTTATTATGCTGTAATCGCTCAGCCTGCCGGCTATCTCCCCCATTATCGGGCGTTTTGTGCTGTCGCGGTCGCCTCCGCAGCCGAAAAGCGTTATAACTCTGCCCTTGGCAAACTCCTTAACGGTGTTTATTATGTTCTCCAAACCGTCCGGAGTGTGCGCGTAGTCGATAATTACGGTGTAGTCCGTATCGGTGGGAACTACCTCCACTCTTCCCATAACGCCCGCCGCGTTCGCGAGACCCCTGCGTATGGTTTCTATATCTATCCCGAGCTGTATCGCCGCGCCGGCGGCGCATATCGCGTTATAAACGCTGAACTTGCCGGGGATAGCGATGTGCGTCGGGTATGTTTTTCCGTTGTATTCCATATCGAAATCCGCGCCGCGCGCCGTTATTTTTATGTTCTTCGCGCGCAGGTCGCACTCTTCGTCAATTCCTACTGTAAGCATATCGCACTTGGCGGATTTAACTATCCTCTTTCCGCCCTCGTCGTCGAAATTAACGACTCCCTTGCCGCTTATATCAAAAAGCTTCGCCTTGGCTTTAAGGTAGTTTTCCATTGTCTTGTGGAAATCCAGATGGTCGCGCGTGAGATTAGTGAAAACTCCTACGTCAAAGTGACAGCCGCGCACTCTTTCAAGCTCAAGCGCGTGGCTCGAAACCTCCATAACGACACACTCCGCGTCGCTTTGAACCATTTCGGCAAAGAGCTGCTGAAGCTCAAGCGCGTTTGGCGTTGTGGGAGTCGTGGACTGCGTAACAAGCACCTTATCGCCTATTATGTTCTGGTTCGTGCCGATTATTCCCGTACAAATGCCGGCTTCCTCAAGTATGCTCCGTATAAGATATGTTATTGTCGTTTTTCCGTTTGTTCCGGTAACGCCTATGAGCTTAAATTTCTCGGAAGGGTGATCGTAATATCTGCACGCCGCTTCGGCTATGGCGATTCGCGAATTATCGACATACCATACGGGAATATTAACATCTACCTTATCCTCGGCGACAATCACCGCCGCGCCGTTTTTCTCAGCCATCTGAGCATACTTATGCCCGTCGGTTTCAAATCCCTTTATGCATACGAATACATTACCCTCCGTTACGTTTCTTGAGTCGTAGGCAATGCCCGTAACGTCTATATCCTCGTACTTTTTAAGCCACTCCTCACCGAAAAGCTTGCTTGTAAGCATTTTCTCATCTCCCCCAACCGGTAAAATTTAATCTATTGCTTCTTGCCTGAATTCCACGCCGACTACGGTTCCGGCGGGTATTTTCGTGCCGGCGTCCGCGCTCTGTCTGAAGGCGTAAGCGCTCGCGGACTCGCTGTGTCCCGCGCCCGCAATCTCAAAATTCAGATTATATGCCATAAGCGTTTCCTTGGCTTCGGAAACAGACATTCCCGAAACATTCGGAACGGTAACGTCCGAAACCTCCGCGTCCTCAGTATAAAGAATAACCATAGAATTTTCGTTGAGCATTATCCCGGGCTTGGGGAGCTGCTCCGAAACGGTGTCGCCGTCGCCGACAACTCTTACGTTTAAATTTATTCCGTTAAGCGTCTTTTTCGCTTCGGAAACGGACGTTGTTCTCACGTCGGGAATCTCGACGGGAACGTCCGGAATTTCGTTCTCCGTATATTGCCTGTCTATGCCCAGATAATCCATTGTTTCGGCTATTACGGAGCCTACCAGAGGAGCGGCGAGCATACCGCCGTATTTCTGGTTGATCTGCGGCTCGTCAAGCATTATAAGGCAGATAAGCTGCGGGTCGTTTGCCGGCGCAAAGCCTATAAAAGAAGCTATACGCTTATTCTCGCTTCGGTCGCCCTTCTCCGACGTACCCGTTTTGCCCCCTATACGGCAGCCCTTTACATACGCGTTTTTACCGGTGGCGTCAGGCTCGGAAACAACCGATTCAAGCACCTTGCACATAGTATCCGAGGTCTCCTTTGAAATAACCCTGTTTATCTCCTCCGGCTCGTATGTCTTAACGACTCCGTAGTCGTTCTTTATTTCCTTTACTATCTGCGGCTTCATTCTCTCGCCGCCGTTTACAACAGCCGCGGCAGCCGTTATAAGCTGTATCGGCGTAACCTGAAAGCCCTGCCCGAACGAGCTGGTGGCAACGTCCACCTCGCTCATACCGTTTTCATAATATATACTTCCCGACTCGCCGACAAGCTCTATATTTGTTTTTTCCGTCAGTCCGAACGCCGTGAAATACTCCATAAACTTATCCGCGCCAAGTCTCAGACCAAGCTCCATAAACACGGGGTTGCACGAGTTCTGAACGCCCTCGAGAAACGTCTCGGGGCCGTGTCCGTCCTCGTTTGAACAATGAATTTCCCTGTCCGCGACGATTTTAAAGCCGGGACAGTAAAAGGTTGAATTAAGGTCGGCGGCGTGTTCCTCCAAAGCCGCCGCCGCGGTTATTATCTTAAAGGTCGAACCCGGCTCATACGAGTCGGATATCGCCTTGTTTCTCCACATTTTATTCCGCATCGCCGCTATCGTTTCGTCGCTCAGCTCCTTCGGCGCGCTTGTGGCGGATGGCGTATCGCCTTCCTCTTCGGCTTCCTCGTCGGCTTCCGTTGTTTCGTCGTTGAAATCGATAGCGTATTTTCTAAACTGCTCCACATCATAGGGATTGTTCAAATCAAAGTCGGGCTTCGTCGCCATCGCGAGAATTTCTCCCGTTTTCGGGTTCATTATAATTCCCGCGGCGCCCTCCTTGAGCTCATATTCGTCCACCGCCTCCTGAAGGCTGTTTTCAAGAAAATGCTGTATCGTTTCGTCGATTGTGAGAACCACGTCGTCGCCCTTGGCGGCGTGGGTAAGATATTCGGACTGCTGTTCCTCAAGCGTCGTTCCGTTCGCTTTCTGATTGGACTCGACCGAACCGGCGGCGCCGGAAAGTTCTTCGTCAAACGTCATTTCTATTCCCTGCAGACCGTTATTGTCATAGCCCGTAAAGCCGAGTATATGCGGCGCGACGTTAAACGGATAATACCGCTTTGAGTCGTCCTCGAAATAAACTCCCGAAAACGCCTTCGCGGTAACTTTATCATTGTCGCTGTCCATAAACGCCTTTATCTGTTCCGTTTCCTCGGCGGATATACGCTTCTTTATTACTTGGTATCGGCTGTTTTTTGTCAGAAGGCTCAAAACCGTATCGTACTGCATACCGATAACGGGCGAGAGCTTCTGCGCGATGACCTCCGCGTTGCCGCTGTTTTTAATATCCTGCGGATTGCAGATAAGCGTGTTGACGGACGCGCTCTGCGCGAGGACTTTGCCGTTGCGGTCGTATATATTGCCGCGGTTCGCGGTAATTACGCTTGTTCCCTGCTGCTGACTCTGAGCCTTTTTGCTAAGCTCCTCGCCGCGGATAATCTGCCAGTACGCCGTCCTCAGCGTCAGCGCCGCAAGCGCCGCGACTACTATGGCGGCCATAACAACCGTCCGCTTTTTGATACTGTTTAATGATGGTGTCATCTATTAATCAATTCCTTTTTATGTACGGATCTCAAAATCCAAATTTATAAAAGTCCTCTCTCTTATTCTATGCTAAACATTTCAACAATATAACCGCCAAGCTTCTTTAGTGCGGTCTTAACTCTGTTTCCAAAGCCCTCTACCTCGCCTGCCGTCATTTCGGTAACGTCGTCCCGCTTCACGTTCACGTAAATTGTCTGATACTTTTCGGGCCGCTGCATACCCAAACGGGTTGTCGCCTCCTGCTCTATCTCGGTTAAATCAACACTCTGCTCCAAATCAAAAATCTGCTGACTGGTGTTTGATTCCATCGTCGCCAGATTTTTCTCGAGCGACGCGATCGTCTGCTGTGTTTCATGGACAGTTACAAATTTAGAAATCATAAAGCCGGCCGAAAAGGCTACTATAACTATGGCACACATTCTGCGAATATTCTTACTCTTGCTGTGCATTTGTTTATGATTCCTCTTAACTGTTTGCTTTCTCTCTTGCGGTTTTTTTCTTCTTACGGGCTGAGTCTCAAGCTCATACGCCAAATTTGAATTTGCCACAATATTTCTCCTTATATCTTCTCCGCCGCGCGAAGCTTCGCGCTTTTCGAGCGCGGGTTTTCATTTTGCTCCTCGCGGTCGGGAAGAATCGGCTTTTTCGTTATTATTTTCACCGCCGGCGTTTTGCCGCATACGCAGACGGGAAAGTCCTTCGGGCAGGTACAGCCCTCCGCGAGAGAGCGGAAGGTCGTTTTTACTATCCTGTCCTCGAGCGAATGGAAGGTTATTACAGCCAACCGTCCGCCGGGCGCCAAAACGTCGGTAAAGTCCCTTATCGCTTTCTCGAGTATTTTAAGCTCTCCGTTTACCTCTATACGAATTGCCTGAAATACGCGCTTAGCGGGGTGTCCGCCGTTTTCTCTCGCTTTTTTGGGGATTGCCGCCTTTATTATTCCGACAAGCTCTCCCGTCGTCTCAACAGGCCGCGTTTCCCTTTCCGTTACGATGAATTTCGCGATTCTCTTCGCCCACTTTTCCTCGCCGTAATCGAAGAAAATCCGCGTAAGCTCATCTTCGGAATATGAATTTACCACCTCGCGAGCCGTTAAGGCGTCGTCGGAACACATACGCATATCAAGCGGCGCGTCGTGCATATATCCGAAGCCTCTCTCGGCATTGTCAAGCTGATACGAGCTTACGCCGAGATCCAAGAGCGCGCCGTTTATTTCATCTACCCCCTGTTTTTTTAAAATATCCTTTACATTGCAAAAATTGTCCCTGACGAGAACGGCTCTTTTCCCGAACGGAGAAAGTCTTTTCTCCGCCGCCGCTATCGCCTCCCCGTCGCGGTCTATGCCGATAAGCGAACAGGTGCTGTTTTGCGACAATATCCCGAAGGAGTGACCTCCGCCGCCGAGCGTTCCGTCAACGTAAATACCGTTATCGGAAACATTGAGCGCGTCTATGCTCTCCTCATACAGCACGGAAATATGCTTGAACTCCATATTGACAATCCCTTCACTGATAAAGTTCCCGTACATCTCAACCGCTTGTCCCTCGTATACGCGAGATAATGCTTACAATTCTCAGATGCCGAGGTCGTACTTAAGAATACCCTCGATTACCACGTCATCGGAAAGACTGTCCTGATACGTTGTCCAAATCTTTGCGTCCCAAATCTCGAGACGAGTGTTCGCGCCGACCAAAACCACGTCCTTGGTAAGAGCGGCATAATCCAAAAGGCGTTTCGCCAAAGGGATTCTTCCCTGCTTGTCTATCTGCACGGAAGCGGCCTTTCCGAAAAACAGACGCACAAAAGCCGCCGCGTTGGGGTCAGTCGTTGTCGGGAGCTTGCTGACCTTTTCGGCAACCCTGTTCCATTCCTCCTCGCTGTACAAATGCAGACATCTGTCGGAGGGAGCCTGCGTGACATACACCGTTTCCGAGAGCTTTTCCCTGACCTTCGACGGCATTATTATTCTGCCGCGCTCGTCAAGCTGTCGGGGATATTCGTCAACGAAATTAACCATATATGTCACCGCCTTTCTTGTATTTTCGGATTATGGGACGGAACGGAATTTTAACCAAATTCTCTCCAATTTACTCCATTTCTCTCCCACTACAACCATTTTACCCTAAATTTACAAAAAAGGCAATATGTTTTTTGAAAATTTTTTTCAAAGTTTTCCTTATTTTCATAAATTTTACTGTTTTACTTGTAAAATTAACGGAAATAAGGTATAATAAATGTGCTTTGAATTGTGTTTTTTTGGCAATTTTCAAGCCAAATATATACAATATGTAGTGTATGTTACTATTATATCACAAACATCTAAAAAAGTGAATACTTTTATTGAAAAATCTTTTCATTTATGTTACAGAATTTTTTCAAAATAACCGCGTTATTTTGGGAAATGTCACAAATGATTAGATTTTAAGCCAAAAAACGGACTTTTAAGTCCGGAATTTATACATACAAGGAGGATTTTAAATGAACAGTATTGAATTTCCAAAGCTTGGGCTTTCGTTTAATATAAACCGCGTCGCTTTCAGCATAGGCTCAAAGAACATTTACTGGTACGCGCTGATTATTCTCGCCGGATTCTTCGCGGGAGCGCTTTTTGTGTATTTCACCTGCGAGAAGCGCGGAATAAAAAAAGACACGGTGTGGGACGTCGCGCTATGGGGACTTATCGCCGGCATTGTCGGCGCGAGAATTTACTATGTGCTGTTCGCGCTCGACGAATTTTCAAGTCCGAGAGAATATTTTGAGATTTGGAACGGCGGTCTGGCTATCTACGGCGGAATTATAGGCGCGCTTATTTCCACCGCCATCTGCTGCCGAGTGAAAAAAATAAGCTTCCTCCTCACCGCCGACGTCTGCTGCCCCGGACTTTTTATCGGTCAGGCGATAGGACGATTCGGCAATTTCGTAAACTGCGAGGTCTACGGCGGAGAAACGTCGTCGCTTTTCGGTATGTCCATAAACGGCTCGCCCGCCGTACACCCGCTTTTTCTGTACGAATCCTTATGGAATATCGCCGGACTTATCATTTTGCTGCTTTTCAGAGATAAAAAACGCGCGAACGGTCAGGTATTTTGCTTTTATATTTTTTGGTATTCTCTCGGAAGGTTTTTCCTTGAGGGTATGCGCGATACGCAGTATATTCTGTACCTAATTCCAAACGTATTCGGGATTTCGCAGGCGGTCGCGCTCGCCGCGATGCTCATCTCGGCGGCGTTATTTGTCGTTTTGACCCGAAAAAGCAAGAAAGAAAAGAGGTCGTAGCGAAACGCGTCGGAATATGTAAAAACGCGGCATACGATTATTTGACTTTTTTCTGTAACGATATTGACACAAAAGATAATTTATTGTAAAATAATTGCGAAAAGAGAAAAAAACGGTAATAAAAGACATTTTTATGCTAAAAAAAATCGTAAATTGTCTTTTAACGCTTTATCGGCTCGCGGATACTGCGTTACATTCCAAGCGCGGGCGGAAAGGCGGCGGCAAATTATGAAAAAGCTTGAAGCTTACAGAAACGAACTGGACGAAATTATAGAAAAACATAATTTTAAGCTCTCCGATAAAATTGTCGTTCAAGAAGCGCTCAGAACGGAAAAGCTTGTTTTTGCGGCAAGGGAAGCTGAAATTTGAGTCCGGAATTTACAGACCGGATTGTAAATACACAACGAAAAACCGCGGTATCTCCGCGGTTTTTTGATTATTCTTCCCTTTTACCCTTTATTTCACCCATTCCGCTTTTACGGATTCAGACTATCCGAAAAAATTTTCATCTATGCCGCTGTGAACCTTCCCTTTAAAAGGCTCGTCGCCATCGGTGTATACAACCAAGCAATCCAATCCTTCTCCGATATACTTTAACGGAATATACGTTTTATCATCTACAATTACGGCGGCGGTGTCCATTTGAATTTTTTCTCCGTTTTTATACATATACTCTTGACCGATAGTGAGCGTCAGAGTGGTGTTTTCACGCGTTACAGTCACCGTTCTTGACGTATCGTTCCAATCCACGGTCGCGTTTAAAAGTTCCGAAACCGCCCGTACCGGCATCTGGGTTCTCCAATTATCATCAATAAAAATCTTGGCGTCTCCCAAATCAACGGTTTCGCTGTTGATTGACATATATAAGCCGTTTTCTTTTGTGTTATGCACGGTTATGGTTTCTCCCGCCG
>CAYVUD010000033.1:0-4757 GCA_964454725.1 uncultured Lachnospiraceae bacterium
AAAATACAAAATATAGTAGGAAATCCGGCGGTTAGAACAGTATATATGCTAAATTTGGGTAATATTACACATATTCGCGAGCCTGTTTTTGTTAAAACCGACAATGTTTAAGGATTTATAAAAATTATTGTTGCAATAAAGCAATTAATGGTATATAATCGAAATGATGAATTAGTACCTGCTACTAATACAAATTGACAACTTTTGTCGAACGGCGTGAGGAGGTGCGCGGAAAAATGAACAAAAAGGAGCGTCACGCTTTTTTGCTGCAAAAGATTAAATCCGAGCCTTTTTTAAAGGACGAGGATTTGGCAAGGGCTTGCGGCGTGAGCGTGTCAACTATTCGCATTGACCGCGCCGAGCTTGGAATTGCCGAATACCGCGAGCGCGTTAAAACCGCGGCGGTGGACGGACTCAACAACCTCCATTCGGAGGGCGAAATACTCGAGCTTACGCTGTTTCATAACGGTATGTCGGTGCTTCGGGCGGACGAAACGATGTGCTTCGAGGGTACGAATATCGTAAAAAGCCAGAGCATTTACGCGTTTGCCGAGGATTTGGCGTTAAGCGTTATTGACGCGAAGGCGGCATTGGTAAAGGTAGCGAATGTCAAGTATATCAGCGAGGCCTACGCGGGCGAGAGTCTGTTCGCGCGCTCCGAGGTGATACGCGGCAAGGACACTGAATTTATCGTTCACGTTTTTATTAAAGCGAATATGAAGGAGGTTTTCCGCGGAAAGTTCAATCTCGCGGTGCAAACCTGACTTTGGTGAAAGGATTTCGGTTATAGACTGATGAAAATTATAATTGACGCTATGGGCGGGGACAACGCTCCTCAGGCTCCCGTAGAGGCCGGCTGCAAGGCTTCGCTGGAGCAGGGCACGGATATTGTGTTCGTCGGGAAAAAGGAAATTGTAGAGGAAGAGCTCGAAAAATACAGCTATAATAAGGACAGGGTCGAGGTTGTAAACGCGGACGACGTTATAACCAATCACGAGGAGCCGGCGAAGGCCGTAAGGAGCAAAAAGAACGCCTCTATCGTAGTCGCGGCGAATATGCTTAAAAACGGCGAGGGCGACGCGCTTCTCTCGATGGGCAACACCGGCGCGCTTTTGGCTTCCGGACTTTTGATAGTCGGACGCATAAAGGGCGTTTTGCGCCCCGCGCTCGCGACGCTTCTGCCGTCGGCGAAGGGACCGAAAATGCTCATAGACGCGGGCGCGAATACCAACTGCAAGGCGGAAAACCTTGTGCAGTTCGCGGTTATGGGAAGCATTTATATGAATAAGGTAATGGGGATAAAGAACCCTGTTGTCGGACTTATCTCCAACGGCGAGGAGGAAGGAAAGGGCGACGAGCTGACAAAAGCGGCGTATCCGCTGCTTAAAAAAGCGCCGATAAACTTTATGGGAAATATCGAGGGCCGCGACGTAATGGAGGGTACGGCGGACGTTATGACCTGCGACGGATTTGTTGGAAACGTAATTTTAAAGACTGTCGAGGGTATGGGACACGTGGTCGGGGATATGGTAAAGGGAATATTTACCGATAATGTGCTTTCAAAATTCGGAGCGCTGTTTGTTATTAAAAGAATAGGCGAGTTTAAAAAGAAAATGGATTACCGAGAGTACGGCGGCGCGCCGCTTCTTGGAACCAAACGCCCCGTAATAAAGGGACACGGCTCGTCCGACGCGAAGGCGGTTTACTCGGCGATAAAACAGGCGAAGAAGTTTGTTGAAACAAATATTATAGATGAAATTATAAACAACATAAGCGATATGGAGGAGGACACAGATGATTAACGCTAAGATAATCGGTACGGGAGCGTATATACCCGAAAAGATATATGACAACGCGTATATGGAGAGTATAGTCGATACCAACGACGAGTGGATAACAAGACGTACGGGCATAAAGGAGCGCCACATAGCCGCGGACGACGAGTACACGACCGATATGGCGTCGAGAGCCGCCGAGCGCGCGATTGAAAACGCGGGACTTACGCCCGAGGATATTGACCTTATAATGCTTGCGACGGTAACGCCCGATTATTTTACACCGTCCTGCTCCTGCATAGTACAGAACAATATCGGGGCAGTAAACGCGGCGGCGTTTGACTATAACGCGGCGTGTTCAAGCTTTGTTACGGGTCTTACCATAGCGAAACAGTTTATCGAAACGGGCGCGTATAAAAACATACTTGTAATCTGCGCCGACGCGCTTAGCAAGGCTACGGATTACAAGGATCGCTCAACCTGCATACTGTTCGGCGACGCCGCGGGAGCGGCGGTTGTCGCGGCGAGCGGGGAAACCGGCATAATCGCTACCGATATAGGCGCGGACGGCTCGGGCGCGATGGATATATCGAGCCTTGCGTATAAGAACAGCGAGGCGGAAATGGAAGCGAGAATAAGCGGACGCAAGGAAACGATCCTTATGGCGGGTCAGGCGGTTATGAAATTTGCCGTGAAAGCAATGGCGGACGCGTCGAACAGGGTTCTTGAGAAGGCGGGCGTATCGTGGGACGATATAGCGCTTGTAGTACCGCATCAGGCCAATTACAGAATAGTTGACAGCGCGATAAAGAGAATGGGAATTGAAAAAGACAAGGTATTTTTAACACTGGAAAAGTACGGAAACACCTCCGCGTCGTGCATACCGGTCGCCCTTACGGAAGCCGTCGCCGCGGGGCGGATAAAGAAGGGCGACAAGATAGTCCTCGTCGGCTTCGGCGGCGGACTTACATGGGGCGCGGCTCTGCTGGAGTGGTAATTTGAACAGCCAAATTTCCGCGTCTCACCGCCAAAACCGGCAAAGCGGTATACGCATACGGCTCTTGCCGCATTTGACAGCAAGCTGCGAAAATTTTTCTTGTTCAAAATTTATAATTGAAAGGACGAAGATTATGAAAACAAGACTTTGTGAACTGCTTGGAATTGAGTACCCGATTATTCAGGGCGGAATGGCGTGGGTTGCCACCGCCGAGCTTGCGGCGGCGGTATCAAACGGCGGCGGACTCGGACTTATCGCCGCGGGCGGCGCTCCCGCCGACGCGGTAAGAGAACAGATAAAAAAGGCGAGAGAGCTTACCGATAAGCCGTTTGGCGTAAATGTTATGCTTATGTCTCCGTTTGCGGAAGAGGTTATGCGGGTTATTATAGAGGAAAAGCCGGCAGTTGTCGCGACGGGCGCGGGCAACCCGGGCAAATACATACCCGCCCTGAAGGAAGCCGGAGTGAAAATTCTGCCGGTAATAGCGAGCGTCGCGATGGCTAAAAGAATGGAAAAGTCGGGCGCGGACGCGATTATAGCGGAAGGCACCGAGGCGGGCGGTCATATCGGCGAACTGACGACTATGGTTTTAATTCCGCAGGTTGCGGACGCGGTATCGGTTCCTGTCGTCGCGGCGGGCGGTATCGCCGACAGCCGCGGCGCGGTCGCGGCGTTTGCGCTGGGCGCGGACGGTATTCAGGTCGGAACGAGATTTATCTGCTCGACAGAATGTATCGCGCACGATAATTACAAGCAGGCGGTATTGAAGGCAAAAGACCGTGACGCGGTTGTAACCGGACGCTCAACGGGCGCGCCGGTAAGAGCGTTAAAGAACAAGCTTACGCGCGAGTATGACAGGCTTGAGAAGGAAGGCGCTCCGTTTGAGGAGATTGAGGCTCTGGGCGTGGGCGGACTTCGCCGCGCTTTTCAGGAGGGCGACGTTGAAACGGGTTCCCTGATGGCGGGTCAGTCGGCTGCGATGGTAAATTCTATCGAGCCGTGCGCGGATATAATAAAGAGCTACTTTAACGGTACGGAAAAGGTTATTGAGGAAATCGGCGCGAAGCTGAGATAAGGAGATAAAATTATGGGTAAATTAGCATTTGTATTTGCCGGACAGGGCGCGCAGGAGGTCGGTATGGGCAAGGAGCTTGCCGAGAATTTTGAGTGCGCTATGCGCGCGTTTGACGAGGCGAGCGAGGCGCTGGGCTTTGACATTAAGGATATGATTTGGAACGGCGATAAGGAAACTCTTATGATTACCGAGAACACTCAGCCGACAATCGTTACAATGAGCGTCGCGGCGCTGCGTGTTTTGCTGGAAAAGGGCGTAAAGCCCGACGTTGTAGCGGGTCTGAGTCTGGGTGAGTACACGGCGCATATAGCGTCGGGTTCGATGAAATTCGCCGACGGAGTAAGACTTGTTAAAAAGCGCGGAAAGTATATGCAGGAGGAGGTTCCGGTAGGCAAGGGCGCAATGGCGGCGATTATCGCGCTCAGCGCGGATCAGGTAAGAGAGTGCTGCGCCAAAGCCTCGGAGGTTGGCGTATGCACCGGCGCAAATTTCAACTGCCCCGGACAGATTGTCGTTTCGGGCGAGGTCGCGGCGGTTGAGAAATGCTGCGAGCTTGCGAAGGCTATGGGCGCGAAGCGCGCGCTTATGCTTCCGGTGTCGGCGCCGTTCCACTGCGAGCTGTTAATCGGCGCGGGAGAAAAGCTCGCGAAGGAGCTTGAAAACGTGGAGCTTGACGATATGCGGATACCCGTAATAACAAACGTAACAGCCGATTATGTCGCCTCGAAGGACGATATAAAGCCGCTTTTGATAAAGCAGGTTTCAAACTCGGTTCTCTGGGAGGACTCTGTAAGGAAAATGCTCGCCGACGGCGTTGATACCTTTGTCGAGGTAGGTCCCGGCAAGGCGCTTTCGGGATTTATAAAGAAGATAACAAAGGACGCGGCGGTTTATAACGTCGAGGATATGG
>CAYVUD010000033.1:4857-14795 GCA_964454725.1 uncultured Lachnospiraceae bacterium
TAAAGAAGATAACAAAGGACGCGGCGGTTTATAACGTCGAGGATATGGCGTCGTTGGAGAAAACGCTCGCGGGTTTGGGCGCGTAAGGAGGTAAACAAATGTTAAAAGGAAAAACAGCAATTATAACAGGTTCGGGAAGAGGAATAGGCAAGTCGATCGCGAAAAAGCTGGCGGGTTACGGAGCCAATATCGTAATAAACGATATTCCCTCGTCCGGCTATGCCGACGCGACGTGCGAGGAAATAAAGGCTCTCGGGGTAGACTCAATAGTCGTAAAGGGCGACGTAAGGAACGCGGACGACGTTAAAAATCTGATCGACACAACGCTTGAGAAATTCGGCTCGATAGATATTTTTGTAAACAACGCCGGCGTTACGCGCGACGGACTTATGCTCCGTATGAGCGAGGACGACTGGGATTTGGTTATGGACATAAATTTGAAAGGCGCGTTTAACTGCATTAAGGCTGTCGCGAAGCCGATGATGAAGCAGAGAAGCGGAGCGATTGTAAATATCGCGTCGGTTGTCGGAGAAATGGGCAACGCGGGTCAGGCGAACTACAGCGCGTCGAAGGGCGGACTTATCGCTCTTACAAAGACGACCGCGAAGGAGTTCGCTTCGCGCGGTATACGCTGCAACGCGGTAGCGCCCGGCTTTATCGCCTCGGATATGACCGACAAGCTCTCGGACGAGGTTAAAAAGCAGTATTTTGCGGCAATTCCTTTGGCGAAATTCGGCACGACGGATCAGATTGCCGATGTTGTCGCGTTTTTGGCGTCGGATATGGCGAGCTATGTAACCGGTCAGGTCATAAATGTTGACGGCGGCTTGCTGATGTAAGATATATAATATTTTATATATAAAGAAATCATTGAAAGGGGGTGCCAGGAGAATGGAGTTTGACAGAGTAAAGGCGGTTATCGTCGATCAGCTCGGAGCTGACGAAAGCGCGGTAACAATGGAGGCGTCGTTCGTTGATGATTTGGGCGCGGATTCATTGGATATTGTTGAGCTTATTATGGGTCTTGAGACTGAGTTCGATATTGAAATACCCGATGATCAGGCTGAAAAAATCAGCACTGTGGGAGACGCTGTAAACTATATTAAGGAACACACGGCGTAAAAGCTTTGCGATAAGCGGAGCGTCAATATGCTCCGCTTATTAGCATATTACCGAAAAAAGAAAACAGCCGCGCCGCTTTGCGGCTGTATAAATATATAGGAGGAAGAATATGAGAAGAGTTGTAGTAACGGGTCTGGGCGCCGTAACGCCTATCGGAAACAACACGGCTGAGTTCTGGAAAAGCATAAAAGACGGTGTTTGCGGTATAGATAAGGTTACGCATTTCGACGCTTCCGAAATGAAAACGCAAATTGCCGGCGAGGTTAAAAACTTCGAGCCGACGGACTACATCGAAAGAAAAGAAGCGCGCAAAATGGACAGGTTCACGCAGCTCGCGATTGTCGCGGCGAGCGAGGCGGTCAAAAGCTCCGGACTCGATATGGAAAAGGAGGACCCGTGGAAGGTGGGAGTTATCACGGGTTCGGGCATAGGCGGAATTACGACATTTGAGGAGCAGCATAAGGCGCTCCTTGAACGCGGTCCGAGCAGAGTAAGCCCTTTCTTTATCCCGATGATGATAGGCAATATGGGCGCGGCGCAGATTGCGATTAAGTTCGGCGCGAAGGGCATAAACGAAAACATTGTAACGGCGTGCGCTTCGGGAACAAACGCTATAGGCGACGCGTACCGCCATATCCAGTACGGCGCGAACGATGTGATCATAGCCGGCGGCGCGGAGGCGGCAGTGAGCGCGACGGCGTTCGCGGGCTTCTGTAATATGAAGGCGATGTCTACCAGAAACGATGACCCCAAAACGGCGTCAAGACCGTTTGACGCTGAGCGCGACGGCTTCGTTTTGGGCGAGGGCGCGGGCTTTATCATTTTAGAGGAGCTTGAACACGCCAAGAAGAGAGGCGCGGATATAATTTGCGAAATGGTAGGCTATGGCGCGACCGACGACGCGTACCATATCACAAGTCCCGTTCCCGGCGGAGCCGGCGGCGCGAAAGCGATGGAGCTTGCGGTCAAGGACGCGGGTATAAAGCCGGAGGAAATGACGTATATAAACGCGCACGGCACGTCAACAAAGTATAACGACCACTTTGAAACTCAGGCGATAAAGTCGGTATTCGGCGACGCGGCTTACAAAATCGCGGTAAGCTCTACAAAGTCTATGACGGGACATCTTCTCGGAGCCGCGGGCGGAGTTGAGGCGATAGTATGCGCGCTTTCGATAAAAGACGGCTACATTCCCGCGACGATAAACTACAAAAATCCCGATCCCGACTGCGATTTGGATATAGTTCCGAATACGGGGAGAGAGCAGGAAGTCAATTACGCTATGTCAAACTCCTTGGGCTTCGGCGGACATAACGCGAGCATAGTGTTTAAAAAATATACGGATTAACGATACACAGGCTGTTACGGAGCCGCGCAGCGCCGTAACAGCCCTATATGTATTACTCTTAGCGGCGGACGATTTGTATTTCACCTCTAAGAGCAGGGCATATCGGAGGTTAAAATGAGTGAAGCGGAGAAAAAAATAGGCTACAAATTTAGGAATATATCGCTTTTGGAGGAGGCTTTAACGCACAGCTCCTACGCGAATGAAAAGAAAATAAGAAGCAACGAGCGGCTTGAGTTTTTGGGCGACTCGGTTCTCAGCATTATTATAAGCGATTACATTTTCAGAAAGGAGCGCGGCGTAGACGAGGGCGACCTGACTAAGTACCGCGCGATTTTGGTGTGCGAGCATTCGCTCGCGGAAATATCGAAAAAAATTTCCTTAGGGAGCCTTATAAAGCTCGGAAGAGGCGAGGAAATGACGGGCGGACGTAAGAGAGCCTCGATTGTTTCCGACGCGTTTGAGGCGGTTTTGGCGTCTATATACCTTGACGGCGGAATGGAGGCGGCAAGAGCGTGGCTGCTGCCCTTAATGAAGGACGCGATCGAGGAAACGCTCGCCGGCGAGCATTACGAGGACTATAAAACAATGCTTCAGGAATTGGTTCAGAAGGGAAATTCGGGCAAGGTTACCTATAGAATAATCGCCGAAACCGGTCTTGACCATAACAAGGTATTTGAGGTTGAGGCGCTTATTGACGACGCGCCCCGCTCGCGCGGCAAGGGTCAGAGCAAGAAGGAAGCGGAACAGCACGCGGCGAAAACCGCTTACGAAAAAATAAAATATGGCAAGAAATTATAATATACCGATATTTGTGCCGCACCGCGGCTGCCCGTTCGACTGCGTTTTCTGCGACCAGAAGCGCATAACCGGAAGCAACGCGGACGTTAAACCGTCGGACGTTACGGAAACGATTGAAAAATATTTAAAAACGATTCCCAAAACCGGCAGAACGGTCGAGGCCGCTTTTTTCGGCGGCAGCTTCACCGGTATACCCATAGACGAGCAGACCGCGCTTTTATCGGCGGCGTATGAATTTAAAAGGAGAGGTCTTATCGACGGTATTCGTCTGTCCACAAGACCCGACTATATTTCCGCGGAAATTCTCGATAATCTCGAACGCTTCGGCGTTACGACCGTAGAGCTGGGCGTTCAGTCGATGGACGACGGCGTTTTAAAGGCGTCGAACCGAGGTCACACGCGCGAGGACGTTGTAAACGCGGCGGGACTGATAAGGAAATATCCGTTTACGCTCGGATTGCAGATGATGACGGGACTTCCGTCGGATACCGACGAAAAGTCGCTTAAAACAGCGGACGATATAATCGCCCTCAAGCCCGACATTGTACGGATCTACCCGACGCTTACGATAAAGGGCACCTTTCTTGAGAAGCTGTATCTTTCGGGGAAATACACTCCGCAAACTCTTGACGCGGCGGTAGAGCTTGCGAAAAAACTGCTCCTTAAATTCGAGGCGAACGGCATACGCGTTATACGCATAGGCTTACAGTCCACCGACGAGATAAGCGAGGGCGGCTCGGTTGTCGCGGGACCTTTGCACAGCGCCTTCGGCGAGCTTGTGGAAAACAGCGTATTTTACGATAAAATCGCCGCGCTGATAAGCTCGGGGACAGTAAATAGGGACACTAAAACCATACGCGTGAACCCGCGCGATATTTCAAAAGCGGCGGGCAATAAAAAACGAAACATACTTAAAATAAAACAGAAATTCGGAATTGACATAAAAATAGTCGGAGACGAAAATATCAAAAGAAATGAGGTGATGACGGTTGTTCCTGAAAAGACTTGAGCTGCAGGGCTTTAAGTCCTTTGCGGATAAGACGGTGCTTGATTTTACCGACGGCGCGACAGCCGTCGTAGGTCCCAACGGCAGCGGAAAAAGCAATATTTCCGACGCGATAAGATGGGTTATAGGCGAGATGAGCGCGAAGCAGCTTCGCGGCTCGAATATGCAGGACGTAATTTTCGCGGGTACCGAGTCGCGCAAACGGCTCAATTTTGCCGAAGTAAGTCTTGTGCTCGATAACAGCGAGCATATTTTTGATATTGATTTTGACGAGGTAATCGTTACGCGCCGCCTGTTCCGTTCGGGCGAGAGCGTATACCAGATTAACCGCGCGAACTGCCGTTTAAAGGACATTCACGAGCTGTTTATGGATACGGGTCTTGGGCGCGACGGATATTCCATTATCGGTCAGGGCAACGTTTCGCAGATAGTGTCCACCAAGCCCGAGGACAGGCGAAGCCTGTTCGAGGAGGCGGCGGGCATTTCAAAGTACCGCTACAGAAAAGAGGAGGCAGCCAGAAAGCTTACGTCGGTTGAAGAGAACCTTGTCCGAATAAACGACATAACGACCGAGCTTGAGGGGCAGATAGGCCCGCTCAAGAGACAGTCGGAAAAGGCGAGAAAATATCTGGATTTATATACCGATTACAAGGCTCTTGACGTAAATCTGAGCCTGATTACGATTGATAAAAGCAGGATAGCGGGCGAGGAGACGGATAAGCTTTACGCGGAGGTCGAGGCGGAGCTTGACGATATGCGCGCCAAGTCGTCGGAAACGGAACTGAAAATCTCCGCCATACACGAGGATAACGGCAAAAAGGACAGGGAAAAGGACGCCAAAAACGAGGAATTGCGCCAAAACGAGGCGGAAACGTCCTCTCTCGCGAGGGACATTTCCATAGCCGAAAACGACATAAAAAACAATAACGCGAACCTTAAGAGAGCGGACGGCGAGATAGAAACGATAAACCGGCGCAACACAGAGCGTCAGGCTCAGATAGAGAGCGATAAGGCTCTTATTGACGAAAAAAACAGCGAGGCGCGGGAAATACTGACTCGGTTTGACGCGCTCAAATCCGCCAATTCCGATATGGCGGGCGAGCAGGAGGAGCTGCGTAATAAAATAGAGTCGTTAAAGGACGTTGTAATCGAGCTTTTAAACTCAGTCGCGTCCGAGAAGGCGAAGATAGGCGGTATGGAAACGCTTCGTCAAAGCTTTATCGAGCGCCGCGAAACGCTTGAAACCGAGATAAAGAGCTTTAAGGAGGGCGTCGCGAACACCGAAAACGAGATAAAGGAAGCAGAGGCGCAGATTAAGGAAAAGCGCGAAAAGCGCGATAAGATGAAAGCCGCGGTCGAGCGTCACAGCGAAAACGCCGAAAAGCTAAACGGGGAAATACGCGAACTTGTCGGCGCGCTCAACGACGCGAATGTTGAGTATAACTCCAAGACTTCCAAAAAACGTATTTTAGAGGGAATGGAAAACGATTATTCCGGCTACGCGCGAAGCGTAAAGACGGTCTTGAAGGCGGACGAGCTTAAACGTCTTGCCGTTTACGGTACCGTTTCGGGACTTATCGACGTTAAAAAAGAGTATGTTACGGCGATAGAGTCGGCTTTGGGCGGAGCGATGCAGAACATTATAGTCGAGTCGGAGGAGGACGCGAAGGAAGCCATAGCGTACCTTCGCCGAACAAATTCCGGCCGCGCGACGTTTTTGCCTGTAAGCTCTGTAAGCGGCAGAACGCTCGACAATGTAAACGCCGTATCGAAATCGCGCGGCTACATAGGCATAGGCAGCGACCTTATTTCATATGATAAAAAGTACGACGGCATTATGAAGAGCCTTCTCGGGCGCGTTGTCGTTGTCGATAATATCGACAACGGCATAGCCTTAAGCCGCGAGTTCGGATATAAATTCAAGACCGTGACTCTCGAGGGCGATATTTTAAACGCCGGCGGCTCGATGTCGGGCGGAAGCGTCAATAAGCAGAGCGGATTTCTATCGAGAGCCGCCGAGATAAAGTCGCTCGGCAAGGAAACGGTAATATTGTCGGACAAAATCAAGGAACTGAGAGCGAAGCGCGAGACGCTTGAAAACGATTTGCGGGTAGTTAATAATCAGCTTTCGTCGTATGTCCCGATTTTGCGTGAATACGAGGACGAAATTTTAAGACTCGAGTCCGCGTCGGAGCATATGAGGCAGTCGCTTGAAAACGGCGGCGGCGCGGAGCAGAACTACGCAAACGAGCTTGAACAGATCGAGAAGCAGCTATCCGACTCGTCCGAGGAGATAGCGCTGATGCTCCAAAGCGCGCGCTCGAAGCAGAACGACGCGGACTCCAAGCAGAAGGAAATAGAGAAATTGGAGGAAAGCTACAGCGCGCTCGTTTCGCGAAAGGAAGAAAAGTCGCAGAGCCTTATGGACGAAACCTTAAAGCTCGCCGCGCTGGAAAACGAGATTAAATCGCTCAGCTCCAAGATCGACGAAACGAAGGCGGAGATAGAGAACAGTAAAAACGACGTCGCGGCGAAAAACGCCGATAAGGAACGCATACAGCGTGAAAACGAGGCGCTTTACGG
Source organism: uncultured Lachnospiraceae bacterium (assembly GCA_964454725.1). Classification (GTDB taxonomy): domain Bacteria; phylum Bacillota; class Clostridia; order UBA1381; family UBA1381; genus JALEPO01. The sequence continues at coordinate 11,715 of CAYVUD010000033.1, forward strand.
CGAAATCGCCGCCAAGGAGAAGCTTATCGCGGAGAAAAAACAAATCGGCGAGGCGATAGAGGCGGAAATAGCGAGAATAGACTCCGAAAAGGAAAAGAACGGCGAGACCTTACAGCTGATCCAAAATTCCAACAAGGACTTAACGGACAAGCTTTTGAATTTGCAGCAGGAGCTGTCGCGTCTTGAAAGCAAACGCGAAAAGCTCAGCGCCGATGGCGAAAACACGCTCAGCCGCCTGTGGGACGAGTACGAGCTGACGTATACGACCGCGCTTGAGATAAGAACCGAGGTTGAAAACGAAAAAGAGGCGTTTGCAAGGCTCGCTACTCTCAAGGCGCAGATAAAGTCTCTCGGAAGCGTAAATGTGGACGCGATAGAGGAATATACCGCGGTTAAGGAGCGTTTTGAGTTCCTCACGGCGCAGAAAACCGACCTTGAAAAGTCGAAGAATAATCTGAATAAAATCATTTCGTCAATGGAAGAATTGATGGAGGAGCATTTTACGAAAAATTTGGCGGAGATTAACAAGAGCTTTTCGCAGGTATTCAGGGAGCTGTTCGGCGGCGGAAACGGCAGACTGTATCTGTCGAACCCCGACGACGCGCTTCAGAGCGGAGTTGAGATAGAGGTTCAGCTCCCGGGCAAGGGGCTGCAGAACATAAACCTGTATTCGGGCGGCGAAAAATCGTTTATCGCGATCGCGCTGCTGTTCGCGATACTTCGCGTTAAGCCGACGCCGTTTTGCATACTCGACGAGATAGACGCGGCGCTCGACGACGTAAACGTGTCGCGTTTCGCGACATATCTGAAAAACTACGTCGATCGCACGCAGTTTGTCGTAATAACCCACCGCCGCGGCACAATGGAGGCGGCGACGATCCTCTACGGCGTAACGATGCAGGAGAAGGGCGTGTCAAAGCTCTTGTCGCTGCATATAGACGACGTTGACGATAGTCTGGTAAAGCAATAACGAAAGGAATAAACGTGAAAAATCACGTTAATTGATTTAATTGCCCGTGAGATATTTTCATTTCGCAAGCAAAACGCATATGGGCATAATCTCCGGTTGACGCCTTATCTGCCCACGATAAGACGCTAAATATTTGTCATCGCTATTTGTGGGCAGAAAGGCTATGGAGATTAATATGGGATTTTTTGACAGGCTCAAAGCCGGACTCAAAAAAACAAGCGACGCGATTTCCGGTCAGGTAAACGAGGTTCTCGGCGCGTTTGTGAAGGTTGACGAGGAGCTTTTCGAGAACCTCGAGGAGGCGCTCGTTATGGCGGACATAGGCGTTGAAACGGCGGAATATATAACGGAAGAGCTGCGAAGCCGCGTAAAATTAAAGCGTATAACCGACGCGAACGCGGTCAGAGCGGAGCTGCAAAGCGTTATAAGCGATATACTTTCCGAGCGGGACACTGCGATGAAGCTTGACACTAAGCCGTCTGTGATACTTGTAATCGGTGTAAACGGCGTAGGAAAAACCACGAGTATCGGAAAGCTTGCCGCGCATTATAAGGCGCGGGGTAAAAAGGTGCTTTTGGCGGCGGCGGATACCTTCCGCGCGGCTGCCATAGACCAGCTCGATATATGGGCAAACCGCTGCGGCTGCGATATTATAAAGCATCGGGAGCAGAGCGACCCCGCGTCGGTCGTTTTCGACGCGTGCGCGGCGGCAAAGGCGCGCGGAGCGGATATACTCATCTGCGACACCGCGGGCAGACTGCATAACAAGAAGAACCTTATGGCGGAGCTTGAAAAAATCAACCGCGTCATAAACCGCGAGCTTCCGGAAGCGTCGCGGGAGACGCTTTTGGTGCTTGACGCGTCTACGGGACAGAATGCCGTATCGCAGGCGAAGCTATTCTCCGAGGCTGCCGAAATTACGGGTATAGTGCTTACAAAGCTCGACGGCACGGCAAAGGGCGGAATAGTAATCGCTATATCAAAGGAACAGTCGATTCCGGTTAAGTTTGTCGGAGTGGGCGAGGGTATAGACGATTTGCAGGAGTTTGACCCGACGGATTTCGCCCGCGCGCTTTTTGAGGAATAAAACGGCGCGCGCGTCGCCGGTTCGCGATTCGCGCCTGCGGCGCCGCGTTTTTTGAGAGGTGTCGATATGAAATTTAAACATATAGTCAAGGAATATATCCTGCCGTATACCGCTATAACGCTCGGAGCGGTTATTGCGGCGTTCGCGCTCGAGGAGTTTCTCATTCCGTCCACTATTCTCGACGGCGGAATAACGGGCATAAGTATGATTTTAAATCAGTTGACTCAAAAGAGTATAGCGCTGTTTATAATTATTATAAATCTGCCGTTTCTGCTGCTGGGCTTTAAACAGCTCGGTTGGAGGTTTTTCGTAAGGGGCGTATACGGAATGGTGTTGTTTTCGGTGATGCTCGAGCTTTTCCGCGACGTTCCCGAGATAACAAGCACCGAGCTTCTGGCGGTGGTTTTCGGAGGCGTGCTTTTGGGCGCGGGAGTCGGAACGGTACTGCGCTACGGCGGCTGCCTTGACGGTACGGAAATAGTCGCGCTTCTTTTAAGCAGGAAAACAAGCTTTTCCGTCGGTCAGATAATATTCGCGATAAATATTGCCATATACATAGCCGCCGGATTGCTGTTCGGCTGGGACAGGGCGCTCTACAGCCTTCTTACATACTTTATCACCTTCAAGGTTATAGATATGGTTGAGGAGGGAATGGAACAGGGCAAGGCGGTTATGATAATAACGAACGAGGGTAAAAGCATAGCCGACAATATTTACGCCAGACTTGGCAGAACGTGTACGCTTCTTGAAGGCACTGGACTTATAAGCGGGCGCAAGGTCGTGCTTTACTGCGTCGTGACGCGTATTGAGATAGCGGAGCTTAAACGGATTATAGAAGAGGACGACGCGAGCGCGTTTGTCACCGTGACCGACATTTCGGAGATAATCGGCAAGCATATAAAGCAGACCGACGCGTTAAAAAAAGCCGAAAACGAAACTGCCGCGGAGTAGAGCGAAAAAGGCGGGGTAAAACCCCGCCTTTTATCTGTTTCTTTCCTTTATCGCTCTGTCGATATTTCGCCGC
>CAYVUD010000034.1:0-14734 GCA_964454725.1 uncultured Lachnospiraceae bacterium
GGGAGCAGTATTTGGAATTTCACCGGCTTATTGAGTGTAACGCGTATGTTTACATATGGAAAAACCACCCTCTTGCCGGTAAAAGCTCGATTACGCTCAAAGAGCTTGAGGACTATCCGTGCTTATCGTTTGAGCAGGGCGAGCAGGAGTCGTCGTATCTCGCGGAGGAAATTCTTACCGACAACGAATATCCGCGAACGATAAAGGCTTGCGACAGGGCGACTATGCTTAATTTAATGGTGGGCTTGAACGGGTACACCTTGTGTTCGGGAATAATATGCGAGGAACTGAACGGCGGGGATTATACAGCCGTGCCGTTTCAGGACGACGCGGCAAATCATAACAGCGTTATGGAAATAGGATATATTACCAAAAAGGGGAGCGTTTTAAGCGAAATCGGTATGATTTATATTGACGAGGTTAAAAAATATTTGGATAGTATACAGTTTTGCGAAGAGAAAGGCTGTGGGGATTAAAATGAACAGAGATACGGCGTGGGAATTACTGAAAAAATACAATAAGGACGCATTTCATCTGCGCCACGCGCTTACCGTTGAGGGCGTAATGAAATGGTACGCCAAGGAGCTTGGCTATGACGAGGAGTATTGGGGAATTGTCGGTCTGCTCCACGATATTGACTTCGAGCGGTATCCGGACGAGCATTGTATAAAAGCGCCGGAGCTGTTAAGGGAAGGCGGCTTTGGCGATGATGTAATTCATGCCGTCTGCTCGCACGGATACAAGCTGACCGTAGACGTAAAGCCGGAGCGTGAAATGGAGAAGGTGCTTTACGCGACGGACGAGCTTACCGGACTTATTTGGGCGGCGGCTGAAATGCGCCCGTCAAAGAGCGTACAGGATATGGAGCTGAAAAGCCTGAAAAAGAAATATAAAAGTAAGAATTTCGCCGCCGGCTGTTCGCGAGAGGTTATTGAACGCGGCGCGGAGATGCTCGGCTGGGACTTGGACGATTTGCTTTGGAAAACAATTTTGGCTATGCGAAGCTGCGAGGACGAGGTCGGCGAAGCCTTGGCTTGCGATTAAATTAATTTATCGGACGATTATTCGTCCGGTCCCGCGCGCGGGAGATATTAAAACAAAACCGCCGGCGGGCGGTTTTGCCCGTATTTTGTCCGCTCATTCAAAATCCGTGACAAAAAAGTCCGAAAATATTGACAATCACCGACAAATTTTATATAATGTTGTAGTTGACTTATTAAAAGGAGATTGTTAAATATGAAATCAATGGGTGTAAACGAAATACGTGAAAGGTTTCTGAGTTTTTTTGAGTCCAAGGGCTGTCTGAGGCTCTCAAGCTTTCCGCTTATCCCGAAAAACGACACGAGTCTTTTGCTTATAAATTCAGGTATGGCGCCGATGAAAATGTGGTTTCAGAACCCCGAAACCGCGCCGAAAAGACGCGTTACGACCTGCCAGAAATGTATAAGAACCGGCGATATTGAAAACGTCGGCAAAACCGCGCGCCACGGCACTTTTTTTGAAATGCTCGGCAATTTCTCGTTCGGCGATTACTTCAAGCGCGAGGCGACCGCGTGGGCGTGGGAGTTCTTTACAAAGGTTATGGAAATTCCCGAGGAAAAGCTGTGGATTTCGGTCTATGAGGACGACGACGAGGCAAGGGATATATGGATAAACGAGGTTGGCGTTGACGCGTCGCGTATCGTAAAGCTCGGCAAGGAGGACAATTTCTGGGAACACGGAACAGGTCCTTGCGGACCGTGTTCGGAAATTTATTATGACCGCGGCGAGGAGTACGGCTGCGGCTCTCCGACGTGCGGCGTCGGCTGCGACTGCGACCGCTTTATGGAGGTCTGGAATTTGGTGTTCACGCAGTTCGATAAGGACGAGGACGGCAACTACAATCCGCTTCCGAACCCGAATATCGACACCGGTATGGGACTGGAACGTCTTGCGGTTGTTATGCAGGGCGTGGACAACCTTTTTGAGGTTGACACCGTTCAGGACGTTATGAAGCATATTTGCTCTATTGCGAATCTGGAATATAAAAAGGACGAAAAGAAGGACGTTTCGCTGAGGGTTATAACCGACCATATACGAAGCACGGTTATGATGGTCAGCGACGGCGTTATCCCGTCGAACGAGGGACGCGGCTATGTTTTAAGAAGGCTTTTAAGACGCGCCGCTCGTCATGGCAAGCTTTTAAATATTGACAGGCAGTTTTTGTACGAGGTAGCGGAAACGGTTATCGACTGCTCAAAGGGCGCGTACCCCGAGCTTGAGGAAAAGCGCGGCTACATTACAAAGATTATAAAGAAAGAGGAAGAGCGTTTTGACGCTACAATCGACAAGGGAATTGTCGTGCTTAACGGCTATATCGAAGAGGCGAAGAAGAACGGCGCGAAGAGTCTTACGGGCGCGGAAGCGTTCAAGCTGCACGACACCTACGGTTTCCCGCTCGATTTGACGGTTGAAATGGCGGCGGAGCAGGGAATGGACGTTGATATTGACGGCTTTAACGCCGCGATGCGCGAGCAGAAGGAAACGGCGCGCGCGGCAAGAGTCGAGGGTTCAAGCTGGGACGGCGAAGAGGTTTACGAGTTCAACGCGGAGCCTACCGAATTTGTCGGCTACGACACGCTCGAATGTGAGGCTGAGGTTGTCGGAATTGTCGTTCGGGACGAGGGCGTATGCGACGAGATTATCGGAAATCAGGAGGGCTTTATAGTAACCGATAAGACCCCGTTTTACGCGGAAATGGGCGGTCAGGTCGGCGACACGGGCGCGGTAAGCGTAAACGGCAAAGCGGTCGGAACGGTCGTAAACACGACAAAAACCGCCGACGGCTATTATATGCACGAAATATCAATGAACGAGGGCGCGTTAAGCGTAGGCGACGCGGTTACGCTGTCGGTTGACAAGGCGAACAGAATGGCAATCTGCCGTAACCATACCGCGACGCATATATTGGATAAGGCTCTGCGCGACGTTCTCGGCTCGCACGTCGCTCAGGCGGGTTCGCTTGTGGAGGCGGACAGACTGCGTTTCGACTTTTCGCATTTTGAGGCGATGACAACGGAGCAGATAAAAGAGGTTGAGAGCATTGTAAACCGGAAAATCCTCGAAAGCGTAGACGTAACCGTACAGGAGCTGCCGATAGACGAAGCCAAAAAATTAGGCGCGATCGCGCTGTTCGGCGAAAAGTACGGCGACGTGGTAAGGGTTGTTTCGGTCGGCGATTACAGCGTGGAGTTCTGCGGCGGAACGCATCTTAAAAACAGCGCGCAGTGCGGACTGTTCAAGATTATTTCCGAGAGCGGCGTCGCCGCCGGCACAAGACGTATCGAGGCGATAACAGGCAAGGGAGTTTTGGATTATATCGCCGAAAACGACGCGCTTATCGCGAGAACGGGCGCGGCGTTAAAGACAAATTTGCTGCGCGAGATCGATAAAAAAGCGGAAACGGTAATGAATGAGAGCCGCGAGCTTGAAAAGAGGGTTGAAAAGCTCAACGAGAAAATGGCGGCGGCGAAGGTAAATAACATTATGGCGGGCGTTAAGCATATAGGCGATATAAATCTTCTTACGGCGCAGGTTGACGGAATGGGCGTCGGCGAAATGAAGTCGATGGCGGACAAGATTAAAGCCGAGGTGGAAAACAGTGTCGCGGTTATGGGCGCGAATACCGACGGAAAGATCACGTTTGTCGCTATGGCAAGTAAAGACGCTGTTAAAATGGGCGTTCACTGCGGACAGATTATTAAGGAAATAACCGCGATTGCCGGCGGACGCGGCGGCGGTAAGCCCGATATGGCGCAGGGCGGCGGCGCGGACGCAAGTAAGATTGACGACGCGCTCGCGCGTGTTGACGAGATAGTCGCGGAGCAGACGAAATAGGGAGGAAAAATAATGGATTGCTTATTCTGTAAAATTATAGACGGCGAAATTCCGTCAACGAAGGTTTACGAGGACGATATGATGCTCGCGTTCAGGGACATCAATCCGCAGGCGCCCGAGCATATTGTGATTGTTCCGAAACGCCACATCGTAAGCGCGAACGAAATCACGGCGGATAATGTTAAATACGTCGCGGCGATATGGGAAAAAATCCCGAAGATAGCGGCGGATTTGGGCTTCGGCGCGGACGGCTACAGAGTAGTCAACAACTGCGGCGAAAACGGCGGTCAGACCGTGCCGCATCTGCATTTTCACGTGCTTGGCGGCAAGAAATTCACAGACCTTTAATTTATCCTGCCGACAAATCGCCGGAAAATCGGTGTTTAAAAGCAAATGAACCGGCTATCGCCGGTTCATTTTTTATCTTATACGCTCACGGTATAGGTCGATATGCTTGAAGGCTCCGCTGTTTCGCGGGGCTTTTCAACGCTTGGCTGATTGGGATTTTTCGGTATGAGCCGCCGGTATTCCTCCTTCAGACTCCCCGAAAGCTCCCTGAGCTTAATCGGAAACTCAACAAAGCCGCGCGCGTAATATGAAAGGGCGTAGGGCTGGAAGAATATTACAAGGTCCGAGCCGGTTATGTAAAAATCGGTTTGATTGCCGGCGCGTATTTCCGGCTTTTCCCATAAGTCCGCGTACTCGTCGGGATTTTGCTCGACAAGCTCGTTTATAAGCCGGTTAAGAGTTTCCTTATAACCCTTATCTTCAAATAAATCGTCGAGCGTCAGAATTTTGCCCGAGGCGGCGTCGGCGTTCAGCGAAGCACGCACCGTAGTTCCGTGAGCGCCGCCCAGATATGTATACTGCTCGTTTACAAAGCTCAAAAAGCCGTTTTTATTATATTTTTCCTCCCACGTATTATTGAAAACCGATTTGTTTCCCATTGTGACGTTCGCGGAGCTTTCCTGCGCGAGAGAGTCGAAGGCGACAAGCGATGAGGAAAGCTCCTCCGAAAGCTTTTTGTTAAGCTCTTTTTCAAATTCGGTGTTTGCCGCTCCCGAAAAGCTCAGCTCCTCCGCCTCAACCGTCGAGAAATCGGTTTCGTACCGGCGCGGAGTAATCGTTACCCGCGCGGTATTGTCCGGCGAGCAGCCGCAGAAAATCAGAACACATACGGCGGCAGCCAAAAGAAAACGCTTCATTAATTTCATAGCCTTTCCGAATACAGATTATTTGCCGCTTGAAACGGTATCAGAGAATAATGCAAATCAGACCGTTGCAGCCGTCGTTTATAATTCTCTGCAGCGTGTCTTTAAGCTTATTTCTCGACTCGTCCGGCATACGCGAGAGCTTGTTACGCAGACCCTCGTTTACAAGCTCGTAAAGCGACTTGCCGAAAATATTTGACTCCCATATTTTTGTCGGGTCGGTCTCGAACTCCGAAAGCAGATAACGCACCAGCTCCTCGGACTGCTTTTCCGTTCCGACTATAGGGCTTACCTCGGTTTCAATATCCGCGCGTATCATATGTATCGACGGGGCGGAGGCTTTCAGCTTAACACCGTAACGTCCGCCCTGCTTAACGATTTTCGGCTCGTCGAGCGTCAGCTCGTCGGTAGCGGGAGAAACTATGCCGTAGCCCTTTTCGCGAACCTCGTGCAGCGCGAACGAAACCTTGTCGTATTCGGATTTCATTTGAGCAAGCTCGCCCATAAGCGTCATAAGCTGCTCCTCGTCCTTTATTTCAAAGCCCGAAACCTCGCCCAAAACCTTGTAAAACAGCTCGTCGGGGAACTCAAGCCGCATACAAACCGTGCCGACTCCCAAATCCATACCCTCTATGTAAGAGCGCTTTACAAAATCACAGCCGCCAAGTCCATCGGAGAGAGCGCGCGTGTGGCGTATGCGGGAAACCCCGTCTATGTTGTCAAGCACAGCGGTGTAAATATCTTTTTTGAGCCAATGCTCTCTCGCGAGACTGTCGATCCAGGCGGGCATACGGATATTTATTTCCTTGAGCGGGAACTCGAAGAGAACCGTTTCTATAATGGAATATATATCGCGCGAGGTCAGCTCGGCGCAGTTTACGGGGACTGCCGGAACCTTGTGGCGTTCCTCAAGCTCGGCGCAAAGCGCCCGCGCCCGCGCGGACTGCGGGTCGGTCGAGTTCATCACGACGATAAACGGCTTATTTATTGCCTTTAACTCGTTTATGACCCTGTTTTCGGCGTCAACGTAGTCCTCGCGCTCGATTTCGGTTATCGAACCGTCGGTCGTTACGACTATGCCTATGGTTGAGTGTTCGGTTATAACCTTTTTCGTGCCTATCTCCGCCGCCTCGTTGAAGGGAATGGGGTCGTTAAACCACGGCGTTGTGACCATACGCGGTTTGCCGTCCTCAACGTAGCCCAAGGAGCTGTCAACGATGTAGCCCACGCAGTCGATCATACGTATATTGAGGCGCGCGTTGTCGCCGAGCGATATTTCGACAGCCTCGTTCGGTACGAATTTCGGCTCTGTCGTCATAATCGTTTTGCCCGCCGCCGACTGCGGCAGCTCGTCGCGCGCGCGCTCCGCCTGATATACGTTGCCGATGTTGGGTATTACCAATAAATCCATAAATTTTTTGATGAAGGTGGATTTACCGGTGCGAACGGGGCCGACAACGCCTATGTAAACGTCGCCTTGGCTTCTTTCGGCTATATCGTTATAAATGTTGTATTCCTCCACTTTCTTTTATCCTCCTTTTGTCCAATATTTATGTTATTATGTATATGCGCCGATTTTCGCGATATGAATTAAATTATTCTATTGAATAATTTGCACATAGATAAAAAAATTTACAAAGTTTTTTTATGAAAATTGTAAAAAAATATTGATTTTTTTTATAAATTATGGTAAAATGTAGCCACGCAGTATAAATAAGGGGTATATATATGAAACGTATAAAAGCCGCTTGGGGGACAGACCTGATTATTTATATACTTTTAATTGTCTTTTTGACGTGTGCGCCGATTCTGCCGCAGACGTCTGTTTTCGCCGCTCCCGAGGAGGGACTTACCGAAGCGGAGCAAAAGGTGAGGCAGGATTTCCCCGAATTGCGTGTTTTTCTCAAAGGCGACCGCTATCCTTACGCTTATTACGAGGACGGCGTTTATAAGGGAATATATCCCGATTACCTCAATAGAATTTCCGAGCTTTCCGGAATTAAATTTACATATGTTCCATACGAATCGGACGAGCAGCTCGAACAGCTTTTCACGCTCGCGAAGGCGGACGCTCTCGGCTGCACTTACGGAGAATGGCAGGGACTTTATTCCGTCACCGACCCGTACACAACGGTTGAGTACAACCTTATCGCGTCGCCGAAAAGCCAAATAACCGAGGAAGGCTCGTACACCGTCGCGGTAAGCAATACGGACACAATGATACGTCACTATATAGAGGAAAATTATCCGCAGTGGACGATTGTGCCGTGCGGCAGCTTAAGAGATACGCTAAAAAAGGTAAACAAGGGCAAGGCGGATATGACGTTTATGACGGCGCTTGATTTACAGCTTAATTACAGCCTTTTTTCTTACGGCAATATAGAGGTTCTGGACAATTTCAGCCTGTTCGTTCCCGTTTCGATAGCCGTTTCGGATATAACCTGCAAGGACGAGATGGTAACGCTTCTTAACAAGTTTATTATCTGCGAGCCTCTGCGCTCGAACGATACCATAAGACGCAAGTATGTTCTTAACAGTATTTACTCGCCTACAATTACGGAGTATTTCCTGATACATAAAGAGCTGATTATACTGCTGCTTTTGTTATTCGTGCTCGCGGCGGCCGCGATAATATGGCGCTGGATACGTATGAGGAAAAAGCTGGAAACGGATTCGCTCACGGGACTTTGGAATAAGCGGAAATTTATAAAAGAAACGGAAAAAACGCTTAAAGCAAACAGAAGTACGGAGTATCTTATCGCGGATTTAGACGTTGAGCGGTTTAAGGTGGTAAACGACCGTTTCGGCATACAAGTCGGGAACCAGACGCTCCGGACCATAGCGAATAATATTTCGGTCATCTTTAAGGGCGGCGGAATTTTCGGCAGGAGCGCGGGCGACGAGTTTGTAATTCTTACGTCCGACACGCCGGAACACCGCAAGCTTCTTGAGGACGCGGCGAATATGGACATAAAGATTAACAACGCTACATATTATAAAATCCCGATAAAGGCGGGCGTGTGTCCTCTCAGCTACAGCGGTTTGAGCGATTTGGACGTTTCCAACTTTATCGACAGGGCAAAAATCGCAAATTCCAAGATAAAGGGACACCCGGATATTAAGATTAATTATTTCACCGAAAAAATGGGCGAAAGGATAAAACGGGAAAACGAGCTTGAAACGATAATGAGAAAATCTCTCAAAAATAATGAGTTTGTCGTTTATTATCAGCCCAAATACAGCCTTAATGACAACAGTCTGATAGGCGCCGAGGCGCTTGTAAGGTGGCAGCACCCGACAAAGGGGCTTATTTCTCCGGGCGATTTCATTCCGCTCTTTGAGAAAAACGGTTTTATCGTTGACGTTGATTTTTATGTTTACGAGCGCGTTATAGAAATGCTCAGTAACCGTATGGAAGAAAAGCTGCCGGTTGTTCCGGTTTCGATGAATGTTTCGCGCTGTCATCTGAACAGCCCCAATTTCACGAAGCGTCTTGAGGAGCTTGTCGCAAGGTACGGGGTTCCCAAGAACATTATCGAAATGGAGATTACCGAGAGCGTGTTCAGCGACGAGGACAGGGCGGCGGTTACGCTTATGGACGATTTGAAAAACCACGGCTTTACGATTTCAATGGACGATTTCGGAAGCGGTTATTCGTCTCTTAATCTGCTCAGGGAGCTGCCGATAGACATACTCAAGATCGATAAGGGCTTCATTGATAAGACCGACGACTCCGATAAGAGCAAGGTCATTGTTGAGGAAATAATCTCGATGGCGACGAAAATCAATATCAGGACCGTGTGCGAGGGCGTTGAAACGGTTGAGCAGCGCGATTTCTTAAAGCAGGCGGGCTGTAATATAGCGCAGGGCTTTTTCTACGCGAGACCTATGCCGCAGGCTGATTTTGAAAAGCTGCTGAACGAGAAAAAATAATATTGACTTTTACGGTATGATGTGCTAAAATATATCAAGGAATAAGGGAGTTCTGAGGAGCTCCCTTATTAAGTTTAAGAAAAGAGGGCGAAAACGATGGAAAAAATTAAAATGACGACGCCGCTTGTCGAAATGGACGGCGACGAAATGACAAGAATAATATGGAAGATGATAAAGGACATTCTTCTTACTCCGTATATAGACCTGAAAACGGAATATTATGATTTGGGACTTGCCCACAGAAACGAAACGAACGACCAAGTTACGGTTGACAGCGCGGAGGCGGCGAAAAAGTACGGAGTCGCGGTAAAGTGCGCGACTATAACCCCCAACGCCGCGAGAATGACCGAGTATGATTTGAAGGAAATGTGGAAATCGCCCAACGGCACTATCCGCGCTATGCTCGACGGAACGGTGTTCCGCACGCCAATTCTCGTAAAGGGCATAACCCCGTATATTCCGACGTGGACAAAGCCCATAACGATCGCCCGTCACGCTTACGGCGACGTTTATAAAAACGTCGAAATGCGGGTCAAGGCGGGGAGCAGGGCGGAGCTTGTAACAACCGACGCGGACGGAAACGAAACGCGCGAGCTGATATACGATTTCGCTAACGAGGACGGCATTATTCAGGGACTTCACAACCGCGACAAGTCTATAGCGAGCTTCGCGAGATCGTGCTTTAATTACGCGCTCGATACGCGCGAGGATTTGTGGTTCGCGACAAAGGATACCATTTCCAAGAAATACGATCACCGCTTCAAGGACATTTTTCGGGAAATTTTCGACAGCGAATACAAGGATAAGTTTGACGCGGCGGGCATTGAGTATTTTTATACGCTTATAGATGACGCGGTAGCGCGTGTTATCCGTTCCGAGGGCGGCTATATATGGGCGTGCAAAAATTATGACGGCGACGTTATGTCGGATATGGTCGCGACCGCTTACGGCTCGCTTGCGATGATGACGTCGGTTCTCGTTTCGCCCGACGGCATTTACGAGTATGAGGCGGCGCACGGCACGGTGCAGCGGCATTACTACAAACATTTAAAAGGCGAAAAAACCTCGACAAACTCGGTTGCTACGCTGTTCGCGTGGACGGGCGCGCTCAGAAAGCGCGGCGAGCTTGACGGCTTGCCGGATTTAATGAAATTTGCCGATAATCTCGAAAAGGCGGCGATACAGACAATCGAGGAGGGCGTTATGACGGGCGATTTGGCGGCGCTCTCGACGCTTCCGAACAAGAGGACGGTTGATACCGAAGCGTTTCTGCTTGAGGTAAACGAGAGATTAAAGAAAATAATGTAAAAGCAAAGGAGCTATGCGATACCGCATAGCTCCTTTACTCAAACAAATACTTTAGGGGGGTATATGTTTTTTATGCCAACAAATACTTGGAGGTATTTGGTGTTGGCGGGGGGTCCCCTGCCGTTTTACCGGCAGGGGCATATGAAAAAAAGGATGGTATCGGTCGCCGTGAAGCGACCGAATCAAGTAAAACTGATAAGCTTTTTTATATCCGTCCGAGAGACGGAACATTTTCTCCGGCGAAAGCCTTCATCGAAAACGGTCAATCCTGTTTATTTGACGTATCCTCTTTAAGCGTAACGTCTATTTCAAGCGTTTCGCCGTCGCGCAGTATTTTGAATTTCAGCGTGTCGCCGGCCTTTTTCTTGTCTCGGATTTCGTTGACCTCTTGGGTTGAAGAAACCTTCTGACCGTCAACCTCCAAAATCATATCGTAGGTCTTAAGACCCGCTTCCTCAGCGCCGCTGCCCTCGCTTACGCTTGCTATAAACAAACCGTAGCCTGTATCCTTAATGCTTATGCCTACGAGCGGTCTGCCCTTAACGTAGCCCTCCGACATCAAATCGTCGATAATCGGCTTCGCCTCGGATATAGCGATCGCGAAGCCCATACCTTCAACGCCCGAGGAGGAAAGCTTAACAGAGTTGATTCCTATAACCTCGCCGTACTGGTTAATGAGCGCGCCGCCCGAGTTGCCGGAGTTTATGGCAGCGTCCGTCTGCAACAGATTATATGTTCTGCCTTCTATTGTCATAGTTCTGTTCACGGCGCTTATAATGCCCTGCGTAACCGAACCGGAAAATTCCATACCCATCGGATTGCCTATCGCGACCGCAAGCTCGCCGACTTGAACAGTTGTCGAATCGCCAAGCGTCGCGGCTGTAAGCTGCGTGTCCTCGGGGTCAATTTTTAACACCGCGAGGTCGGTTTTTGTGTCCTGACCGACAAGCGTCGCGGCAAATTCCTCGCCGGTGTTCAGAATAACCGATATTTCCGAAGCGCCGTCAATAACGTGCTGATTTGTTACAATGTAGCCGTCGTCTTGGAAGATTATTCCCGAGCCGCTGCCCTGTTCAACCGTTTCGTCAGATGAATCGCCGTAGTAATAGAAGCGTCCGGAAAACGGATCGTAATATTTCTGCGGCTGAACCGTGGTCTTATTGATAACTCCGACAACGCTCGGACCGACCTGCGCCGCGATTTCCGTAGTCGAAAGTATCTTTTTGCCGTTTTTGTAAGTAGCCGTTAAAGCAACCTCGTCCGAGGAACCGCCGTTTTCGGCAACGCTCGCCGTTTGCTGCTGCAGCGCAGCCTGCGGCTGCGACTTATACAAGCCGTATCCTACCGCGCTCATTGCGCCGGCTGTTAAAATACTTGCCGCGAGCGCCGAGCAAAGCACCGGAACCCAGATTTTCCGTTTCTTTTCCTTTTTCGGCTTTTCGCTGTATATAATCATATCGGTAGATTCTGTGTATGGATATTTTTTCATAATATAAACATCTCCCTTAGTAATAATTACCCGGTTACAGTTTTTTCATACATTCCGCGCTCTTTTCCTAAGCACAAATACATAGTACAACACATATTTGACACTGGTATGAATTAAATGTAAATAAATTGTTAATAAGTTCTTGACAAAGTAAATAATAAGATATAGAATATTAAAGGCAAATGCAAATCATTCGCAATAAGGAAGGAAAATTCTATGAAAAAACTGCTTATTCTCGACTCAAACAGTATATTAAACCGCGCGTTTTACGGCGTGCGCTATTTGTCCGCCAAGGACGGCACGCCCACAAACGCCATATACGGATTTTTGAATATCCTCCTAAAGCTCATAAAGGAGCAGGAGCCGGATTATATCTGCGCGGCGTTTGACGTACACGCGCCGACGTTTCGCCATTTGAAATATGACGGCTACAAGGCGCAGCGCAAGCCTATGCCCGACGGTCTTGCCGCTCAGATGCCTCTCGCGAAGGAGGTTTTGCGCGCGATGGGCGTGCCTGTTTTGGAGCTTGAGGGCTACGAAGCCGACGATATTATCGGCACCGTCGCGCGGCTTTGCGAGGAGCGGGAGATAGACTGCTTTATCGCGACGGGCGACAAGGACGATTTGCAGCTCGCGAGCGGCAAAACAAAGGTGATACTGACGGTTACGAAATCGGGGTATAACGACACGACCGTGTATGACGACGCGGCGGTCAAGGAGCGTTATCACGTTACACCGGCGGAGTTTATCGACGTCAAGGCGCTTATGGGCGACCCGTCGGATAATATCCCCGGAGTTAAGGGTATAGGCGAAAAGACCGCTATGAGTCTTATTGAAAAGCACCACAGCGTTGAATATATTTACGAGCATATAGATGAAATAGGCTTGAAGGGCGCGATGCTTCAAAAGCTTAAGGACGGACGCGATATGGCGTTTATGTCGAAGGATTTGGCGACGATCGACCGTAACGCGCCGATTGAGTTTAACGCGGAGGACTGCGCGTTTGACGGCTTTAAAAACGATAACGGTCTGTATGAAATACTGAGCCGCCTCGAGCTTAACAGCATTATAAAGAAGCTTGATTTATCCGCGGGTGAAGGCTCGCGGGAAACGGAGGATATATTTAAGGACTTTTCTTATCGGACGGACGCGGCGGCTGTGCTTTTCGGTGAAAATTGCGGCGCTGTTCCCGTCGTGCTTGATTTTGACGGGAACAATGTTTCGGCTGCCGCGATAGGAACGGGGAGTACGGCGGTTATAGCCGACGAACCGGACGCGATAAAGAAATTTCTTGAAAACGAGAATATTCCCAAAATTATGTTTGACGCGAAGGAGGCGATAGTAAAGCTCAACGGCAAAATCGACATTAAAAATATAGTTGACGATACGGCTATTGCCGCGTATCTTGTAGACCCCGCGAGGAGCGAGTACACGATAGAAAAGCTCGCGGCGCAATATTTCGGCGCTGAAATCGAGAAGCCCGAGGCGAAACAGATGTCGTTGCTCGATGACGATGAAAATGATAAAAACGAGTATATGGCAAAATGCGCCGTCGCGCTTGGCAGGCTGAATGAATGTCTTAAAAAGAAGATAGAAGAAAACGGACAGGAAAAGCTTTACCGCGAGGTCGAGCTGCCGCTTGTGACGGTGCTTGCTCACCTTGAAATAAACGGCTTTATGGTGGACGACGCGCAGCTTAAAGCGTTTTCCGATACGCTCGGGAAAAAGATTGACGCGCTAACCGACGAGATATACTTTTTGGCGGGCGAGGAGTTTAATATCAACTCGCCCAAACAGCTCGGCGTAATTTTATTTGAAAAGCTGGGATTAAAGCCGGTAAAAAAGACAAAAACCGGCTACGCGACGAATGTTGACGTGCTGGAGAAGCTTCGGGATAAGCACGTGATAGTGAATTTTATAATGGAGTACCGTCAGCTCACGAAGCTGAAGAGTACCTACTGCGACGGGCTCGCGGCGGTCGTAGATCCCAAGACGCACCGTATACATTCGGTGTTTACCCAGACCGTTACCGTGACGGGCAGACTGTCGTCAACCGAGCCGAATTTGCAAAACATTCCGACGCGTACCGAGCTTGGACGCGAGATACGCAAAATGTTTGTCGCGCCCGAGGGATATGTGCTTGTGGACGCGGATTATTCGCAGATTGAGCTTAGAGTTCTTGCCCATATCGCGAACGACGAAACGATGATAAACGCGTTTAAAAACGGCGAGGATATACACGCGGTAACAGCGTCGCAGGTTCTCGGCATACCGCTTGACGAGGTTACAAAGGAGCAGCGCTCGAGCGCGAAGGCGGTAAATTTCGGAATTGTTTACGGTATAGGCGAATTTTCGCTCTCTCAGGACATACACGTAAGCGTCAGAGAAGCGAAGGCGTATATTGACGCGTATCTTGAAAAGTACCACGGCGTAAGAGAATATATGGAGAATATAAAAGCGCGGGCGAAAAAGGACGGTTATGTAAAGACTATGATGAACCGTATACGCTATATTCCCGAGCTTAAGTCGCCGAATTTCAACATACGTCAGTTCGGCGAGCGCGTCGCGCTAAACACACCTATTCAGGGAACGGCGGCGGATATTATAAAGCTCGCTATGGTAAGGGTTGACGAGCGTCTTATACGCGAGAAAATGAAATCGCGGCTTATTTTACAGGTACACGACGAGCTGATAGTCGAGGCGAGCGAGGACGAGGCGGACGAGGTAAAGCGCATACTGTCCGAGGAAATGCAGGGCGCTATGGAATTAAGCGTACCGCTGAAGGTGGATATTGCCGCGGGTCATAGCTGGTACGACGCGAAGTAAAGTAGAGTTAGGCGCGCGGACGCGCGCGCCCATAAGCTCTATTTTATACTGCAAAGAAAGGGAAATATGATGAAAAAAATAATTCCGATAA
>CAYVUD010000035.1:0-14610 GCA_964454725.1 uncultured Lachnospiraceae bacterium
ATAATGAGAAAATTTAATATAACCGTAAACGGAAAATCATATGAGGTAGACGTAGAGGAGGTAGGCGGCGTTCAGGCGACGGCTCCCGTTGCGGCTCCGGCGCCGGCTCCGGCGGCTGCTCCGAAGGCTGCTCCCGCGGCTCCCAAGGCCGCGCCGGTCGCGGGCGCGAAGCAGGTTAAGGCTCCGATGCCCGGCACTATCGTATCCGTAAAGGTAAATGTCGGCGATAAGGTCGAGAGCGGTACTTTAGTCGCGATTTTAGAGGCGATGAAGATGGAAAACGAGATTTTTGCCGGCGTTGACGGTACTGTCGCGGGTATAAGCGTATCCGCGGGCGACAGTGTCAACAGCGGCGACGTAATCGTTTCGGTAAACTAACCAAAACACGACTAAAATACAGAAAGTGGTGACAATAAAGTGTTGGAAAGCTTTGTAAACTTCCTGCAAAATACAGGCTTCTACGCGCTCATCTCAAGCGGAGGCTTGGACGCGGTAAAGACGATTATTATGCTTATTATCGCGTGTGTGCTGCTGTATCTTGCGATAGTTAAAAAATTTGAGCCGTTATTACTGCTGCCCATAGCCTTTGGTATGCTGCTTACCAATCTGCCTATGATTAAGGATTCAAGCGCGATTATGATGCATACCGAATGGTTTACCGACGCGCAGTATATGATTGACGGACATTATCTCGACATAGGCAAAATATGCCGCGAGGGCGGTTTGCTGGATTTACTGTACTTAGGCGTTAAGCTCGGAATTTATCCGCCGCTTATTTTCGTCGGTATCGGCTGTATGACGGATTTCGGTCCGCTTATCGCCAATCCCAAGAGTATTCTTCTGGGCGCGGCGGCGCAGTTCGGCGTGTTCTTTACGTTTGTCGGCGCGCTTGTGCTGAGCGCGCTTATACCGTCAATTCATTTCGGCATTAAGGAGGCGGCGTCAATCGGTATTATAGGCGGCGCCGACGGCCCGACGGCGATTTATGTCACTAAATCGCTCGCTCCGTCGCTTCTTCCGGCGATAGCCGTGGCTGCGTATTCATATATGGCGCTTATTCCGGTTATTCAGCCCCCGATTATGAAGCTTATGACGCGCAAAAAGGACAGAATGATAGTTATGGATCAGCTCAGACCCGTATCCAAGACGGAAAAAATCATATTCCCTATAGTCGTAACCATAGTTGTCGCGCTCATAATCCCCGACGCTGTTTCGCTCGTGGGCTGTCTGATGCTCGGAAACCTGTTAAAGGAATCGGGAGTTGCGGACAGACTCGCTAAAATGGCGCAGAATGAGTTGATGAACATAGTAACGCTGTTTCTGGGAGTTACCGTCGGCGCTACGGCGACGGCTTCAAGCTTCCTGTCGGCGCAGACGATCGGCATAGTCGTTCTCGGACTTATCGCGTTCTGTTTCTCGACAGCGGGCGGTTTGTTCTTGGGAAATATTATGTGCTGGCTCACAAAGGGCAAGGTCAATCCGCTTATCGGTTCGGCGGGAGTTTCCGCGGTTCCTATGGCGGCGAGAGTGTCGCAGACGGTGGGACAGAAGGAGAACCCTTCAAATTTCCTGCTGATGCACGCTATGGGTCCGAATGTTGCGGGAGTTATCGGCTCTGCCGTCGCGGCGGGCGTATTCCTTGCGATGTTCAGTAATATTTAAGTAAGGAGTGAAAATAAATGGCAAAAGGAAATAAAGCTGTAGGAATTACGGAAACGGTCCTTCGCGACGCGCATCAGTCGCTTATAGCGACAAGAATGACGACCGAGGAAATTCTTCCCATAGTCGATAAGCTCGACGATATAGGCTATCATTCGCTTGAGGCTTGGGGCGGCGCGACGTTTGACGCGTGCCTGAGATTTCTTAACGAGGATCCGTGGGAAAGACTGAGAAAGATAAAGGATAAGGCCAAGAAAACACCCATACAGATGCTTTTCAGAGGTCAGAACATACTCGGCTACAGACACTATGCCGATGATATAGTTGAATATTTCGTTCAGAAATCAATCGCGAACGGCGTTGATATACTCAGAATTTTTGACGCGCTCAACGATATTCGCAACCTCGAGTGCGCCATAAACGCTTGTAAAAAGGAGAAGGGACACGTTCAGGCTACGCTTTGCTACACAACCTCGGAGTTCCACACAAACGAAAAGTTTGTCGAGCTTGCGAAGCAGCTCGAAAATATGGGCGCCGACTCGATTTGTATAAAGGATATGGCGGGACTTTTAAGACCGTATGTAACATATGACTTGGTTACGAAGATGAAGAAGGCCGTTAAGGTTCCTATTCAAATCCATACCCACTACACAAGCGGCGAGGCTTCGATGGTTTATCTGAAGGCAATCGAAGCGGGCGCGGACGTTATCGACTGCGCTATGTCGCCTTTGGCTATGGGTACGTCGCAGCCGGCGACAGAGCCGATGGTAGCGGCGCTTCAGGGTACGGAATACGATACCGGCTACGACCTCGACAAGCTTATTGAAATAAGAGATTATTTCCAGCCGCTGAGAGAAAAGTATATCGACAGCGGTCTTATGAGTACGAAGGTAATGGGCGTAAACGTAAATACCCTTAAATATCAGGTTCCGGGCGGTATGCTCTCAAACCTCGTTTCGCAGCTCAAGCAGATGAACAGAGAGGACGCGTATGAGGAGGTTCTCGAGGAAGTTCCGAGAGTTCGCGCGGATATGGGTTATCCTCCGCTCGTAACTCCGTCGTCGCAGATCGTCGGTACTCAGGCGGTGCTTAATGTTATAAACGGCGAGCGCTACAAGATGGTTTCAAAGGAAACGAAGGGTCTTGTAAAGGGCGAGTACGGCAAGTGTCCCGCGGAAATTTCGCCTGAAATCGTTAAAAAGACCATAGGCGACGAGGAAAGGATTACCTGCCGTCCCGCCGACCTCTTAAAGCCCGAGCTTGAAAATATGAGAAAAGAGTGCGCCGAGTGGATAAGACAAGATGAGGACGTGCTTTCCTATGCGCTGTTCGGTCAGGTAGCGGTGAACTATTTCAAGTACAGAGAAGCGCATCTTGACAAGATAGACAATGATTTGGTTGACAGGGAGAACAAGGTATACCCTGTTTGATGAGCGGATTTCGAGAAATTAGGTTGGATTTTGCGAAAAGGATTTGATATTATGATTGGATTTATCGGCAACGGAAATATGGGACGCGCGATTTTGGGCGGAATTCTCTCAAACGGTATTACCACAGCGCGCAATATCATTATTTCGGACGTAAATTCGGACGGGCTTAACATTACCAACTCAACATACGGCGTTTGTACCACAGAGCATAACCGTGAGGCGGCAAATTCGGACATACTTTTTCTTGCGGTAAAACCGAATGTCGTTTATACGGTCATAGACGAGATAAAAGACGTTGTAAGCGCCGATACGCTTATAATTTCAATCGTTGCCGGACAGTCGATAGAGAAGCTCACGGCGGCGTTTGGCAAGCCCGTTAAGCTCATTCGCGCAATGCCCAACACACCCGCGCTTGTAGGAGAGGGAATGGCGGCGCTTTCGCCGAACGCTAATGTGACGCGGGAAGAGTGCGAAACGGCGCTTCAAATTTTTAACAGCTTCGGTAAGGCTGAAATAGTGCCGGAGCATATGATGGACGCGGTAACAGCCGTGAGCGGCTCGTCGCCCGCGTATGTGTTTATGCTCATAGAGGCTATGGCGGACGCTGCCGTAATCGGCGGTATGCCGCGCTCTCAGGCGTATACGTTCGCGGCGCAGTCGGTTTTGGGCAGCGCGAAAATGGTTTTAGAAACAGGCAAGCACCCGGGAGCGCTGAAGGATATGGTCTGCTCGCCCGCCGGCACCACGATCGACGCGGTCGGCGTACTTGAGTCGGAAGGCTTTCGCGGCGCGGTTATAAAGGCTATGGAAGCTTGTATGGAAAAATCAAAGAAACTCGGTTAAATTACGAATAAAATCCAAAGCTTGGGAGATAATTATAAATGACCTCACAAAATACATTCGGCCGGCGCCGCTCCGGCAAAACCTCTTAAGCTTTTTGCTGAGAAGAAAAAGCCGACAGCGAGTCTGCCGGCTTTTTTGCAAGCGAAATTTTCCGTTTTAAAATTCTGCTTTTAATTCGGTTATTTTTTTCATCGGATTTCTGCGCTTGGGACAAATGTAAGAACAGAGTCCGCATTCGCTGCAGTCGAGGATAAACTTATCCTCGGCTTTTTTTATGTCGTCGGTATTGCTCAGAAATTTCGGATTTATACGCATCGGACACGCTCTGACGCATTTTCGGCATAGTCCGCAGCTCCTATCCGGAGTTTCCGCGTCCGCTGTCAGGGCGAGAAGGGATACGGTGGTTTTTGAGACCGGCATAATCAAGTCTGTTTCCGCGCCGTTTACCGCGCCGCCGGCGATTATACGCGCGTTTTTGCTTGTAAGAGATCCGGCGCGCTTTATAAGAGCCGAAGCTCTCGCGCCTATGGGCGTGAGAAACACAGACGGCGTTCCGACAGCTTCTCCCGAAACCGTTACGACCGTTTCGGTGACGCTTTTTCCCAATACCACGGCTCTGTAAATATCACGCAGCGTTTTAGCGTCCAGCACGACCGAATCCTTCGGAGTATCTCTGCCGGTAACGGCTTTTATAATCTGTGTTTCGTCGCTTTGCGGATATTTTGTCTTTAATTTTAAAAGGTGAATCGACGTATCGTAGCGCAGTTCCTTTTTGAGGGAATTGAAGCAGTCCTTCATATGCGCCTCTACACCGATATATCCGTCTTTCGCGTCGAGAATACGCATAGCAAGCCTGAGACCGCCTATAATTTCCGGAGCAAAGCTCTCGATTAGCTTTTGCTTTGAGGTTACATACGGGTCGCTTTCGGCGCAGTTGGCAATAACAAATTTAACGCTTGACGGCAGATTTAGCTTTATATGCGCCGGTTCGCCGTCAGGCTCGATAATTCCCGCGTCGCGGATAAGCCACAGAAGCTCGCGCGTTGTGTACTTATCGGGAGAAACGGTGATTTTTGCTTCGGCTTCGCGGTTAAGACCGTCGTTTTCAACGATGATTGCCGTATCGGTTACGGCGGGCGCGATTTCAACGCTTGCGATGTCCTTTACAATGCCCGAAACGGACGAGTGAATAGGTACGGCAAGGTAGTCCTCGGCGTCGGCTATTTTCTGACCGAGCTTTACGCTGTCGCCCGCGTTTACAAGCGGAGATAGCGGCACACCGGTGTTTTGGGAAAGCGGAAAAATATAGTCGCCGCAGTCGTTAAGAGGGAGAAGCGGAGCGGAGGAAGTAAGCTTTTTACGGCTTTTAAGCCTTTTTCCGCCGGGAAACGATACCGCCATTTTTATCACCTCGCTCAGTTATTTGTTTCATTTTATCACAAATCTCCGCAAATTGCAAATCAGCCGGCGTTTTGGAAAATTATTTTTTTAATGTGCGTTTCGCTTATTGACTGAACCGCGGACGTGATGTATAATAGCTTATAAGATAAAATTATTGCGGAGAAGGGGACAATTTCAATATGAAAAAATTTATGGACGCTGACTTTATGCTGTCAAATGAAACAGCAAAAACTCTTTATAAGGAGTACGCGGCGAAAATGCCTATCTGCGACTATCACTGCCATTTAAGCCCGCAGATGATGTACGAGGATAAGCCGTTTGACAATATCGCTCAGATATTTTTGGGCGGCGACCATTACAAGTGGCGTTATATGCGCTCGTGCGGACTTGACGAGAGCTATATAACGGGTGATAAGAGCGATGCTGAAAAGTTTAGGGCATTCTGCTCTGTTCTGCAATACGCGATCGGCAACCCGCTCTATCATTGGACGCATCTGGAGCTGCGGAGATATTTTGGCATTGACACGGTTGTAAGAGAGGACACATGGGAGGAAATTTGGGAAAAGGGCAATAGGGTCATAAAGGACACAGGTATGAGTCCCGCGAAGCTCATAAACGACTCAAACGTAGCCGTTATCTGCACGACAGACGACCCGTCGGACTCTCTTGAGTGGCACAAAAAAATAGCCGAGAAGGGACACATAAACGCGAAGGTTCTGCCGACATTCCGTCCGGACTTTATAATAAACATAGATAAGCCCGCATACTCCGGTTACATACAGAAGCTTTCCGAGGTTTCGGGCGTCGCGATAACGGATTTCGCCTCGCTTATGAAAGCGGTTGAAAAAAGAATTGACTTTTTCAATGAGTCCGGCTGCCGCCTAAGCGACCACGCTCTCGACAGCGTGCCGTTCGAGGAAGCGTCAACGGACGAGGTAAACGCGGTTATGGCGAAGGCGGTTAGCGGCGAGAGCCTTACGCAGAAGGAAACGGACGCGTACAAGACGGCGGTGTTCGGGGAACTCGCGAAAATGTATTCGGCGCGCGGCTGGGCGATGCAGCTTCATATAGGCGCTTTGAGAAACAATAACTCGAAGATGTTTGAGAAGCTCGGCGCGGATACCGGCTTTGACTCGATAAGCGATTACTGTATAGCCGCGCCTCTCGCAAGGCTTCTTGACTCGATGCAGACAAAGGGCAGCCTGCCGAAAACCGTTTTGTATACGCTTAACCCGAAGGACAACTATGTTTTGGCGGCTATGCTCGGCAATTTCCAAGGGAGCGAGGTTCCCGGCAAGATACAGTTCGGTTCTGGCTGGTGGTTTAACGATCAGCGCGACGGTATGACAGAGCAGATGAAGGCTCTGGCAAATCTGGGCGCGCTCTCAAAATTTGTGGGAATGCTTACCGACTCGAGGAGCTTCCTCTCGTATACCAGACACGAGTATTTCCGGCGCATAATGTGTAATATTTTGGGCGAGTGGGTGGAAAACGGCGAATTTCCCGCGGATATGGACACTCTCGGGAAAATAGTTGAGGATATATGCTTTAATAACGCGATGAACTATTTTGGATTTTAATATTTTGCGATAAAAGTTAGGGGGGAGAAAAATGGAAAGATTAAAGAGAACCGAAAAATGTCAGTTGACCGAGCGCGTGCTTCAGTTCGGCGAGGGCAACTTTTTAAGAGGCTTCGTCGATTGGATAATCGACAGACTCAATAAGGAAAACGGCGGCGATTACGGAGTTGTGATTGTTCAGCCCTTGAAAAACGGTCTTATTGATATGATTAACGAGCAGGACGGTTTATACAGTCTGTATTTGAGAGGTCTGCAAAACGGGGAAAGGGTCGAGGAAACGCGCGTTGTCGAGTGCGTAACGCGAGGTATAAACCCGTTTGCCGATACCGATGCTTTCTTTGACTGCGCCAAAAATCCCGATTTGAGATTTATTGTTTCAAACACGACAGAGGCGGGTATTGAATATAAACCAAATCAGAACAAAAACGACTTTGCCTCTCTTACGTTCCCGGGCAGACTGACGCTGTTTTTAAAGAAGCGTTTCGACGAGGGACTGAACGGATTTATTCTGTTTCCGTGCGAGCTTATCGACAAAAACGGCGACAGCTTAAAGGAATGTGTATTGAAATACAGCCGCGACTGGGGATTTGGCGCTGAGTTTGAAAAATGGGTAAACGAGGAAAATTACTTTACCAACACGCTCGTTGACCGTATCGTAACGGGCTACCCGCGTGACACGGCAAAGCAAATGGAGGAGTCGTTCGGTTATCTCGATAACCTTATCGACACAGCCGAAATATTCCATTTATGGGTAATCGAGGGAGATAAGAAGCTTGCGGAGGAGATGCCGTTCCGCGAAATAGGTCTTAACGTGATATGGACAGACGACGTTACGCCGTATAAAAAGCGCAAGGTAAGAATTTTAAACGGCGCTCACACAATGATGGCTTTGGCGGCGCATCTGGCGGGTCTTGAAACGGTAAGAGAAGCGATGGACGACAAGCTCGTGTTCTCGTTTACGCAACAGGGCTTATTTGAGGAAATAATTCCGACGCTCGATTTGCCGAAGGCGGAGCTTGAGCAGTTCGCCAACGACGTTACGGAGCGTTTTAAAAATCCGTTTATAAAGCATTATCTGCTGAGTATCGCGCTTAACTCCGTTTCAAAGTACAAGGTACGGGTACTGCCGAGTCTTTTGGCGTATATGAAGGAGAAGGGCGCCGAGCCAAAACGCCTTGTGTTCTCGCTCGCGGCGCTTATAGCGTTCTACCGTACCGACGCGGCGAACGACGACCCTTCCGTTATGGAATTTATGAAAACAGCGTCAACTGCGGAAATTCTCGCGAAAACCGAGTACTGGGGCGCGGACTTGTCCTTTCTCCTGCCGTCGGTCGAGGCGCACCTTGACGCGATTGAAAAGGACGGAATAAGAATGGCTATGGAAAAGGTAACGGATTGAAATGAAGCGGATAAGGATAAACGAAAAGGATAATGTGGCTGTTATGCTTGAGGGCGCTTTGAGCGGCCACAAGGTTGCCCTTACCGATATAAAAAAGGGCGAAAACATAATCAAATACGGCTATCCGATAGGTCACGCGACCGAGGATATAAAGGCCGGCGAGCATATACATACGCACAACATAAAAACAAATCTCAGCGGCACTCTTGAATATACATACGAGCCGCGGAGAAATCCGCTTAAAAAGACCCCGAAACGCACATTTATGGGCTATCGCCGCAAAAACGGCAAAGTAGGCGTAAGAAACGAAATATGGATTATAAACACCGTCGGCTGCGTCAACAAGACGTCGGAAATTCTCGCGAGAGAAGCGAACAAGAGATATGGCGGCAAGTGCGGCGGTATCTATAATTTCGTTCACCCGTTCGGCTGCTCGCAGCTCGGAGACGACCAAAAAACGACACAGCTTATATTAAAGGGGCTTGTAAACCACCCAAACGCCGCGGGCGTGCTTGTTCTGGGACTGGGCTGCGAGAACAATAACATCGGTGTGTTTAAGGAGGCGCTCGGTGATATTGACGAGGAGCGGGTGCGGTTTATGAGCGCTCAGGACTATAACGACGAAATAGCGGAGGGTCTCCGCCTTATCGCGGAGCTTGCGGATTTTGCCTCTAAGCAGGAGAGGACGGAGTGCGACGCTTCGGAGCTTGTTGTGGGACTTAAATGCGGCGGCAGCGACGGTTTTTCCGGTCTTACCGCAAACCCGCTCATCGGGCGCTTTTCCGACAAGCTTATAGGCGCGGGCGGCAGCACAATTTTAACCGAGGTGCCGGAAATGTTCGGTGCGGAAACGATACTTATGAACCGCTGCGCGGACAAGGCGGCGTTTGATAAAACAGTCGCGCTTATAAACAATTTCAAGGACTATTTCACAAGCCACAACCAGGCAGTGTACGAAAACCCGTCGCCGGGCAACAAAGCGGGCGGAATAACGACGCTTGAGGATAAGTCCTTGGGCTGTGTGCAAAAGGCGGGAAGCTCGGACGTCGTTGACGTTATTGAAATAGGCGGCGGAGTGGAAAAGCGGGGTCTTAATCTGCTAACCGGTCCCGGCAACGACATTGTAGCGGTAACCAACTTAACCGCGTCGGGCTGTCATATGATTTTGTTCTCAACCGGCCGCGGCACGCCTGTGGGCGCGCCCGTACCGACAGTGAAAATCGCGACAAACTCAGCTCTCGCGCGGCGTAAACCGCATTGGATAGACTTTAACGCGGGCGAAATAATAAACGGCGCGGATTTAACGGACGAGTTATTCGACTACGTTCTTGCCGTGGCGGGCGGAAAGCTCACCAACAACGAAAAAAACGGCTATAGGGAAATCTCGATTTTCAAGGACGGAGTCGTTCTTTGAGAAAGGTATATTTCCGTAACGCGAAAATATTATTGTAGAAAATTTTTATAAATACTTGAAATTTTCCCCAATATGTTGTAAAATAATCATATAGTATATTCAATGAGGAGGAAATAAAAATGGGTAATTTAAGCTTTGATTATTCAAAGGCGCTTCCCTTTGTAGGACAGCACGAGATTGACAATATGGCGGAATACGTAAAAGCGGCGCACGATATGGTTCACAACAAAACAGCCGCGGGAAACGACTTTCTGGGTTGGGTTGACCTCCCGAAAAATTACGATAAAGAAGAATTTGAAAGAATTAAGAAGGCGGCGGAGAAAATCCGCTCAAATTCGGACGTTCTTATAGTAATAGGTATCGGCGGTTCGTATCTCGGAGCGAGAGCGGCGGTGGAAATGCTGCAGCATTCGTTCTATAACGCTCTTGACGCGGATAAGAGAAAGGGACCTGCCGTTTTCTTTGCCGGTAACAACATAAGCTCCACCTATATGGCGGATCTTCTGGAAACGATAGACGGCAAGGACATATCGGTAAACGTCATTTCAAAGTCGGGTACGACAACAGAGCCGGCGATTGCGTTTAGAATTTTCAAGGAGCTGCTGGAGAAGAAATACGGCAAGGACGGCGCGAGAGAAAGAATTTACGCCACAACCGACAAGGCTCGCGGCGCGCTAAAATCGCTTGCGGACGAGGAAGGATACGAAACATTTGTAATCGCCGACGATATAGGCGGAAGATACTCGGTTTTAACAGCGGTGGGACTTTTGCCGATAGCCGCCGCGGGAATTGATATAGACGCTATGATGAAGGGCGCGGCTGAGGCGATGGAGGAGTACGCGAATCCGGATTTGGCTCAAAATCAGTGTTATCAGTACGCCGCCGTAAGAAACTGTCTTTCAAGAAAGGGCAAATGCGTTGAGCTTATGGTAAATTATGAGCCGGCGCTGCATTATTTCGGAGAGTGGTGGAAGCAGCTTTACGGCGAGAGCGAGGGCAAGGACAATAAGGGAGTATTTCCGGCGGCTGCCGATTTCTCGAGCGACTTACATTCAATGGGTCAGTATATCCAGCAGGGTCAGAGAATTCTCTTTGAAACGGCGCTTTTGGTAGAAAATCCGAGAAAGGACATCACGATTGAATCGACTCCCGACAATATTGACGGACTTAATTTCCTCGCGGGCAAGACGATAAACTACGTAAACTCAAAGGCGGCGCAGGGAACTGCTCTTGCACATACGGACGGACTTGTTCCCAACCTTACGGTTAAGATACCCGCGCTTGACGCGTATAATTTCGGCAAACTCGTATATTTCTTTGAGAAGGCGTGCGGCGTTTCGGGCTATCTCTTGGGCGTCAACCCGTTTGACCAGCCGGGCGTTGAGGCATACAAGAAAAATATGTTCGCGCTTCTGGGAAAGCCCGGATACGAGGATCAAAAGTCGGCGCTTGAGGCTCGCTTATCGTAATTATTTCGCAATTATAAGGGATAGGTACTATTTCCCTGTAAATAAAATATTTTTAAAGGAGGAAGATTAACAATGGTTGAACTTCTTATTGGCAAAAAAGGCACAGGCAAAACAAAGGCTCTTATCGAGAGCGTAAACAACGCTTCAGCGGTAGCAAAGGGCAATGTTGTATTTATCAGCGATAATACAAGCAGAAGTATGTATGACATTAAATCGAGGATAAGAATGGCAGACACCTCGGAATTTGATATTGAGTCGTATAACGAGTTCTTCGGTTTTATCTGCGGTATAGTAAGCCGTGATTTCGATATTACAAATATCTTTATCGACGGCATTTTCAGAATTGTCGGAACAACAGAGCTTGACGGCTTTGAGGAATTTCTGAACAGACTTGAGAAAATGAGTTCAAAATTCAACATTCAGTTTGTGATTTCGGTTAGTATCGACGCGGATACGGCGCCCGAATATATCAAGAAATTGGCCGTTTGATTTAACGGCGTCACTTTTGGAGGTTTTTTACAGATGCAGTATCAAAGCACCAGGGATAAAAGCATATCGGTAAGCGCCGCGGAGGCTATAAAAACAGGTCTTAGCGCGGAGGGCGGTCTGTTCGTTCCCGTGAGCTTCCCTACAGTCACATCGGACGAGATTGAGGCTTTAGCCGATAAATCCTATACGGAAAGGGCGTATTTTGTCCTCAGCAAATTCCTTACGGACTTTACCGAAGAGGAATTAACGCGCTGTATAAACAGCGCGTACACCAAGGAAAAGTTTGAGACCGACGCAATAGCTCCCGTATATAAGCTTAACGACAGAGCGTATGTTCTCGAGCTGTGGCACGGTCCCACGTGCGCGTTTAAGGATATGGCTTTGCAAATTCTTCCGCATCTTCTCACTACGTCTATGAAAAAGACGAATGAAGATAAGGAGGTCGTTATCCTTGTCGCTACGTCCGGAGATACCGGAAAAGCGGCATTGGAGGGATTTAAGGACGTAAACGGCACGAGAATTATCGTATTCTATCCCGACAACGGCGTAAGTGAAATTCAAAAGCTTCAAATGGTTACGCAGGAGGGCAACAATGTAAGCGTTGCCGCGGTAAGAGGCAATTTTGACGACGCGCAGAACGGCGTTAAGAAGATATTTACCGATAACGCCTATAAAGAGCTTCTCGCGAGAAACCAGTTCAGTCTTTCGTCGGCAAATTCTATAAACTGGGGCAGATTGGCTCCGCAGATTGTATACTATTTCTCCGCGTACGCGGACTTGCTTAAAAACGGCGAAATAAAGAACGGCGACGCTATAAATGTTGTTGTTCCGACGGGTAATTTCGGAAATATTCTCGCCGCGTACTACGCGAAGAAAATGGGACTTCCCGTTAGGCGCTTTATATGCGCGTCAAACGAAAATAATGTTCTTACGGATTTTATTAAAACAGGCATATACAATAAAAACCGAGAGTTCCATACGACGATTTCGCCGTCTATGGACATTCTCATTTCGTCAAATCTGGAGCGTTTCCTCTTTGACCTCACTGGAAGAGATGACAAGGCTGTTTCGGATATGATGAATAAGCTTGTTACCGAAGGCGTATACGAAATCCCCGCCGATGTAAAGGAGAAAATGGACTCTGTATTTTCAGCCGGCTGCAGCAACGACGCCGAAACAATGGCGGCTATTAAAAAGTACTCCGATGAGTACGGTTACGTTATTGACACGCACACCGCCGTCGCTATGTCGGTCTATGACAAGTACGTTGACGAAACGGGGGACAACACCAAAACCGTTATTGCCTCGACAGCGAGTCCGTTTAAGTTTAATCAGAGCGTTTTAATCGCTCTGGGCGGACATAACGAGGTAGCGGGCAAGGACGAATTTACTCTTCTCGAAGAATTATCGCGAAAGAGCGGAATGAATATTCCAAAATCACTTGCGGAGCTTAAAAGCAAGTCGAAGCTGTTTGACTTGGTATGCGACAAGGAACAGATGCAGAATGTCGTAAGCGATTTTCTTATGGTTGAATAAATCATACGCGGTATAATGACAATACAAAGCCGTTTCATATCGAAACGGCTTTGATTAACTGTAAAAAATATGAACGGAGGGAATTATGCACTCTACAGAAAAATTAAAAAGCGATCTGAAAAACGGCTTGTATTCCGATATACTGGGCTACATTTACAGAACCGCCGAAACCTACACATATGCCGACCGTTACATAGAGGTTATCGACGAGTTTGAGAAAACCTTTGGCAAAACCGAAGAAATAGCGCTTTTCAGCGCTCCGGGAAGAACGGAAATAGGCGGAAACCATACCGACCATCAGCACGGCTGCGTTCTCGCGGCAAGCGTCAACCTCGACGTTATCGCCGCGGCGCGTCCAAACGGTACAAATCAGGTAAGAATTCAGTCGAGAAACTACAAAATGGATATAATCGACCTTGACGATTTGGAAGTTCACGAGGAGCAGATGGATAAGGCAATAGCTCTTATACGCGGAGTTCTCAGGCGTTTCGCGGACTTGGGTTATCCCGTAAAGGGCTTTGACGCGTACACCATTTCAAATGTCTTAAAAGGCTCGGGACTGTCGTCCTCGGCGGCGTTTGAGGTGCTTGTCGGAACTATTGTAAACGGTCTTTTCTGCGGCGGGGAGGTTAATCCGGTCGAGATAGCGAAATTCGGACAGTATGCCGAAAACGTATATTTCGGAAAGCCCAGCGGACTTATGGATCAAATGGCGTCGTCTGTCGGTTCGGTAGTCGCGATAGACTTTGAAAGTACGGAAAATCCGAAAATTAAAAAGGTGGATATGAATTTAAATCGTTTTGACCACACGCTCTGTATTATAGATTCCGGCGCCGACCACGCCGACTTAACCTCGGAATACGCCACAATTCCGGAGGATATGAAGGAGGTTGCGAATTTCTTCGGCAAAAACTATCTTCGCGAGGTTGACGAGAAGGAGTTTAAGGCGAATATAAAACCGCTTCGCGAGGCGATTAAAAACGACCGCGCGGTTCTAAGAGCCATACATTTCTTTAACGACAACCGTTACGCGCAGTTGGAGGCGGACGCGCTTAAGCTGGACGACTTTGAGACGTTCTTGAAATTCAACAGGGCGTCGGGGCGCTCGTCATATATGTATCTGCAAAACATTTACGCGGCGAGTAACCCTAAGGCGCAGGCGGTAGCGCTTACGCTTGCGCTGTGCGACGAAATTCTCGGCGAGCGCGGTTCGTACCGCGTACACGGCGGCGGCTTCGCCGGCACCGTTCAGGCGTTTGTGCCCGATGATATGCTTAAGGAGTTTAAGTCAAGAATTGAGGCGGTGCTGGGCGAGGGTATGTGTCATATACTCTCGGTTCGTCCGGTAGGCGGCTATGAACTGAAATAAAAAATAAAAAACGCCTGAGTT
>CAYVUD010000036.1:0-4922 GCA_964454725.1 uncultured Lachnospiraceae bacterium
TATTTAAACAAACCAAAAAATATCTTTATTTTCCGATTTTATTATTTTCAAGTCCGTATTTTTCAGTATATTTTCAAAAATATCCATAACGATAATTTCCGTCGGGTAGTGTCCGGCGTCGATTACGCATATGCCGCTTTCGACGCTGTCTATGGTATTGTGATATTTCATATCTCCCGTGATAATCGCGCCGCAGCCGAGAGCCTTGGCGAGCGGGATAACCTCGGCGCAGCTTCCCGAGGCGACGGCGAGAGTCGAAATCACTGTTTCGGGCGCGCCGGACACTCTTACGCGCGGCGTTTTGAGCTTTTCCTTTACAATCTCCGCGAGAGCGGAAAGCGTGACCGGAGCTTTTAATTTTCCGTATCTTCCAAGCCCCGCTTCGGTATTTTCGGTATGCCGCTCTAAAATTTTAACGTCGTCGAGTCCGAACAGCTCCGCGAGAGCGTCGTTTATGCCTCCTTTGGCGACGTCCATATTGGTGTGCGCCGCGTAAAGGGGAATGTCGTTTTCGATAAGCAGTTTAAGCATTTGTCCGACGGGCGTTGAGAAGTCTATCCTTTTTATTCCGCCAAGCAGTATGGGGTGGTGCGAAATTATCATATCCGCGCCGGCGGAAACCGCCTCCCTTACCGTGTCTAAATTTGCGTCAAGCGTCACAAAAACGGTTTTGACCTCCTTGTCTTTGCCGCCGCATAAAAGACCTACGTTGTCCCAGTCATACGCTAAATTTTTCGGGCATACCTTTTCAATAAGTCCGATAATTTCATTTACCTTCATATTCGTTTAGCTCCTTTAGCAGGGATTTGTATTTTTCAAGCTTTTCCGTGTCGGAGTCCCTTGAGTTTTCAAGACCCGTTATAATTTTTACAAACTCGCGTTTTTTCTTATCGTAAAGATTTTTAAA
Organism: uncultured Lachnospiraceae bacterium; assembly: GCA_964454725.1. Taxonomy (GTDB): domain Bacteria; phylum Bacillota; class Clostridia; order UBA1381; family UBA1381; genus JALEPO01. The sequence continues at coordinate 908 of CAYVUD010000036.1, forward strand.
ATATTTGTTGCTTTTAAGATATTTCGGAATATGATACTCGATTTCGGTTTCAAACGCGCTTTGCTCCCCCGCCATCGCCGTAAGAATATTATAAACCTTAAAGCCCTCGACAGCAATATCCTCGCCTGTTATGACATAACCGTTATTTATAAGGTACTTTCTCAGCTCATACTGTGAGTTCATCGGCTGAAGAACCAAAAGAGAAGCCGATTTCGCGGTTTTTTCTCCCTCTCTTAAAATCGCCTCGATTACCTCGCCGCCCATTCCGGCTATTATAATCGTGTCGGCTTCGTTTTCGTTAAGTACCGAAAGCCCTCCTCCGAGCCGTGTTTCAATCTTATCCTCAAGCCCGTGTTTTTTTATGTTCCGCTCCGCGATTTCGAGAGGTCCTTCTTTTACGTCGCTCGCGATAAGCTTTTCACATACTCCGTCCCGCGCGAGCTTTATCGGAATATACGCGTGGTCGGTTCCTATATCGGCTATGACCCTTCCCCGCGTATGGTCCGCTATACATTTGAGTCTTGGCGTAATCATATTATTTTGTCCTTTTATACACTAAGTTATGCACAGGTGCGGATAACTTTTATACTCTCCCAAAACCTTTAAAATCGCGCGTTTTTTTCAAAAATTACCTCCCGCCGTTAATAAAAAACGGATAATTTTGTAAAATTTTGTAAAAAATATATGTAAACCTTTTAAAACGGCTTAAAACCGTCGTTTTAAAAATATCCGCAATTATGTTTGAGTGGGGATAAATGTGCGGATAAAGCGGATAACTTTCAAAAAAAGTCCTGTTTAAAGGAAAATTTTGATGTATAACCCTTAATTTTACACTGTTGATAGTTTGTCCGCACAAATTTTTGGTTTACATAAGGTATGGGTGAAACGCAACCTATAAATAAAGGGAGAAAAATCTCCCCTTATTCGATTTTATTTTATAATATCGGTTCCCATATACGGAACGAGTACCTCCGGAACGGTAACAGTGCCGTCCGCGTTCTGGTAATTTTCAAGAATTGCCGCGACGGTTCTTCCGACCGCCAGACCCGAGCCGTTCAGCGTATGAACAAATTGCGCCTTGTCCTTCGGATCGTTCTTATAACGTATATTCGCGCGGCGCGCCTGATAGTCCTCAAAGTTCGAGCAGGAGGAAATCTCAACATAGCGTCCGTAGCTTGGCATCCAAACCTCGATATCATAGGTCTTTGCCGACGAGAAGCCCAAATCTCCGGTTGAAAGACAAACGACCCTGTAGGCGATACCGAGCTTTTGAAGAAGCTTTTCCGCGTCGTTTGTAAGCTTTTCAAGCTCGCTGTAGCTCTCTTCCGGCTTAACAAATTTAACAAGCTCGACCTTGTTAAACTGGTGCTGTCTTATAAGACCGCGCGTGTCCCTGCCGGCGCTTCCCGCCTCCGCGCGGAAGCAAGCCGAGTACGCGCAGTATTTAATCGGGAGCTTATCTCCGTCGAGAATTTCGTCGCGGTGAAGATTGGTTACGGGAACCTCCGCGGTAGGTATAAGAAAGAAACCGTTGTTCACGACCTTAAAAGCGTCCTCCTCAAATTTTGGAAGCTGACCCGTACCGGTCATTGAGGCGCGGTTTACCATATACGGCGGGAAAATTTCGGTGTAACCCGATTCCTCGGTATGTGTGTTTAGGAAAAATTGAATAACCGCTCTCTCGAGTCTCGCGCCCAAGCCCTTGTATACGGTGAAGCGCGTACCGGCGATTTTAACGCCGCGCTCAAAATCGAGTATGTCGAGGTTAGTACCTATGTCCCAGTGCGCTTTCGGCTCAAAGTCAAATTTTCTCGGTTCGCTGAATTTTCTTATTTCAACATTTTCGCTGTCGTCCGCGCCGACGGGAACCTCGTCGTTTGGAATGTTTGGTATACGCAGCATAAAGTCGCGGAGCTTCTCGTCTATCTCGCGAACCTTTTCGTCGTCCGCCTTAATATCGGCGCTCAGCTCGCGCATTTGCGCGAAAATTTCATCGGTGTTCTCGCCCGCTTTTTTCATCTGCGGTATTTTTTTATTTATCTCGTTCTGCTTCGCCTTTCTCTGCTCAACGTCCGTTAGAAGTTCGCGGCGTTTCGCGTCAAGCTCTATCGCGGGAGTAATATCGAGGTCGTTATTGCGCTTTTTTAAAGCGTCCTTTATTTTTTCGGGGTTTTGTCTTAAAATTTTAATGTCAAGCATTTCAATTTATCCTTTCTGTATTAATTCAATCTGTTTTTCACGTTATTGTAAATAATTTGCTGGTCGGAGGTGAGCTTGTCATAATCGACCTGACCGAGCGCCTCAGCCGACTTTTCAAGGTTTCCGACGTATAGGTAACCGTTTGCCTGAAGGAGCAAATCGTTCATTTTTATTTTCTCGCCGAGATTGAAATTCTCATTTTCCAATCCGCTTATAATCGCGTCCTTTTCGCGAACCTGTGTTTCAAGCTTCGTTTTTTCCTCCAAAAGCAGCCGGTTTTCTTCGCTCAGAACCGACGCGCGTTCCGCGATTCCGCTGTTTGAGGACGGCGTTTCCGTTTCCTCCGTCACCTCGATTTCCGGCTGATTTTTCTCGACGTTTGTCTGACCGAAAAACGCCAGAATAATAAGAAGAATCGCAACTACAAAAATAAGCGAGGTATAAAGAAAAAGTGATTTGTTATTATTTTCTTTCATTTTATTGATCCTTCTTTAGTTTATTTTTTGCCTTTGACAGGGCTTCCGCCTCTTCCGACAAAAGCTTAACCGACGATTCGCCGTTTTTAATCTCCCTTACGTATGTATTGCAGGAGTTGTGTCCGAACAGCGAGGTAAGAATAATTCCGTCGTTGACGTTATTGAGAAGCGCCAGCGCGAAGCTCAGATTTCCTCTTACGTCGTCAAACGCGTCAAAATTTACTATTCCTATTTTTTTAATGGAAATATTCGTTTCGTTTTCGCAGTTTGCGAGTCTTGACATTAAAACCGTGTCTGTCGTTCTGTTTACGGAGTCGGCGAGATCCTCGACCTTATCGTAATAGTCCTTTAAGGCTGTCGCGAGATCGCCCTCGTCGGAATAATCCATAAGCGTATTGACCTTTGAGGAGTTGACGATACCTATGATTATACCTATAATGGCTAAAACCACCCCGAGCGCGCCAAGACCCAAAACTATTAAATTTTCATCAATTATTGCTGTCATTTTCAATTACCTCCGTAGTTGATAAGATTAAGTATTCTCTCAAGATCGCCGCTGCCGTAGTACTCGATTTCGATTTTGCCTTTTTTTTCGGTATGCGTAATTTTTACCTTTGTGCCGAATTGCGACGCGAGATTGTTCTGTATCGCTTCTATCTCTATGTCATACGCCGATTTTTTCGGAGACTTTTTTTCGGGCTTCTTTTTTTGAAGCTGCTTTGCCAAAGCCTCGGTTTGGCGTACATTGAGATTATCCTCTATAATTCGTTTTGAGAGCGCGAGCCTCAGCTCGTTTTCATCGAGCGACAGTATCGCTCTCGCGTGACCGCTTGAAATTTCGCCCGAAACGAGAAGCTTCTGAATTTGCTCCTCAAGACTTAACAGCCGCAGTGAGTTTGCTATCGCGCTTCGGCTTTTTCCGATACGTTTTCCGATAAGCTCCTGAGTGAGGTTAAATTCCTCCAAAAGCGTTTTGTAGCCCAACGCCTCTTCTATCGGATTTAAGTCCTCGCGCTGCAAATTTTCTATAAGCGCTATTTCGGCTATCTGCTCGTCGGTGTAATCCTTAACGACCGCCGGAATTTCACGAAGTCCCGCTTTTTTACTCGCCCTCCACCGCCGCTCGCCCGCGACTATTTTGTACATACCGTTTTTTGACGGTGTTACGATAACGGGCTGAATAAGTCCGTTTTCCTTAATGGAGTCCGCGAGCGCGTTGATTTTTTCCTCGTCGAAGCTCTTTCGCGGCTGGTTTTTGTTCGGTTCGATAAGCGTCAGCTTTATCTTTTCGATTCCGCCTTGCGCCGCCGGCTCCGCGGTTATAATATCCTTTGTAATAT
>CAYVUD010000036.1:5022-8728 GCA_964454725.1 uncultured Lachnospiraceae bacterium
TTTGTAATATTATGCTCGTCAAACAGAGAGCCTAAACCCTTGCCGAGTCCCTTTTTTGCCACATATGTCACCCCTTTTTTAATTTTTATTCATAATTTCCTTCGCCAAAGACATATACGCGTCCGCGCCCTTTGAGGTTCTGTCGTAATAAATAATCGGTTCGCCGAAGCTTGGAGATTCGCTCAGCCGCACATTTCTCGGTATAATGCTCTTATAAACCTTGTCGGGAAAATATTTTTTAACCTCGTCAAGCACCTGAATGGAAAGGTTTGTGCGTCCGTCGTACATAGTTCCCAGAACCCCCTCTATTTCGATATGGGGATTTAGCTTTTTCTTTATCATTCGCACAGTGTTTATAAGCTGACTCAAACCCTCCAACGCGTAATACTCGCACTGAATCGGAATTAAAACCGAGTCGGCGGCGGTAAGAATATTAATCGTAATCATTCCCAAAGCCGGAGGCGAGTCGATTATGATAAAATCAAAATCGTCTCTTATCGGTTCTATCGCGTTTTTAAAAAAGTATTCGCGCTTATCCTCGTATGCCAACTCTATTTCCGCCGCCGATAAATCGGGCGACGACGGCAAAAGATATAAATTGTTGTATTTTGTTTTCAGTATCGCGTTTTTTGTGTTTTCGTTATCCTGTAGACATTCATAAACCGAAAGACTATTATTGTAGTCCTCTTTTTCTATTCCAAGACCGCTTGTCGCGTTGCACTGCGGGTCGCAGTCGGCGAGAAGAGTTTTTTTGCCCTCCGACGCCAAACAGGACGCAAGATTAACCGAAGTTGTCGTTTTTCCGACGCCTCCCTTCTGGTTTGTTATCGCTATGACCTTGCTCATTATATGCCCTTCCTTTATTTTGCTTAAATCTTTGTACAATAACTATTATACCATAAATTTTTTATTTGTAAATGTTTCACGTGAAACATTACAAAAATGAAATATAACTGTAATGTTTTATATCGCGAATAAATAGAAAAATAATTACCATACTAAGAAATATGAGGAGTTTATGCTTATGAATATAAAAAATATATTAAAAAAACTATTTGTTTTCAGTCCGGATTATGAGGAGGACTTTAAGCTTACCGAGAAAAAAGAAAACACCGTTTACGACGTAAGAAACGAAAAGGAGAAAAAAGAGATATTCTATGTTTCCGAAAAAATCGGCGAAAACCTGGCGTATATGAAAAAACGGTTTACGTATCCGATAAACAACGACGTTGTAATCCGCGAGCTGAAGCTGAAAAACGACAGGCGGGCGTTTATTATTTTCATTGACGGAATGGTAAATTCCGAGCTTATTGATTTGTCGATTATCGAAACGCTCCAAAAGCTTCCGTTTTACGAGGACGGAGAAATATACAAATACGAAGAGGAGATTATCGACAGGTTTATAAGCCACTCGCAGGCTATGGCGACGGACGAAACGGAAACAATAATCGAGGAAATAAATTTCGGAAGCTGCGCCGTTTTTGTGGACGGCTTTAAGAAGGGCTTTGTCCTCGACGTCCGCGACTGGGGTCACAGAGGCATCGATAAGCCCGAAACGGAGCAGTCTATTTACGGTCCGCAGGAGGCGTTTGCGGAAATGCTCCGCAACAACACCGCGCTCGTAAGGAAAATCATAAAAAGCGAAAAGCTTATAGCGGAGGGAGTTAAAATCGGAGACGTAAGCAAAACACGCGGTGTTTTGCTGTACATTTCGGATATCGCGAATGAAAATCTCGTAAAGGAGGTAAAGAGGCGCATTAACGGCATTTCAATGGATTACGTAATTTCCATTGAGGAGGTTTCGATGATGGTTGAGGACAATACGTTTATGCTCACCTCTCAGACGCTTCTTACCGAACGTCCCGACAGAGTCGCGCGCGCTCTTACCGAGGGACGCGTCGCGCTCATCTTAAACGGCAGTCCGCGCGCGATGGTTTTGCCGACTACCGCGTTTGAGCTGACGCACGCCGTGTCGGACGATTACCTGCGCGTGCCATACGCGAATATGACGCGAATAATACGAATAATAGCGATGTTTGTGTCGATTCTTTTGCCCGGGCTGTATCTGGCGACTACGCTTTATCATCAGGAGATAATACCGACATACCTGCTTTACTCGATAAGCGCGTCAAGAGAAAACGTTCCGTTTCCGAGCTTGGTGGAGCTGCTTCTTATGGACGTTTCGTTTGAAATGATACGCGAGGCGGGAATACGAATGCCCGGGGCTATAGGCTCGACGCTGGGAATAGTCGGCGGACTTATTCTCGGACAGGCGGCGGTAAGCGCGAAGATAGTCAGTCCGCTTATGATTATTGTAATCGCCATAACCGGCATAGGCTCGTTCGCGACCGCCGATTACGCGCTTAGCTGGACGTATAGGATTTTAAGGCTGATATTCGTGTTGCTCGGTTCCCTATTGGGCTATTTCGGAATAGCGGCGGGAATTTTTGTGTACAGCGTATATATCGGAAAACAGAAGAATTTCGGAATACCGTTTTTAACGCCCGCGCCCGAGGCGGGAAGCAACAGAATGAATAATCCTCTTTTTGTAAACGCTGTGTGGCGGCGGGAGAAGCGTCCCGATTTTCTGTATACGAAAAACTCCGATGAAGAGCCGAAAATCAGCCGCAAATGGAAAACGAAAAGAAAGTAATGTTTCACGTGAAACATTGACGGAGGTAAAAATGCTTCAAAGAAAAAAGATAACAAGCTTAATGATAAACGCCTTGGTTGTTAAAATGCTTCTTACCTATCCGAGAAACATTGTTTTAAACAGCAAAAACGCGGCTTGGATACAGGTTTTGTACAATGTTATCGTTGTGCTTTTGATTTTTACGCTTACCGCCGCTTTATATAAAAGCAAAAAAAATATTATTGAAGCGGCGGAGCTTTGCGGCGGGAAAACACTGAAAATTATCGTCGGTATCATAACCGGCGCGGTATTGATAACAAATTATATACCGATATTGACGATTTTTCCCGAAACAATACAAGTGATACTTCTCCAAGATGTAAGGCACGACGTAATAATGCTGGTATTTTTAACGGCAAGCGTTATAGGGGCGTATATGGGAATAGAGTCGATCGCGGCAATACATTATTTGTTTCTGCCGATAGCGGGAATAGTGATGCTGGCGTTTTTTCTGCTCCTTATTCCCTATTACGATTTGGATAATCTTTTTCCCGTACTGGGAGGCGGAGCGAAAAGCATTATGCTTAACGGAATAAACTCCATATCCGTTTTTTCGGATATTATTCTTTTAAACATACTTCTGCCGTACACGGAAAATTACGGTGAAATGAAGAAAATCGGTTTCAGGTCTATAATTATCGGCGGCGCCGTTACGGTGCTTATAATGCTTTCGTACTGCGCGATATATCCTTATCCCCAATCCGAAAACTTCATTTTTCCCGTATATCAGATTACGAGAGTAATACATTTGAGCAGCTTTTTCAGCAGGTTTGAAACATTTCTGCAATTTATATGGTCGATTCTTATGCTTCTTTACTCTTCGTTTTATCTGTTTATACTGAGCTACGTATGGCAGATAACATTTAATATGAAATTCGGCAAGCCTCTTATCATTCCCATAGCCATATGTATTTTCAGCTTATCGGTAAGGCAGGGTTCGATTATAGACTCCGTAAACTCGTTCAATATATTTGATTATATTATATATCCGTTCGCGTTTTTGCTGCCCGTAAT
>CAYVUD010000036.1:8828-14440 GCA_964454725.1 uncultured Lachnospiraceae bacterium
AATTATAATCCCCGCGATTCTTACCGCGCTTCTGCTTGCGGGCTGCGTGGGAACGGAGCCGAACGATATTGCCTATGTCGTGGCAATGGGGTTTGACGCGGGGGAAAACGATAATTATAAAATCACAATTCAGTTCGCCAAGCCTACGCAGATAAGCGGCGGCGCCGCCGAGGAAGGCGGCAAGGGCGGAGAAATAGTCGAGAATATTGCCGTCGAAGCGCCCAATATCTATTCCGGAATAAACGTGGCGAATAATATCGTGAGTAAGAAATTTTCGCTGTCGCATACGAAAATTATGGTTTTTTCAAAGGAGATCGCCGAAAAGGGTATTGACGACATTTTGGAAACGCTTATAAGAAGCTATGAAATACGTCCCGACACATATATGGCGGTCGCGCTTGAAGGCGCGGGCGAATATCTCAATGAGGTGAAGCCCGTAATAGAGGTAAATCCCGCTAAGTATTATCAGCTTACCTATAAGCAAAACGGCAGTATAGGCATACCCGAAAATAATGTTCTTGACTTTTATTTTTGCAATAACGGTATGTACCGCGACGGCGTTCTGCCGCTGGCGGGAGTGATTAAAACCGGCGGCTCAGGCGACAGTTCCGGAGGGAGCGCTTCGGGCGAAAGCGGACAAACCGGCGGAACGGAAAATGACAGCTCCGGCGAAACGGAAAGCGGCGGCGAGTCGGGCGGAAACGGATCCGAGGAGGAAAACGAAAAGCAGAAAAACGCTCCCGTCAATGAGGAAGGCTTCGAGTATAAGCTGAAAAACTATATCGCGGGCGAGGTCGCGATTTCGGAAACAAACAAAAGCGAGTCGATGGGTATGGCGCTGTTTTCAAAAAACAAAATGGTCGGAATTATGGGCGGCATTGAAAGCGAGCTTTACAATATAATGAACGGCAGCTATGAAAACGGCTATATAAGCTTTTTCAGCGAAAAATCGCCCGAAACGCCCGTAACGGTAAAGCTGCGTAAGGAAAAAAATCCGAAAATTAAAGTTGACGACAAAAACAAGGAAATTGAAATAAGGCTGTATTTTGAGGCGGATTTCTATTCCCTGCCCAACGGCTATTTGACCGAAAAAGACGTCGCGTTCTTTGAGGAGGAGTCGAAGAAAAACATAGAAGAGGCGTGTGAAAAATTTATCGACAAATCCATAAATGAGTATCGGGTGGACTTGCTCGGCTTCTCCAAAAAGTCAAGACGAAATTATTTAACCTACAAGGATTTTTATGAAAACTGCAAGGATAAAACCTATTCCGACTATAAAATTAAAGTAAACGCGGAATTAAACGTAAGGTATACGGGAATAACCATAAGAGAAAAATCAATGGGACTGGGAGGCTGATTTTATTGCTGACGTGTATAATCTGCGTCGCGGTGCTGTTCTATATTTTTAAAACAGCCGGCTACGCGGCGTATGCCTTTAAGGAAAAAAATATTGAGGGAGGAGTTTCGGTTTTGCTGCTGAGCGCGGGGTTGGCGGCGGTTTTTATTGAAACGGTTGTTTATATTTTCAAATAGAGCTTGTAATTTATGACTGTTTTATGGTAAAATTATAAGCGGTGATGTTATGGAAAAGGAATACGTCTGTTTTTTTACCGGACACAGAAGGCTCCCGAAAAACAGAATTGATACTATAAAAAAGCTTTTGGCGCAAAAAATAAAATATCTTATAGAGGATAAGGGCGTTGAAACATTTATCGCGGGCGGCGCGCTCGGGTTTGACACGCTCGCGGCGAAAACCGTTGCCGAGCTTAAGGAGGAATATCCGTTTATAAAGCTGTATCTGTACCTTCCCTGCAACGACCAAAGCAAGCTGTGGAGCGCGGAGGACAAATACGAATGGCGAATGATTATGACGAAAGCCGACGGTTATAAGTATGTTACCGACGGTCCGTATGTCGAGGGCTGTATGCAAAAGCGCAACTACAAAATGGCGGACGACGCGTATTACGGCATAGCCTACTGCGTTATGTCGAAAAGCGGTACGGGTATGACAATAAGCTACGCAAAGCAGCGCGGCGCGGTTATAGAAAATATCGCGGACGAGATTTACGGGAAATAAAAAAGCTCCCGCCTACCGGCGGGAGCGGATAAAACAGTAAAAGAGTTGAGAAATTTTCTCAACTCTTTTTTGTTTAATATATTTTCAATTACGCAAGCTCCGCGAAATACTTGATCGTTCTGACCATCTGCGAGGTGTATGAATTTTCGTTGTCGTACCACGAAACGACCTGTACCTCGTAAAGACCGTCGCCGATTTCGGCAACCATTGTCTGAGTCGAGTCAAACAGCGAGCCGTATCTCATACCTACGATGTCCGACGAAACGATTTCGTCCTCGTTGTAGCCGTAGGACTCGTTAGCCGCCGCCTTCATAGCCGCGTTGATGCCGTCCTTTGTAACATTGTTACCCTTAACAACAGCCGTAAGGATCGTTGTCGAGCCTGTCGGAGTCGGAACTCTCTGCGCCGAGCCGATAAGCTTGCCGTTAAGCTCGGGGATAACAAGACCGATAGCCTTCGCCGCGCCCGTTGAGTTGGGAACGATGTTTACAGCCGCGGCTCTTGAACGTCTTAAGTCGCCCTTTCTCTGGGGACCGTCAAGAGTCATCTGGTCGCCGGTGTAAGCGTGAATCGTGCACATAATACCCGACTGAATGGGAGCGTACTTGTTAAGCGCGTCAGCCATCGGAGCCAGACAGTTTGTCGTGCAGGAAGCGGCTGAAATAATCGTATCCGAAGCCTTTAATGTATTGTGGTTTACGTTGTAAACGATTGTCGGAAGATCGTTTCCCGCGGGAGCCGAAATAACAACCTTCTTAGCGCCGGCGTTGATGTGCGCCTGAGCCTTTTCCTTTGACGTGTAGAAGCCCGAACACTCGAGAACCACGTCTACGTCAAGCTGACCCCACGGACAGTTGTTGGCGTCGGGGAAAGCGTAAATCTTGATTTCCTTGCCGTCAACCGTGATTGAATCCTCGCCCGAGGTTACCTTGTCGGCAAGAGCGTACTTGCCCTGCGACGAGTCGTACTTTAAAAGGTGAGCGAGCATTTTCGGGCTTGTAAGGTCGTTTATAGCGACAACCTCGTAGCCCTCCGCGCCGAACATCTGACGGAACGCCAGACGGCCGATACGTCCGAAACCGTTAATTGCAACTTTAACTGCCATTTTATAATTCCTCCTGAAAAAATATATTTTTTCTGGGTACTTATACCCATTCATCTATATTTTACCTCAAAACTCCAAAATATACAAGTCCTATTGTTAAAATTTCGGCAATTTTTTAAAATTTTCTTTTTTGCACAAAAACAGAGTTGTTAATTTGCCCTTTATAAACAAATTTTAGACAATGAAAAATCAGCGTCCGCGGGAAATTTCCCGAAACGCTGATTTTCCTTTATGCAACCGGATTAACTCCGTAGAAGCGTTCTTAAATTATTCTGCCGCGACCGTAAACTCGATTGAGTTATCGTCAAGATTTACATTAATTTCCGTTTCGAGTATCTCAATGAAATAATCGACGGGAACATACGTAAGGTCGTTTGTAATCTCCGGCGCCGCGCTTAACCGCTCCGGCGTCATCTTTCCCTTGCCGTAGCTGTTCTCGCCTATTTGAAGGCTGTACTTGCCGCCGTTAAGCATAACCGCTCTGAGGTTTCCGTCCCAATCGACGGTGAAGCCGAGCGCTTCGGCGATTTTTCTTAACGGAAGCATAAGGTTTCCTTCCGCGTCCGTGTAGATATTCGTTATTGTTTCTTCCGCCGCCTTAACGGACGTTATCTTTGAAAAATCAACCTCAATATCCTCGGGAGCGGGCGGCTCCGTATCCGTGCCGACCGCGGAATATTCCGCGAAGGGCAGAACCACGACCGCGTCGGGCGTTGTCTGGGCGGGAACGCTCTTTGTCGAGTCCGTGTAGATTACGGCAAGCGTGCTGCCGTCAAGGTCCTCAACCGCGTTTCCGTCTGTGTCAACGGCTGTTACTCCGTCAAGGTTAAGCTGTAAGGTGTTGGCGGCGTTTACAAGATTGCCCTCTTCGTCCTCCGCGTATGTGTCAACGTCGGAAAACTTTACCGAGTCGGCGCTGCCGATTATAATGACGTTTGCCGTGTAGAGCGGCGGTAAAATCAACGGCGTCGGCTCGCCTGAGCTTGTGTAAACCGTTATAACGTCGCCCTCGGCAATATCATCGACGGTTTTTATCCCGCCGCTCGCGCCGTCGATAACAACCGTAACGTCGTTAATTTTGAAATTAATGGCGTTTTCGGGATTTTCCGCGTCCTCGGTATTTGTCGTCGCCGAAATTCTGCCGTCCGCGACAGATATTACCGAGGCGGTATTTGATATGTAGCTTACAGGTATAAACTCAACTCCGCTATCCTCAGCGTCGATGAGCATAACGTCGCCCTGAATTTCGGGAGCCTCCATTTCAAGGCTCTCAACCGGCGCGTCGAGCGCAGGCTCGTTTTCCGCGAATGCCGCGGTTCCCGACGCGAGCATAGCGGTAAGTGTCATTAACGCAATTATATTTTTTTTCATTCTTCTCTTTTCTCCTCTTGTTTTTATCAGACTGTCCGAATTTTGTTTTTGCGATTTTAAAATCTCATTTTGTTAGACGAAAAAATCTCGGTTTTTGTTCCGTCAAAATTATAAAAATTTCGGGACAAAAGTTTTAATAAAAAACTAAATTTGGGTTTATACTATAAATGTACAAATTTATTTATGGAGGAACGCTATGAAAAAGATAAAAATAATTTTACCCGCTCTGCTTGCCGCGATTGCTCTGACGGCTTGCTCGGCGAAGGAAAATCACGAGAACACCGCGTTAAGCGACGAGGAAAAACCGGCGGCGACGGAACACGCGGACAATATGGATAATGCCGCGGACGATATGAAAAACGACGCGGACAATATGATCGACGACGCGGGGAACGCGGTCGGCGGCGCGGCGGAGGACGCGGGGAACGCGGTAGGCGACATAGCCGAGGGCGCGGGCGATGTTGTTGACGACGCGGCGAACGCGGTCGGAAACGCGGCGGACGAGGCTATGGGTAATGACGAATAATTGTTTAAGGGACTGTATTTACAGTCCTTTTTTGCGGAATTTTTTATTTTTATATTCACAAACGGCGATTTTTGTGATACAATATAATAAATGTTTGTACGCAAAATTCAACGGAGAGGACGGCTGTGGTTATGAAGAAGCTTTTATCGGTAATTTTAGGCGTTTCTTTTGCGTTCTGTTCGTTGTTTTCGGGGTTTTTCGCGGGCGGCGCGAAAGCGGACGATGAAATTCCCGAATACGCGGAGTTTGAGGAAAATTCCGTTATCGCGACGATTGACTATAACGCCTCGCGCGTAAGTCTTTATTCGGCTGAGCCTACGCTCGAGGAGCTTGGAATAACGGACGTTAAGCAGCTTAATATAAGCGCGCAATCCGAAACCTCGACGTTTTCGGCATATACCGAGCCGCGGATTTGCGAACTGACGCTCGCGGAGTCGGGACGCGAAAACGTACTCGAAGCGATCGGCAAGCTCAACTCGCTCTCTTATATAAAGGACGCTCAGCCAAATTACATATATACCGCGTTTTCCGAC
>CAYVUD010000037.1:0-3634 GCA_964454725.1 uncultured Lachnospiraceae bacterium
TCGGCGGAGAGGTCGAGCGCGGACTCGAAATGGTTGACGGCGTTCTTCTTCTGGTAGACGCGTTCGAGGGCTGTATGCCGCAGACACGCTTCGTTCTCTCGAAGGCGCTGGCGCTCAACCTAAAGCCGATAATCGTCGTCAACAAGGTTGACCGTCCAAACGCGAGACCTTACGAGGTAGTTGACGAGGTACTCGACTTATTTATAGACCTCGGCGCGACCGAGGAACAGCTCGACACGCCTGTAATTTACGCCTCCGGCCGCGACGGTTGGGCAACAGCCGAGTACAACCCCGAGCAGCCCAATTCCGACTTAAAGGAATTGTTTGAGCTTATCGTAAACGCCATTCCCTGCCCCGAATGTGACGACGACGGTCCTTTTCAGATGCTTGTTTCAAACATCGACTACGACGAGTACACAGGCCGTATCGCCGTCGGAAAAATCGAGCGCGGAAGGGTAAGCGTAAATATGCCGCTTTCGATTTGCGCGCGCGGCGGCAAAACGCTGCGCGGCAAGGCGACAAAGCTGTACACGTTCGAGGGACTTAAAAAGGCTCCCGCCGACGAGGTGGGCGCGGGCGACGTTGTAGCCATATCGGGTATCGCGGACATCAATATAGGCGACACCATATGCGACAGCGAAAACCCCGACCCGCTTCCGTTTGTAAAGATTGACGACCCTGTGCTTTCAATGACGTTCTCCGTCAACGACAGCCCGTTCGCGGGTCAGGACGGCAAGTTTGTAACCTCGCGCCATCTGCGCGACAGACTTTTTCGCGAGCTTGACTCCAACGTCAGCCTTAGAGTCGAGGAGACCGACTCAACCGAGGCGTTTACCGTTTCGGGACGCGGCGAGCTGCATTTGTCGGTTCTTATAGAGAATATGCGCCGCGAGGGCTATGAGTTTCAGGTGTCGAACCCTGTTGTAATTTATAAGGAAATAGACGGCGTTAAGTGCGAGCCGGTCGAGCGTCTTACCGTTGACGTGCCGGACGAGTACACGGGCGTCGTTATGGACAGCGTAATACAGCGCAGAGGCGAAATGACAAATATGTCGCCGACGGCGCAAAGCTACACACGACTTGAATTTTTAATCCCCTCGCGCGGACTTATAGGTTATCGGAGCGAGCTTATGACCGCCACAAAGGGTACGGCTATCGTAAACAGCATACTTGAAAGGTACGAGCCGTACAAGGGCGATTTTCAGGGACGCGGCCGCGGAACGCTTATCGCGTGGGAGGACGGCGAGACGATTACCTACGGTCTTTACAACGCGCAGGAGCGCGGTACGCTCTTTATCGGCCCCGGCGTTAAGGTTTACGAGGGTATGATCGTCGGCGAGAACGCCAGACTTGAGGACATAGTTGTAAACGTATGCAAGAAAAAGCACGCGACAAACACGCGCGCCTCCGGCTCGGACGACGCGTTAAGGCTCGTTCCGCCAAAGGAAATGTCCTTGGAGCAGTGCCTTGACTTTATCGCGGACGACGAGCTTTTGGAGGTTACTCCGAATAACCTGCGAATGAGAAAAAGAATTTTAAAAACAGACCTGCGCGCCAAGGCTCAGGCGAGAAATAAGTAATATAATTAATTTTTATAATCTTCTTTTTGCGTCAAAAAGGAGCAAAAACCCCAAAGGGGGATTTCGATTTCGGACGGCGGCGCGAACCGGCGGCGCGCTCTTATTATTTTACAAACGCCGCGCCGTAGCCGCCGAGCGTGCCGCGAAACTCCGTTTCGGTTATTAAATCATAGCCGGTAAGCGGCACCTTCACCGCGGTTTCGTTATAATTTAGCGCGATGGTATAGCCTTCGCGCTTTATTATTTCCACGTTTTCGGGCGCGGATATTATCTCGGCTCCCGCGCCTTCGGAAATCAGCTTGACAAGCTCCTTTAAGGCGTTATCGTCCAAATCGCAGCCGACATAGTACACCTTTCCGTTCCCGAAGCTGTTTACCGTGACGGCTGCCTTGCCTTTATAATACTCGCTCTCGTAACGGCACAGGGTTCGCGCTGTTTTCGGCTCTATTATATCGCACCAGACCGACGCTTTCCCCGAAACCGCGCCGCCGACCGCGACCTCGCGTCGGGGCGCGTCAAACTCCGCCGCCTCGATTCCCGCAAGCTCCGCGAACACCGACGGCACGGCGGTCGGACGAATGTTATTGTACTCGTTTCGCGTGCCGCTCCTAAACGTCAGCACGAGCGTGCCGCCGTTTTCAACGTACCGCTTTATTTCCTCTGTTTCGCCGTCCCCGACAACATTATACGCCGGCATATAAACGACTTTATATTTATCGTAATTCCCGTTCGAGACCGCGGCGCAGACATTTAAATCCGCGTTGGCTTTGTAAAAGGAATACAGGTGGTTTTCGTAATTATATTTATCCGAATGGCGCTTTATGTCGTGCGCCCACGCGTTATCGTATGATTTTACGATAAGCGCGTCGTACTTGTTTTCCGCGTCTTTTATGTACTTTTCAAGCCTCAGAAGCTCCGCGCCGGTTTTCTGTATCTCATAATACCGTCTGCGCGGAACGCCGTCGTGGTCAAGTATTCCGTACCAGTATTGCTCCATACCGAAAAGAGCCGTTCGGAAACGGAAATACACCATACCCTCCGCGCCGTGTGCCGCCGCCTGATATGTCCAGAGCCGAAGCTCCCCGGGACGCGGAGTCCGTCCCAAAAAATCCCAGCCGGCGGGACCGGACTGCTCCTCCATTACGACAAAGTTTTTATTTTTCGCGCCGCGCATATTCTCGTGCGCCATCGAAACATATTCGTACTCGGACGTTCCCCACTGATTATCGGGATAATTGTCCCACGAAACAAAGTCCAAATCCCTTGACAAATCGTACGCGTTTATATCCGAAAAATGACCCATTAAATTATGCGTGACCGGCGCGGAGCTGTACTTTTTTATAATATCTATCTGCGTTTTCTGGTACTTTACCCAGCTTTCCGACGCGAAACGGCGGTACTCCAAATCAAGGCTCGGATTGTGACTCCAAAGATTTCCGTAGTCGCCCTCGCACGAGTTGTACGCGGGCAGGATTATATCGTCGAACGAGTCGAAGCCCAAGCTCCAGAACACCGTCCCCCACTTTTCGTTAAGGTTTTCGATTGTGCCGTACTTTTCGCGGAGCCAATCGGCAAACGCCCTTCGGCAATGCTCGCAGTAACAGCGCGTGCTGTTGTGACAGCCGAACTCGTTATCTATCTGCCACGCGATAATTTGGTCGTTACCGGCATAATGCTTTGCCGTTTCCTCAACGATGATTTTCGATTTTTCGATATAGTCCGGACTGTTGGCGCAGCACTCGCGCCGCGCGCCCCAGCCGCGCTCTCTGCCGTACTTATCGCGCGTCAAAACGTCGTATTTATTGACGAGCCATTTCGGGGGCGCGGCGGTCGGCGTACCCATTATGACGCTTATGCCCTCGCTTTTGAGAACCTCCATAGCCTCGTCCATAAAAGAAAAGTCAAACCTGCCCTCCTCGCTCTCGAAGAGCTTCCACGCAAACTCGCCGACGCGAACCGTGTTTATATTGCACTCGCGCATCAGCCGCGCCTGCTCCTTCCACTCGCTTTTGTCCCAATGCTCGGGATAGTAGTCGGCTCCGAAAATCATTTTT
>CAYVUD010000037.1:3734-14389 GCA_964454725.1 uncultured Lachnospiraceae bacterium
CGCGCGTTGTCGCCTTTCTCGCGCGCCAAGCCCATCAGCTTCCTTACCATATACGCGGTATGCTTCAAATCGGCAAAGCAGTCGTTAAAGTAAAAGCCTTCCCACACTCCGCGCTCGCTGCCGCGCATAACGGCGTTCGCGCGGTCAAAATGCTCGGCTCCGTATCCCAGAAGCATAAACGCCTCTTTCATATTGCCCGCCGCGTACTGTTTGTAACCGTTCGCGAACTCGATAACACCGAGCGTACAGAAATAATGTATCGCCGCGTGCAGAAACAGCGTCGCGTCAAAGAGCCGCTTTGTTCCGCCCTGAAGCGACGCGCTCGCCGCGGCGCATTTTTTATAAAATCCGCTTATATTTACAAGATTGTTTTTGCACATCGCCCCGAATTTTTCGATTTGCTCGTCAAGCGTCAGTCCGCCGCCAAGAAGCCAGTTAAGTCCGGTCGGCGTTTTGCCGGTAACGGCGGCGTGCGTTAAAATCCTGACGTTTTCGGTGTAGAACTGCTCGCCCGCGTGTTCGTCCTCCTCGCCGCCGTATGGCAGCATAGCCTTGTGATAGTCGCAATAAAGCGCGGCTATGTCCTTGTTCCCGCCGAAATATTCATCGGCAAACTCCCCGCTCTCGCTTTCGTCCGACAGGCTCTCCCCGTACCATTTTTTGCGGAGCGCGTCAAGGAAATACACGTGCGGACGGACGTTTGAGCAGTTTACAATCCAGTAATCTACCGCGTTCTTCTCTATTACCGCGTCAAGCTCTTTATTCACGAAATCAACGGAGTTCGGAAACATAGTAATGTGGTTTGCCGCCTGCAAATCATAGAACGAAACGTGATAATAAATTCCGCCGTGTTCCTCGGGGTTCTTGGGAAGCGAGGAAATCCGCGCGGTATGGTTATCGCGGCGGCGCGTTACCATTTTGCCGTAGCCGTTGTCGGCGGCTATCTTTATTATATCGCCGGAAAAGCTGATATGTCCCTCGTCGTAAAGCTCCATAATCTCGCCGTAGAGATTGGTGCAGAAAACGGGGTTTTTAACATATTTCAAAACAAGCCGCCTTTGCAGCTCGATAACGTCGCTTATGAGCCTGCCGCGCTTTTCGGGCGTATCGAAGCGCCCGCTTGTGTCGTTGCTCCAGAACGGGCAGTCGCCCTGACCGCGAAAGCCCAGCGTCCAGACTACCTTCATATCCTTCTGTTCCTTAACCGCGTCCTCCCAGAGCTTATGGAAAAGCTCCGGTCTTTCGGCGTAATTCGGCTCGACGCCCGGGTATTCGCGCACAAACATCTCCGCGCCCAGAGGCTCGGCGTGGTGATGTGTTATCCAAAGTCCCATATCCGACGCGAGCCGGCGGTATATTCTCGAATTTTTGTCCGTACCCGGGATAACCAGATTTCCGCCGCATCTGAGCAGCGCCTCAAAAACCATACGCCACGGCTCGGTTTTGTCGCCGTCTATCTGCCAGCGCATTATAAGAACCTCGTCGTTTACAAACCAGCCGCGGTATTTAACCGCCGGCACGGGCGATTCATACTTACCCGCCGGCACGGTTATTTTATCTGTTTTCTCGATTTCCTGATCCAGCCAGAACCAAAACGGCTTTATACCCAGAAATTTTTCGCTTATATACAAAAGACCGTAGACGAAGCCCAAATCGTCCGACGCGCGCACGGTTATTTTATCCGAAACGTCTATAATAAACGCTTCCGCGTCTGTTTTCGCGGCTTCGAGAATTATTTCTCCGCCCTCCTCATTCGACGGCGAAAACCGCTTTTTTATGTCGCGGTTTAAAATACCTACCGCGTTTTTGACCGGCGCGGCGGCTGTGCCGCCCGTAATTTTCGTGTTCGCGTTTAACAAACATTCCATAACAGTTCCTCCGAATTTTTCCGAAATATTGCTTATTTACTATTTTACCTTAAAAACACGGCTCAGTCAACAATTTATTATAATTAAAACACTTGATTTTTGGAGATTTTTGTAGTAAAATACTTTATGTTAAATAAGATAAAAAACAACGCAAGGGAGATGGGTTTGTGGCCTTCATAGCATTTTTGATACTGTTTCCGTTCCTAACGGCGGCGGTTCTGACATTCACTAAAAACAACACCGTAAGAAAAGTAGTCGTATACGTCGGCAGCGGAGCTATTATTTTAGCGACAGTGGCGTTCGCCGCCGAATACTTCATCGGATCCGCGGGCGAAGAACTCAAATACCTTCAGGACTCGGAGCTTGTACATATTATCAATTACGTTATGCTCGCGGCGGAGCTGTTCTTGACGGTTCTTATCGCGGTTCTGGGCATTAAGCATAAGAAATACCACGCTGTGCTGCTTTCCGTAATCGGAACGCTGACTGTCGCGTGGGCGGAGCTTTCCGGCGCGACGGAGTCGGCGCTCAATCATATTTACTGCGATAAGCTCACCGTCGTTATGTGCCTTATAATAGGAATAGTCGGCTCGCTCATATGTATTTACGCCGTTGGCTATATGACCGACTACCACGAGCATCACAAGGAATTTAAAGACAGGAGAACATTTTTCTTCCCTATGCTTTTCGTATTCCTCGGCGCGATGTTCGGTCTTGTTACGTCCGCGAATTTAAACTGGATTTATTTCTTCTGGGAAATTACGAGCGTTTCCTCGTTCCTTTTGATAGGCTATACGCGCACAAAGGAGGCGATCGACAACTCCTTTAGGGCGCTGTGGATGAATTTGCTCGGCGGACTCGGCTTCGCCGCGGCGATAGTGTTCTCCGCGGTAAATTACCACGTCACGACGCTTCAGGAGCTGACCTCGATGACGCTTATAAACTCGGCGCTTGTGCCGGTAATACTTTTGGCGTTCGCCGCGCTTACAAAGTCGGCGCAGCTTCCGTTTTCAAAATGGCTTTTGGGCGCGATGGTCGCCCCGACGCCTACCTCGGCGCTTTTGCACAGCGCGACTATGGTTAAGGCGGGCGTATATCTTTTAATCCGCCTCGCGCCGATGCTTACGGGCAATATGGCGGGTATGATGGTATCGATAGTCGGCGGTCTTACGTTCCTCATAGCGAGTATGCTCGCGATAACCGTTTCGGACGGCAAAAAGGTTCTGGCGTACTCGACAATTTCAAACCTCGGTCTTATAACCGCCTGCGCGGGAGTGGGTACGGAGGAAACGGTCTGGGCGGCAGTGCTTTTGCTGATGTTCCACGCGGTCTCAAAATCAATGATGTTCCAGGCGGTCGGCGCTATCGAAAACGCGACCGGAAGCCGCGATATAGAGGATATGCACGGTCTTATCGTGAGCGCGCCGATGCTGGGCTTCGTTATGGTAGTGGGCATCGCGGGAATGTTTTTGGCGCCGTTCGGTATGCTTATATCGAAATGGGCGGCGCTCAAGGCGTTCGTTGACGCGGGAAACATAGCGCTTATCCTGTTTTTGGCGTTCGGCTCCGCGACGACTATGCTTTACTGGACAAAATGGCTCGCCAAAATACTGGCGTGCAAGGCGCAGACGCACAAGGTCGAAAAGGAAACCTCCACGGGGCAGTGGGTATCGCTTATATCCCACGCGGTGCTGATGATACTTCTCTGCGTAATGCTCCCGTTTATATCGATAGGGCTTGTCGAGCCGCTTCTCGCTCAGCTCTTTAAGGTTCACGACGTATCGGTTTTGGCGCCCTCCGACCTCGTTATAATGGTCGTAATGCTGGCGATGGTGTTTGTGGTGCCGATGGTTTCGCACTTTATTATGAAGCATATCAAGGCGACTCCGAATATAGAGTATATGGCGGGCATTAACGAAGGCGACAACAGACATTTCCGCGACTCGTTCGAGAACTCGAAAAATATGTACCTTTCAAACTGGTATATGGCGGATCTGTTCGGCGAGAAGAAGATATGGATACCGTCTCTGATACTGTCCTCGGCGATAATAGTCATATATATGGGACTTGTGATAACCACTATGGGCGGAGGTGTTATGTAATGCTTAAATCTGTAATATACGCTTTGTTGTATCTTTTGCTCGCGCCGGTCGCCGGCGGACTGCTTTCGGGTCTTGACCGCAAGCTCACGGCGCGTATGCAGGGCAGAGTCGGCCCGCCGATATGGCAGTCGTTTTACGACGTGAGAAAGCTTTTAAACAAGGAAATTCTTCTGATAAACAATATGCAGTACCTGTTCGCGTGGTGCTTTGTGGTGTTCGTGGCGTTTACGGGCGCTCTGGCGTTCGCGGGCGTAAACATTCTTATGGTGTTTTTCGTGTTCACTACGGCGGCAATGTTTCTGGTACTCGAGGCGGCGACAACAAACTCGCCCTACTCTATTATGGGCGCGAACAGAGAGATGATACAAATGCTCTCCTATGAGCCGATGATGCTTCTCGTGGCGGTCGGTTTTTACCTTTCGTCGCGCATATGGCTCGGCGAGGGAACATTCTCTATCGCCGCCATATCGCAGGCTCCGATACCGAACGTAGTGTATATGCCGGGCGTGTTTATCGGATTTTTATACATACTTACAATCAAGCTTCGCAAATCCCCGTTCGACCTCTCGATGTCGCATCACGCGCATCAGGAAATGGTTAAGGGCGTAACAACGGAGCTTTCGGGCGGAATGTTGGCGCTTATCGAAATATCGCACTGGTACGAAAACGTGTTCCTTTTAAGCATTATCGCGCTCTTTACGGTCTGCGCGAAATGGTGGAGCATACCGCTTACAATAATTACCGTAGCGGCGGCGTTCTTTCTCGAAATTCTGATTGACAACACAAGCGCGAGAGTAAAGTGGGATAAAATGTTCAAGTCCTCGTGGGCTATAACGCTGATTTTCGGCGCGGTGAACATATTCATTTTACAGTTGATATAAGGAGGGGTTAGTGTGGCAAAGGTTTCAAAATCACCGTGGCTCCTGCACTATGACGGCTCAAGCTGCAACGGCTGCGATATAGAGGTTCTCGCTTGTCTTACGCCTGTATACGACGTGGAGCGGTTCGGAGTCATAAACACCGGCAACCCGAAGCACGCCGATATTCTTCTTATAACCGGCGGAATTAACTGGCAGAACAAGTCCGTTGTCGAGCAGCTCTACTCGCAGATGCCCGAACCGAAGGTTGTCTGCGCGGTCGGTATCTGCGCGTGCAACGGCGGCGTGTTCAAGGATTGCTACAACATCATAGGCGGCGTTGACAAGGTGCTGCCGGTGGACATTTATGTTCCCGGGTGCGCCGCGAGACCCAACGCTATAATAGACGGTGTTGTTAAGGCGGTCGCGCTTTTGGAGGAAAAGCGCGCGAAAATGAAGGAAAAAGGAGTGAAGAACAATGCGTGAGGAATATGTTTATGTTGATTTGCCCAGCGATCAGCTCCCGCTTAAAGCGGTAAAGGCGAAAAATCACAAGGCGCGCCTTGTTCAGATTTGCGCGGTAAATACCGAGGAGGGCTACGACCTTCTCTACTCCTTCGCCGACGGCTATCACTTCGTTACATACAAAGTCGCCGTTAAAAAGGACGATGAAATTACGAGCATATCCGACATTTACCCGTCCGCCTCGCTTTACGAAAACGAAATGCGCGAGCTGTTCGGAGTAAAGGTAAGATATATGAATTTGAATTATCATAACAAGCTCTATACGATTGACCTGAAAACACCGTTTAGACCGGAAAAGGAGGAGAAGTAAATGGCTAACAGAACAATAGTGCCGTTCGGTCCTCAGCACCCGGTACTGCCCGAACCGGTACATCTCGACCTGGTTCTTGAGGACGAGAAGGTCGTCGAGGCGATACCAAAAATCGGCTATATACACCGCGGACTTGAGAAGCTCGCGGAGAAGCGCGATTTTAACGACTATACATACGTAATAGAGAGAACGTGCGGTATCTGCTCGTTTATGCACGGCTGGGGCTACGTCGAGGCGATGGAGCGTATTTTTGACACGGAAATCCCCGACCGCGCGAAATATCTTCGCACAATATGGGCGGAAATGTCGAGAGTTCATTCGCATCTTCTCTGGCTCGGACTGCTCGCCGACGCGTTCGGCTTCGAGGCGCTCTTTTACCAGTGCTGGCGTATGAGAGAGCAAGTTCTCGATATGTTCGAGGAGTCCACCGGCGGACGCGTTATATTTTCGGTCAATAAAATCGGCGGAGTTTTAAAGGATATGCCGCCGGAAATGCTCGCGAAATTCGTAAACAACTTTAACGAGCTTGAGAAGGAGCTTAAAAAGCTCACCGAGGTATTCTTGACCGACTACACGGTCGAGTCAAGACTGCGCGGCGTCGGACTGCTGACCAAAGAAGAAGCCGTAGAGCTTGGCGCGGTCGGTCCGATGATGCGCGCAAGCGGTATCGAGATCGACACAAGAACGCGCGGCTACGGCGCGTACAACGATTTAAGCTTTGATATTATAACCAGCAACGAGTGCGACTGCTACGCGCGCTGCGAGGTTCGTATCAAGGAAATATTCCAATCCATAGACCTTATCCGTCAGGCGGTTTCAAAAATCCCCTCGGGCGAGCTTGCGACGCCGATAAAGGGCAATCCAAACGGCGAGGCGTTCGCGAGATTTGAGCAGCCGCGCGGCGAGGCAATTTATTACTGCCGCGCCAACGGCACTAAGTTTCTCGAGCGCGTAAGAGTCAGAACGCCTACCTTCACCAACATTACGCCGATGATTAAAACGCTCGTCGGCTCGCAGTTCGCTGATGTGCCGCTTCTGATACTTACGATTGACCCGTGCATAAGCTGTACGGAGAGATAGGTTTTTGAAAGGAGCTTTACATTATGGCAGGTATAATGAAATTTACCAAATTCGCGCTTAAAAATCTGTTTTCAAAGCCGGTCACGAAGGATTACCCCGCGAAGCCGCGCGAGTATCCCGAGAGAACGCGCGGAAGCGTACAAATAAAAATCGACGATTGCCTTTTTTGCGGAATGTGCGCGAGAAAATGTCCGTCGGGCGCGATTACGGTTGACAGGGCGGCGCGCACGTGGAGCATAGACCGTATGGGCTGCGTGCAGTGCGAAAACTGCGTCAACACGTGTCCCAAGAAGTGTCTTAGCACCGACACGCAATATACGGAGCCGGATTACACGAAAAAAACCGACACGTATCAGGGGCCGCCTCCCCCGCCGAAGCCGGAGATGACTCCGGAGAAGCTCGCGGAATTGAAGGCTGCCGCCGCGGCGAAAAAGGCCGCCGCGCAAAAAGAACAAAACGGCTGATTTTGTATCCGCACGGTAGCTTTACCCGTGCGGATACTGTTTTATTATGATTATGACGGAAAAAATTACTGTTTGCGGACTGGTTCAGGGTATCGGTTTCCGTCCGTCCGTAAAACGCGCCGCGCAAAAAAACGACATACGCGGCACAGTTAAAAATATCGGCGGCGCGGTCGAGGTAACCGCGCAGGGAAGCGCGGAGGATATACGCGCGTTTAAGTCGGAAATTAAAAGCATAAGCGGCGCAATCATAACCGATTTTACCGAAAAGGTAATCGACGCGCCGGAATTTACGGATTTTCGCATTGTTAAAAGCGGCGGCGCGGACATTACTCCGATGCTCAGTCCCGACATAGCGACGTGCGGCGAGTGTATGGCGGAGTTTTACGACGAGAAAAACAGGCGTTACCTCCACCCGTTTATAAGCTGCACAAAATGCGGACCGAGGTATTCGGTTATACGCTCCGTGCCCTACGACCGCGAAAATATCACGATGTCGGAATTTGAGATGTGCCCCGACTGCAAAAAGGAGTACGCCGATATTTCCGACAAACGCTGTCACGCTCAGACAATAGCCTGCAACGGCTGCGGTCCCGCTCTCGCGTACACGATAAGCGGCGACCCGCTCGCCGAGGCGGTAAAAACGCTCCAAAACGGCGGTATCGCCGCGATAAAGGACATAGGCGGCTATCATCTTGCCTGCGGCGCGCTCAACGCGGACGCGGCGAAGCGGCTCCGCGAAATAAAGGGACGCGAAACGAAGCCGTTCGCGGTGATGTTTCACGACATTGACGCTGTGCGCGAGTGGGCGGAGGTTTCGGACGCGGAAAAGGAGCTTCTCCTCTCCCCCGCCCGACCCATTGTGCTTCTGCGAAAGAAAAAAGAGCTTGCGGACGGAGTGTGCGAAAAAAGCGGCTCTGTCGGCGCGTTTTTGCCGTGCAACCCCGTACAGGACTACCTTACAAAGCGCTGCGGCGCGCTTGTTATGACGAGCGCGAACATTTCCGGCGCGCCGATAATAGCGGACGACGGCGAAATAAAGCGTCTGCGCGAGAGGACGGGCGGTTTTGAGATACTTTCCCACAACCGCGCAATCGAAAACCCGTCGGACGATTCGGTATGCCGCGTAATCTGCGGCAAAACGCAGATTATGCGCCGCGCGAGAGGGTTTGTGCCTCTGCCGATAAATATTACGCGCGGCGGCAAAGCGGTACTCGCCGCGGGCGGCGACCTCAAAGCGTCGTTTTGCTACGCCGCGGACGGACGCGCGTATATGAGCCGATATTTCGGCGATTTGGAAAACGCGGACGTGTACAAAGAGTGGAAAAACGAAATCAAAAAGCTCGGCGAGCTTTTGAATATAACTGACTTTGAATTTATCGGCGACTCCCACCCGCTCTACTACAGCGCGAAATACGCCGACGGTATCACGCTTCAGCATCACTGCGCGCATATGGCGTCGGTTATGGCTGAACACGGCATAGAAAACAACGCGCTCGGGTTCGTCTTTGACGGCGCCGGCTACGGCGACGACGGCTGTATCTGGGGCGGCGAGGTCATATCGTATAACGGCGGCTTTAAGCGCGAGGCGGCTCTGGAATACACCGAGCTTCTCGGCGGCGACGAAGCGTCGAAAAACTCCGCGCTGACGCTCGACTGTTTCCTTTTGGCGGCGGGTATACCGCCGCGAAGCCGTAACGCGTATGTTTCGGCGGCGCTTAAAAACCATATAAACACCGTTAAATCGTCGAGTATGGGCAGGCTCTTCGACGCTGTTTCCGCGCTTCTGGGAATAAGCGGGTATAACTCATACGAGGGCGAAAGCGCGATTATGCTCGAGATTGCCGCTAAAAGCGCCGAAAAGCCTTACCCCTTAAGTTTACCCTTGATAGACGGAAAATGGCGTTCCTCGGCGCTTCTGAGGGCGATATACGAGGCGTTGGAGGACGGTGCGGATAAAAATTCTCTCGCGCTCGGTTTTCACGCGGCGATTATAAACGCCGTGTGCGGCTTGGCGAAAACGAGAAATAAGGATACGAATATTATACTCTCCGGCGGAGTTTTCGCGAACGAGCTTCTGACGCGGGGCTGTTACGAAGGGCTTGCCGCCGAGGGTTACAAAGTTTATATAAACGAGCGAACGCCGTCGGGCGACGGGGGTATTGCCCTCGGTCAGGCGTGGTACGCGCTCGGGACTATGGAGGGAAATTGATATGTGTGTTGCCTCACCCGGAATTGTGGAGAGCGTCAGCTCAAACACGGCAAAAATAAACTTTAGCGGAAATATCGTAACCGCCAACGCCGGACTTATAAAGGTCGAAAAGGGCGACAACGTGCTTGTACACGCGGGAATGATTATCCAAAAGCTCACAAAATCCGAAGCCGAGGAAATGACGGAGCTGTTCCGCGAGCTGGAGGAGCTGGGTAATGACTGATATTAACGAAATAAAAAGCTATCTGAAAAATTACGGCGGCGAGCCTCAGACGATTATGGAGGTCTGCGGCACTCATACCGCGTCGATATTTGAAAACGGCATACCCGATATGCTCTCCGATAAAATACGGCTTATATCGGGTCCCGGGTGTCCCGTATGCGTGACGGCGGCGGCATATGTTGACAGGCTCGTCGAGCTTGCTACGGAGGATAACACGACGGTCGTTTCGTTCGGGGATATGCTCAGAGTTCGCGGCTCAAAAATGTCGCTCTCCGACGCGGCGGCGCGCGGCGCGTCGGTTAAAATGGTGTACTCGCCTTTCGAGATAATAGATATGGCGAAAAAATCGCCCGAAAAAAAATTTGTTTTCGCGGCTGTCGGCTTCGAGACGACCACGCCGGCATACGCGCTTACAGTCGAACGGCTTATCGCCGAGGGCGTCGGCAACGTCCGCCTTCTTACGGCGGTCAAAACTATGCCTCAGGCGATACGCGCGGTTTACGAGGAAAATATAACCGGCTTCATCGCGCCGGGTCACGTCGCGGTAATAACGGGGCATAAGGTGTTTGAAGCCCTCGCGAAAGAGCTTAATGTGCCGTTTGTGACGGCGGGCTTCGGCGGCGGGGAGCTTTTGGCGGCGATTTACGCGATCGTGCGGCTTAAGGGCGGTAAGTCCTTAAACCTCTACCCCTCCGCCGTAACGTATGACGGAAACGAAACGGCGAAAAGAGCCGTTGACAAATATTTTACCGTCTGCGACGCGGCTTGGAGAGGTCTTGGGATAATCGAAAATTCCGGACTTCGGCTCCGCGGCGAATACGCGCGCTTTGACGCGGGAAGCGCGGACTTAACCGAGGACAGAGCGTTTAATAAGGGCTGTATCTGCGGCGACGTGATACGCGGAAGGAAAACGCCGAAGGAGTGTCCGCTCTTTTCCGTGGTATGCTCGCCCGACGATCCGCAGGGCGCGTGTATGGTATCGACGGAGGGCGCGTGCTTTAATTATTTCGTAAACGG
>CAYVUD010000038.1:0-11236 GCA_964454725.1 uncultured Lachnospiraceae bacterium
CAGTTCAAGCTGTTTTTGCCAAAAAAAGATTAGAGGAGAATACATATGCAGGAGATTAAATGCCCTAAGTGCGGCGAGGTTTTTCAGGTTGACGAGTCGGGGTACGCGTCAATCGTGAAGCAGGTGCGCGACAGTGAGTTCCGGAAGGAACTGGACTCACGCCGGACAGAGCTTGAAAAGGAGCGCGAAACGGCTGTGGAGCTTGCAAAAGCAAGAACCGCCGAGGAACTCAACGCTCGTCTTGCCGAGAGCGAGTCAAAAATACTTCGTCTACAATCCGAGCTTGACCGTATGGAAACGGAAAAAAAGCTCGCCGTAAACGAAGCCGTCGCCGATAAGGAGAAGGAACTTTCCCAAAAGCGCGAGGAAATAGCTCTTCTCAGCGGACGTATAGAAACCGACACACAGGCCTCGCGCCTCAAGGAGCAGTCGCTTCGGGAAAGCTACGAGGAGAAGCTCAGAGGCAAGGACGAGCAGATAGCGTACTACAAGGATTTCAAGGCGCGTCAGTCAACGAAAATGGTCGGCGAGAGCCTTGAGCAGCACTGCGAAATTGAATTTAACCGTCTGCGCGCGACGGGCTTTAAAAACGCGTATTTTGAAAAAGACAACGACGCGCGTACCGGCAGCAAGGGCGATTACATATTCCGTGAAACCGATGAGAACGGCACGGAATTTATCTCGATTATGTTTGAGATGAAAAACGAAATGGACGAAACAGCCACAAAGCATAAAAACGAGGATTTCTTCAGGGAGCTTGATAAGGACAGGCGTGAAAAGGGCTGCGAATACGCGGTTCTGGTATCGCTTTTGGAGTCGGAAAGCGAGCTTTACAACAACGGTATTGTGGACGTGTCGCACCGATATGAGAAAATGTACGTCATACGTCCGCAGTTTTTTATCCCGATTATAACGCTTCTGAGAAACGCCGCGCTGAACTCGCTTGAGTACCGGCGCGAGCTTGAGGAGGTGCGTAATCAGAATATAGATATTTCGCGCTTTGAGGCGGATATGAACGATTTCAAAGACAAGTTTTCGCGCAATTACCGTATCGCGAGCGATAAGTTTAAAAAGGCGATAGACGAAATAGACAAAACCATAGACCATCTGCAAAAAACCAAGGACGCGCTGCTTTCGTCCGAAAACAATCTGCGTCTGGCAAACAATAAGGCGGAGGATCTGTCCATAAAGCGTCTGACGCGCCAAAATCCGACTATGGCGGCGAAATTCGCGGAGCTTGAAAACCAAAAATCCGATTAAATAAATGTTTAACGCTCAAAAAATGTGGTATATATAAATATACAGCAAAAGAGGGGAGTGAGCGCGTATGATTATCACGATTGCCAGAAGCTACGGAAGCGGCGGCAAGGAAATAGGCAAGGCTCTTGCGAAGTCGCTCGGTATTGACTATTACGGCCGCGAGATTTTTGAAATGTCGCAGGACGCGGAGGAAACGCCCTATTCCGTTGACGATGAAAGTATACAGTCGATTGCTCAGACGGACGAAATATTTAAAAAGCAATCGGAAATTATACGTGAGCTTGCTCAAAAGCGCGACTGTGTAATAGTCGGACGCTGCGCCGACTATGTTCTGCGCGATATGGACAACGTAGTTAAGCTTTATTTGTACGCGCCGCAGCGCGACTGTATGCGCCGCGTTATTCGTCTATACGAGCTTAACCCCGAGGACGCGAAGAAGCTTATCCGTTCAATGAACAAGACCCGCGGCGACTATTATAAGCACAATACCGGCAGGGAGTGGTCAGACCCCACGCACTACGATTTGTGCCTGAATACCGCCGGTCTGGGCACGGAAAAGTGCGTTGAAATGATAAAGGCGTATATCGCCGAAAAAACAAAATGATTTTTCGCATTACTCCAATAAAAACAGCGTTTTTTAAGAGCGCTGTTTTTTCGTAAATATATTTTCGGCTGTAAAGTCCGGACAAATCGGCAAAATACGAGCGGGGCGCGTATAATGGCAACGCAAAATGAAACGGGGAGGCAAAAGCCGTGAAAAAAATAATTTCGCTTCTTATAAGTATGATAATTCTGACCTCGTGCGCTTACGCGTTCACGGACGTCAAGGAGGAGGAGTGGTTTTACCCAACCGTAACGGAAATGGCGGAAAAGGGTATATTGACCGGCTATGAGGACGGCTCGTTCAGACCGTCCGAGAGCGTTACATACGCGGAATATATTACTATTTTAAAAAGAATTGCGACCGGCGGCGACGAGCGTAGCGAAACGGGACACTGGGCGAAAAAATCGCTTGAATACGCTTATGAAAATAAATGGTACGACTACGACGAAATAAGCGAGAGCGTCTGCGACAGTCCGGCGTCGCGGCAGATGGCGGCCAAGCTCACCGCTTTGGCGTTTGACATACCGAAAACCGAAAATGACGACGGCGTATATTGGAAATATATGCGGTCGATTAAGGATTTTGATAAAATAAACGGACGCTACGCCTATCTTGTTATACGCTGCTACAACAACAAAATATTAACCGGCGACGAAAACGGCTGCTTTAATCCGGAGTCGCCTCTTACAAGGGCGGAGGCGTGCGCGATAATTTCGCGCGCCGCGGCGCTTAGCGGAAAAACGCCCGAAGAAGTTACGGCGGCGGAGCCGGCTTCGCCGCCGGCGGCTATATCGGGCGGAGTGTCCGAAAACGGACAGCTCCGCGTCGAGGGTACGCGGCTTGTAAACGACGCGGGACAGCCTGTGGTATTGCGCGGAATGTCGTCGCACGGTATCCAGTGGTATCCTCAGTTTGCCTCGTCCGGCGCTATGGCGTCGCTGACGGCGCGCGGCGCGAATTTGTTCCGCGTCGCGGCTTACTCGGCGGAGGGCGGATACACGTCCGACCCGAACGGTGTTCTTGAAAAGACGTTCGCCGCGGCGGATAACGCTATCGCCAACGATATGTACGTAATAATCGACTGGCATATCCTCTCCGACGGCGACCCGCTCGCGAACGCCGATAAGGGCGAGGAATTTCTGAAAAAAGCCGCCGAGCGTTATAAGGACTCGCCGGCGGTAATATATGAGATATGCAACGAGCCGAACGGCGGCATAAGCTGGAGCGGTAACGTAAAGCCGTATGCCGAGCGCGTAATCCCCGCCATACGCGGGATTGACCCCGACGCGGTAATTCTTGTCGGAAGTCCGCAGTGGAGTCAGAACGTAAACGAGGCGGCGGACGACCCGCTCTCATTTGACAATATAATGTACACCTGCCATTTCTACGCCGGCACACACGGTCAGTGGCTCCGCGACCGTATTGACTACGCCCTGAGCAAGGGCGCGCCGATATTCGTTTCCGAGTGGGGAACGTCGGCGGCGGACGGAAACGGCGGAGTGTTCCTTGACGAATCGCGCGAGTGGCTTGACTTTCTCAACCAAAGGGGCATAAGCTGGGCAAACTGGTCGCTTTGCGATAAAGACGAAACGTCAGCGGCGCTCTCCTCCGGAGCGTCCGCCGACGGCGGCTGGACGGAAAACGACCTTTCCGAGTCGGGCAAATTTGTATTTGCCAATTTTGGCGGTTAAATTAAAGCTTATAATCGTCTTTTGCGGCAAACTTTTGCGGCAAAGGGAGCAAAAAGCTGTTATTTTTTCGCGGGATTTTTTCCGCTTTTCAAATTTGCCCTTATTTTAGCCGTAAGTACGATAAAAGGAAGGGAAAAAGTTGTGTATATTACCTAAATTATTCCTTAAAAGGCAAATTTTACCTTGACATCTTTTACAAAAATATGGTATACTAAAACAAATTAATAGTATCAGCTTCGGATATTGCGAAACCGGTACCGAAAGGAGATAAAAAAACAATGAATATTAAAAAATTATCGGCAATCGTTTTGGCTTCGGCTATGGCCGTAACGGCTCTGGCGGGCTGCGGAACAAAATCCGCGGACGACAGCGCGTCAACGACGGACAGCGCTTCGGACGGCAAGACTTACAAAATCGGTCTTTGCCAGCTTGTTCAGCACGACGCTCTCGACAAGGCGACGGAGGGATTTCAGGACGCTTTGAAAGAGAAGCTCGGCGAAAATGTTGAGTTTGACCTGCAGAACGCGGCGGGCGACAGCGCCACCTGCGCTACCATAGCGAACCAGTTTGTTTCGTCAAAGGTTGATTTGATTTTCGCGAACGCGACTCCGGCGCTTCAGGCCGCTGCCGCCGCTACGTCGGAAATTCCGATCGTCGGAACGTCGATAACAGACTACGCGACGGCTCTTGATATTGACGACTGGACGGGAATCAGCGGCAGAAACATTACCGGTACGGCTGATTTGGCGCCTCTTACGGAGCAGGCGGCAATGTTTAAGGAGCTTCTTCCCGACGCTAAGAAGATAGGTATGCTCTATTGCTCAAGCGAGGCTAACTCAAAGTATCAGGTTGACAAGGTAACGGAAGAGCTTACAAATCTCGGCTATGAGTGCGTTGATTACGCTTTCGCCGACTCAAACGACGTCGCGGCGGTTACGACAACGGCTTGCGAAAACTGCGACGCTCTCTATATCCCGACCGATAATACGGCTGCCGCAAATACCGAGATAATCGCGAATGTCGCGAATCCGGCAAAAACTCCCATTATCGCGGGCGAGGAAGGTATCTGCGAGGGCTGCGGTATCGCGACTCTTTCGATTTCCTACTACAGCATTGGTCACGTAGCGGGCGAAATGGCTTACGAAATACTCGTAAACGGCGCGGATCCCGCAACGATGGAGATTAAGTACGCGGACGATTTGACGAAGAAATATGTTCCCGAGCGCGTTGAGGATATGGGTATTACCGTTCCCGAGGACTACGAGGCTATCGAGTCCGCGGAGTAATCCCGAAAAATTAAACAGTTAAAAAATGTTTGCAATGGGGCGCGCCGGAGCGAAAGCTCCGGCAGGCGTTTCATTGCAAATTTGGATTTTGGCAGTACGGAAGGGGAATAAAAATGCTGGCGTTTTTCAGCTCAATGCCCGGAGCTGTCGCCCAGGGAATAATCTGGGGCATAATGGCGATGGGAGTATATATAACATTCAGGATTCTTGACGTAGCGGATTTAACGGTTGACGGCTCAATGGCGACGGGCGGCGCGACTATGGTCGTTTGTATGACGTTCGGTATGAACGCGGGTACGGCGCTGCTTATCGCGTTTCTGGCAGGCTGCGCCGCCGGTCTTGTGACGGGGATTTTTCACACAAAATTCGGAATACCGGCGATACTCGCCGGAATACTTACGCAGTTGATTTTGTATTCGGTAAATCTGCGTATTATGTCGCAGAAGGCAAATCTGCCGCTGTCGGTAGAGAAATATAATTTGCTTTTGTCGCTCAGAAATATTCCGCAGTCGCTTATAGTGGGCGCTGTGTTTGTAGTTTGCATTATAGCTGTTATGTATTGGTTTTTCGGAACGGAGCTGGGACATTCTCTGCGCGCGACGGGCTGCAACCAGAATATGGCGCGCGCCAACGGCATAAATACCGACACAAATAAAATAATAGGTCTTGTTATCTCGAACGGAATTGTCGCGCTTTCCGGCGCGCTTCTGTCGCAGTATCAGGGCTTCGCGGACATAAATATGGGCAGGGGCGCGATAGTTATCGGTCTCGCGGCGGTTATTATAGGCGAGGTAATTCTCGGAAAGCTGTTTAAAAACTTCGCCCTAAAGCTTCTTGCCGCGGTTATCGGCGGAATTATATACTATATCGTAATAACGCTCGTGCTTAAAGCGGGAATGAACGCCAACGACCTGAAGATGTTCTCGGCGCTTGTCGTAGCGGTATTTTTGGGTATACCGTACTGGAAGCGGAAGATAGCCGAAAAGAAAACGGAAAAGGAGGCTGTCTGATGCTTAAAATCAACGGTATTTACAAAACCTTCAACAAAGGCACAATAAACGAGAAACGCGCCCTGAACGGCGTTGATTTAACGCTCAACGAGGGTGATTTTGTAACTATAATCGGCGGCAACGGCGCGGGCAAATCGACGCTTCTGAACAGTATATGCGGAGTTTTCGGCGTAGACCGAGGCAGTATAATAATCGACGGCGCGGACGTTACCAAGCTTCCCGAACACAAACGAGCGAAATATCTCGGCAGAGTCTTTCAGGACCCGATGATGGGTACGGCGGCGGATATGTGGATAGAGGAAAATTTGTCGCTTGCCTACAGACGCGGTAAAAAGCGCGGACTCAGGTGGGCGATAACGAATAAGGAGAGAGAAAAATACAAGGAGATGCTCTCGCATCTCGGTCTGGGGCTTGAAAACAGGCTTTCAAGCAAGGTCGGACTGCTCTCCGGCGGTCAAAGACAAGCCTTGACGCTTCTTATGGCGGTTATGCAAAAGCCCAAGCTTCTGCTTCTCGACGAGCATACCGCCGCGCTTGACCCGAAAACGGCGGAAACGGTTTTAAACCTCTCCGAAAAATTCATTTCCGAGGATAACCTCACCACGCTTATGATAACGCATAATATGAAGGACGCGATCGCACACGGCAACAAGCTTATAATGATGCACGACGGCAGAATTATATACAGCGCGGAGGGTGAGGAAAAGAAGAATTTGACGGTTGATGATTTGCTGAAGAAATTCGCGGATCTGAGCGGCGAGGAATTCGCCAATGACCGCGCGCTGCTGAATTAAATAAGACAATTTACAAAAAAACGGGTCTTTCGACCCGTTTTTTGGATTTTCAAACGCGGCGGGAATAATCTCTTTTGCGGAAAAAGAAAAACATTCTTTTTCCGCGTCGGACGGCGCGCGCCCAAAACCGATTATTCCGCGAATTTTATCTGCGTGTTTCCCAATGCCGCGCTGTATTCCGTTACGCGGTCTATAATTTTCTCGCGCTGTTCGCCCTCGGCGAGCTTGGGGCAATAGTCGTTGTAGCCGTCGTGACTTGAAATTCTGCAGGGGTAAACCGTAACATTGTCGTCATCGACAAGACCGTTATCGTCAAACGTAAACGTCTGGCGGAAAATCATCGTATCCATATCCGACGGCGCGTTATTGCCGCCGAAGCTGAAATTGCCGAGACTGTAGCAGATATAGCGTCCGTTGTACTTTTCAATTCCCTGCAAAACGTGCGGGTGCGTGCCGATAACGACGTCGGCGCCGCAGTCGATGGCGGTGTGCGCCGCTTGTATCTGCTCGCTGTCCGCTTCTGTTTCCTTCTCGACTCCCCAGTGCATTGAAAGAATGACAAGCTCCGCGCCGGCGTTTTTCGCAAGCGCTATAGAGTCGCGAAGCTCGGTTTTCATATCGTCGTTTAAATAATTTATTCCGACAAAGCCGACGGTTATGCCGTTTATCTGACCGACCGTGACGTTATCTATCCCGCGGCAGGTTATAATGCCGTTCGCCTCTAAAATGTCGCGCGTGTCGAGAAGCGCGTCCTCGCCGTAATCGAGGGAGTGGTTGTTCGCCAGATTTGCCGCCTCAACGCTCGACGAGGTAAGTATGTTTACATAGTCCGGATCTCCGCGGAACGCGAAGGTTTTATCCTCTCTTTCGCCTTTGTCGGAAAGCGCGCACTCAAGATTTATAAGCGTTATATCGTCCTCGGAAAAGAGCTGACGCACATTTTTAAAGAAATAGTCCGTTCCGAACTCCGAGGCGTAGGTCACAAAGCCGGTATCGGGGTCGGCGTTGTCGTCGGTTGCGAAGGTGCAGTCGCCCGCGGCGGTAAGCGTAAGCGTACGCAAAGCCGGAGTCTGCGGCTCCTGCTGAGCGGTGTCGGCGGTTATAACTCCGTTTTCCACATCTTCCTCGGTTCTTTTTGTGCAGAAATGAATTGCCGTTATTACCGCTATTATAATTACGATTATAAGCAAAATTCTCCCGTATTTAAGATTTTTCATTTTTTTCACCTCATTTACTTGGATATTAACTTATAGTATACCACATAAATCCTCAAATGTCACTAAAAAGTTTTTTTGTATGCTTTTGCCGTTTTTTTCGGCAAAAGATGTCAAATAACGCTTGACAAATTTTAAGATATATAAGATAATAAAGGGCGGGAATAAATAAATAGGAAGGAAAACGGACAGATGAAAAGAGATGACATTCACAAGGTGCTGATTATCGGCTCGGGCCCGATTATTATAGGTCAGGCGTGCGAGTTCGACTATTCCGGCACTCAGGCGTGCAAGGCGCTGAGAAAGCTCGGCTACGAGATAGTTCTCGTAAACTCAAACCCCGCGACCATTATGACCGACCCGGAAACGGCAGATGTTACGTATATAGAGCCTTTAAATCTTGAAAGGCTGACGCAGATTATAGAAAAGGAGCGTCCCGACGCGCTTTTGCCGAACCTCGGCGGACAGTCGGGACTTAACCTCTGTTCGGAGCTTGCAAAGGCGGGAGTCCTTGACAAGTACGGCGTTCGGGTAATAGGCGTTCAGGTTGACGCGATAGACCGCGGCGAGGACAGAATTGAGTTTAAAAAGACTATGAACTCGCTCGGCATAGAAATGGCAAGAAGCGAGGTTGCCTATTCGGTTGACGAGGCTTTAAAAATAGCCGACGAGCTCGGTTATCCGGTAGTTCTGCGCCCCGCCTACACTATGGGCGGCGCGGGCGGCGGTCTTGTGTATAACACGGAGGAGCTGAAGGTTGTCTGCGAGAGAGGACTTCAGGCGAGTATCGTCGGTCAGGTTTTGGTTGAGGAGTCGGTTTTGGGCTGGGAGGAGCTTGAGCTTGAGGTAGTCCGCGACTCGAAAAACAATATGATAACCGTCTGCTTTATAGAAAATATCGACCCGCTGGGCGTTCACACGGGCGACTCGTTCTGCAGCGCGCCTATGCTCACCATTCCCGAGGACGTGCAGAAGGAGCTGCAGCGTCAGGCGTATAAAATAGTCGAGGCGATCGAGGTCATAGGCGGCACGAACGTGCAGTTTGCCAGAAACCCCGAGGACGGCAGAATAATCGTAATCGAGATAAACCCCAGAACATCGCGTTCATCGGCTCTGGCGTCGAAGGCGACGGGATTCCCGATCGCGCTTGTTTCGGCAATGCTCGCGGCGGGACTGGATTTATCCGATATTCCGTGCGGCAAGTACGGCACTCTCGACAAGTATTATCCCGACGGCGACTATATTGTAATCAAGTTCGCTCGCTGGGCGTTTGAGAAATTCAAGGGCGCGGAGGATAAGCTCGGCACGCAGATGAGAGCCGTCGGCGAGGTTATGAGTATCGGAAAGACATATAAAGAGGCGTTCCAGAAGGCGATAAGAAGCCTCGAAACGGGACGCTACGGTCTTGGCGGAGCCAAGGACTTCGCTTCAAAATCCAAGGAAGAGCTTCTCGCGATGCTCCGCACCCCGTCGAGCGAAAGACAGTTCATAATGTACGAAGCGCTCAGAAAGGGCGCGACGATCGAGGAGCTTTGGGATTTAACGAAAATAAAGCATTATTTCCTCGAGCAGATGAAGGAATTGGTCGAGGAGGAAGAAGCGTTAAAGTCCTATAAGGGCGGCGTGCCGCCGACGGACGTTCTCGAAACCGCCAAAAAGGACGGTTTCTCGGACAGATACCTCAGCACGCTCTTGGGAGTCGCCGAGGAGGACGTAAGAAAAGCGCGGCTCGCGGCGGGCATAACCGAGGCGTGGGAAGGCGTTCACGTAAGCGGAACGCGGGACGCGGCTTATTACTACTCGTCGTATAATATTAAAGACGAGAGCAAGGTCAACACCGACAAGCCCAAAATTATGATTTTGGGCGGCGGCCCCAACAGAATAGGTCAGGGAATAGAGTTCGACTACTGCTGCGTTC
This sequence comes from uncultured Lachnospiraceae bacterium, assembly GCA_964454725.1. Lineage (GTDB taxonomy): Bacteria > Bacillota > Clostridia > UBA1381 > UBA1381 > JALEPO01. The sequence continues at coordinate 9,778 of CAYVUD010000038.1, forward strand.
ACGCGGCAATCGCGCTTAAAAAGCTCGGTTTTGAGACGATTATCGTAAACTGCAACCCCGAAACCGTTTCCACGGACTACGACACGTCTGATAAGCTCTATTTTGAGCCGCTGACGCTGGAGGACGTTTTAAGCATACACGAAAAGGAAAAGCCGGCGGGAGTTATCGCGCAGTTCGGCGGACAGACTCCCCTTAATCTGGCGGCGGAGCTAAAGAAAAACGGCGTAAATATCCTCGGAACGACTCCCGAAACGATAGATTTGGCGGAGGACAGGGATTTATTCCGCGAAATGATGGATAAGCTCGGTATTCCTATGCCTGAGTCCGGAATGGCGGTTAATGTCGAGGAAGCCTTGGAGATTGCCGAAAGGATAGGCTATCCGGTTATGGTTCGCCCGTCGTATGTTCTGGGCGGACGCGGTATGGAGGTCGTTCACGACGCGGACAGCTTAAAGATTTATATGAGCGCGGCAGTAGGCGTAACGCCCGACAGACCTATACTTATAGACCGTTTCCTCAACCACGCGACGGAGTGCGAGGCGGACGCGATAAGCGACGGCGAAAACGTATACGTTCCCGCGGTTATGGAGCATATAGAGCTTGCGGGCATACATTCGGGCGACTCGGCTTGTATTTTGCCGTCGATGAATATTCCCGCGAAGCACGTCGAAACGATAAAGGAATACACGAAAAAAATCGCGAAGGAAATGAATGTTCGCGGTCTGATGAATATGCAGTACGCCATAGAGGACGACAAGGTTTACGTTCTCGAGGCGAACCCCAGAGCGTCAAGAACCGTGCCGCTTGTTTCAAAGGTATGCAACATTCGTATGGTACAGCTCGCGACGGATATTATAACAGCGCCGCTGACGGGAAGAAAGTCGCCGGTTGTAGGCTTGAAGGAGAAGAAAATACCGCATTACGGAGTTAAGGAGGCGGTGTTCCCGTTTAATATGTTCCAAGAGGTTGACCCCGTACTCGGACCCGAGATGCGTTCGACAGGCGAGGTTCTCGGAATGGCTGAAAGCTTCGGCGAAGCGTTCTGGAAGGCGGAGGAGGCGACTCAGACGAAGCTGCCGCTTTCGGGAAAGGCGCTTCTTAGCGTAAACGACCGCGATAAGGCGGAGCTTGTCGAGGTCGCGAAGGGCTTTAAGGAGTGCGGCTTTGACATTATAGCGACAGAGGGGAGCTGCAGGCTGCTTAAGGAAAACGGCATTGACGCGCAGCCGGTCGCGAAGCTTAACGAGGGCAGACCCAATGTTCTCGACGTTATCACCAACGGCGAGGTCAGCATTGTTATAAACACCCCCAACGACAAGAAGGGCGCGACCGACGACAGCTATATAAGAAAAGCCGTTATAAAGGGACGCGTGCCGTATATGACGACAATGGCGGAAACGAAGGCGAGCATTGACGGCATACGCACTATGCAGAAAAGAAAAGCCGGCGTTAAGTCGCT
>CAYVUD010000038.1:11336-13779 GCA_964454725.1 uncultured Lachnospiraceae bacterium
TTATATATAATTTTTATATACGGTGAAAAGAGTTGGATTTATATGAAAATATTAATGGTAAATAAGTTTCTGCACCCCAACGGCGGGTCGGAAACGTACATATTTAAGCTCGGCGATTACCTCAAATCGCGGGGACACGAGGTTGAGTATTTCGGTATGGAGCATAAGGGACGGCGCGTTTCAAACAGCGCCGGACTCTACACCGCCGATATGGATTTTCACGGCGGCGGCAGGTTAGCGAAGCTCGCTTACCCGATAAAAACGATATATTCTTCCGACGCGGCGAAAAAAATCACCGCGGTTCTGGAGAAGTTTGAGCCGGACGTGATTCATTTGAACAATTTCAACTATCAGCTTACGCCGTCGGTTATAACCGCGTCGGACAAGTGGAGGAAAAAGAACGGGAAAAAGTGCGAAATAGTTTTTACCGCTCACGATTACCAGCTTCTTTGCCCCAACCATATGATGAGGAACCCGCAAAGCGGCGCGATATGCGAAAAGTGTCTCGGCGGCAGGTTCATAAACTGCTTTAAGGGAAAATGCGTACACGGCTCGGCGGCAAAGTCCGCGGTCGGTACGGCGGAGGCGTATTTCTGGCGGCTTCGCGGAGCGTACCGGCTTATTGACAAGGTAATCTGCTGTTCAAATTTCCTGAAGCTGAAAATGGACGCAAATCCGGTTTTCGCCGGAAAAACCGTCGCGATGCACAATTTTATCGACCGTCCCGAACCGAAAAAGACCGAAAAAAAGGATTATATCCTCTATTTCGGCAGGTTTTCGGAGGAAAAGGGCATAGGCACGCTTATCGACGTTTGCCGCGAGCTTTCCGGCATACGGTTCGTTTTCGCGGGGACGGGGCCGCTCTCGGATAAAATAAACGGCGTTTCCAATATAGAAAACGTCGGTTTTAAAAGCGGCGAGGAGCTTGAGGATTTGATACGCGGGGCGCGGCTGAGCGTTTACCCGTCGCGGTGGTACGAAAACTGTCCGTTTTCGGTTATGGAGAGCCTTACGCTCGGTACGCCCGTACTCGGAGCGGACATAGGCGGAATACCCGAGCTTATCGCGGACGGCGTTACGGGCGCGCTGTTTGAAAGCGGTAACGCGGCGGATTTAAAGAGTAAGATAATTTCGCTTTGGAATGACCGTGAAAGGCTTGACGCGCTCACGAAAAACTGTGAAAACGTGAAATTCGACACGGTAGCGGAATACTGTGAAAAGCTAATGGAGATTTATAACGGGAGGTAAATTATGGCGAATAAGAAATTAAACGGAACGGTCATTGTGACATACCGCTGCAACGCGCGCTGCTCGATGTGCAGCCGATACAAGAAACCGTCGAAGCCGGAGGAGGAAATAAGCGTCGAAACGATTAAAAAGCTCCCGCCGATGTATTTTACCAACGTCACCGGCGGCGAGCCGTTTATCAGAACCGATTTAAAGGAAATTGTCCGTGAGCTGTACAAAAAAAGCGACAGAATTGTAATTTCCACAAACGGCTTTTTCACGGACAGAATTGTGGATTTGTGCCGCGAGTTTCCCAATATCGGCATACGTATTTCGATTGAGGGTCTGGAGGAAACAAATAACAAAATCCGAGGTCTTGAGGACGGCTTCAACAAGGGGTACACGACGCTCAAGAAGCTCGTCGAGATGGGTATGAAGGACGTCGGCTTCGGAATGACGGTGCAGGATTTGAACGCTCCGGACTTGGTTCCTCTCTATAAGCTATCCGACGAGATGAATATGGAGTTCGCCACGGCGTCGCTGCACAACAGCTTTTATTTTGTCGAAACGAAAAATATCATTCACGACCGCCCTATGGTCGCGCGGAATTTTGAGGATTTGATAAACGAGCTTTTAAAATCCAAAAGCCCGAAAAAGTGGTTTCGGGCGTACTTTAACCACGGACTTATCAATTATATATACGGTCAGAAGCGTCTGCTGCCGTGTGATATGAGCTTCGACACGTTCTTTATCGACCCCTACGGCGACGTTATGCCCTGCAACGGCACAAAGGACAAGGAGGTTATGGGCAACCTTAACACGCAGTCGTGGGAGGAGCTGTGGAACAGCCCCGAGGCGGAGGCGGTGCGTAAAAAAGTGCGTTGCTGCGACAGAGAGTGCTGGATGATAGGCTCTGTTTCGCCGGCTATGCACAAATATATTTACAAGCCCGCGTGGTGGGTCATAAAGCATAAATTTCTGTATTTTTGGAAAAAGAAAAAGTACAGTATGTACGAGAATAAAATTGTCCGCGACTACCGCGACGGAAAGGTTACGAAGGAGCAGCTTGACCGGTGCGGCACGTGCGATATGACGGCGGAGGCGAACGACGGACTGTCGGATATGTCGAGGGCGCGGCTTAAAAATAAAACGGGCGAGGAAATAGTTGACGCCGAAATCGCGGCGCAGAATGTGTAGACAAATTTATTTTTATAAT
>CAYVUD010000039.1:0-13486 GCA_964454725.1 uncultured Lachnospiraceae bacterium
CGTATTTATTTGTCAAAAATACAGACAAAAAAGGACATTTATTAAAATTCTGTCAGACATTGGGCATAATAACCAAAAAAAATTCTAAAATTTATTCATAATATGGACTTTACTACCAAAAAGAAGTGTGTTATAATATCTATATCAATAGTGTGCGTGTCTGTGTGAAAAAAGACGTTTCGGACGCGTACAAGCGAAAAAAGGAAGGAGAAAACGTATGTCAAATGAACAAAACAGGGCGGACATAAGCGAATTTCAAACGTATCTCTTTAATTCGGGTGATAATTTCAAATCATATAAAATGCTCGGACCGCATAAGGTAAAGTCAGACGGGAAAACGGGCTGGAGATTTGCGGTATGGGCTCCGCACGCCGCAAGCGTTTCGCTCGCGGGAGAATTTAACGGCTGGAGCGGCAACGACAGATACCTGTCCAAAATCGGTACTACCGGTATATGGTACGGATTTTTTACCGATATAGAAGAGGGCGCGATGTATAAATACGTCGTACACGCGTCCGACGGAAATACGTATTACAGAGCCGACCCATACGCGTTCGAGGCGGAGCTGCGCCCCGGAACCGCGTCGGTAGTGAGGGATATATCGGTGTATAAGTGGACGGATAAAGCGTGGCTTGACCGCAGGGCAAAGACGAATAATCTGGAAATACCGATGAATATTTACGAGTGTCACGCCGGCTCGTGGAGGATACACGAGGACGGAAGCTTTTATACGTACCGCGAGCTTGCGGACGAGCTGGTTCCGTACCTTTCCGATATGGGCTACACGCATATAGAGCTGATGCCGGTAATGGAGTATCCCTACGACGGCTCGTGGGGCTATCAGGTTACGGGCTATTTCGCCGCGACCACCCGTTACGGCGACGCGGACGGACTTAAATATTTCGTCAATAAGTGCCATAAAGCGAAAATAGGCGTTATTATGGACTGGGTTCCGGCGCATTTCCCGCGCGACGCGCACGGACTGCGTATGTTTGACGGAACACCGACATATGAGTACGCCGACCCGCGAATGGGCGAACATAAGGACTGGGGAACAATGGTATTCGACTACTCAAAGAGCGAGGTTGTTTCGTTCCTTATCTCCTCGGCTTATTTTTGGGCCGACGAGTTCCATTTTGACGGACTCAGGGTAGACGCGGTTTCGTCGATGCTCTACCGCGACTATTCGCGTAACGACGGCGAGTGGGTAGCCAACATCTACGGCGGAAACGGCAACCTTGAAGCCGTGGATTTCTTTAAAAAGCTTAATAAAATTATGGGGACGGAGTTCCCGAATTTCCTGATGATAGCCGAGGAATCGACGGCTTGGCCGCTTGTTACGGCGCCGCCCGAGAACGACGGCTTGGGCTTTAACTTTAAGTGGAATATGGGCTGGATGAACGACACGTTAAGATACGTTTCGATGGATCCGTATTTCAGAAAGGACAATCATAATCTGCTGACGTTTATGATGATGTACGCTTACAGCGAGAACTTTATTCTGCCGCTGTCGCACGACGAGGTCGTTCACGGCAAAAAGTCGCTTATAGACAAAATGTACGGCGATTACGACGAGAAATTCAACGCCTATAAGACGCTTCTGGGCTATTTTATGTCAATGCCCGGAAAAAAGCTGCTGTTTATGGGCGGAGAGTTCGGACAGTTTTTGGAGTGGCGGTTTGACGACCAGCTTGAATGGAATTTACTCGATTTGGAAAAGCATAAAAAGCTTAAGAATTTTGTTCGCGATTTAAACCATTTCTATATCGACAATAGGTCCTTCTGGGAAATAGAGCAGAGCTGGGACGGCTTCCGCTGGATCAACGACTGCGACGCGGAAAATTCGGTGTTCTCGTATATGCGCCGAGGCAAGGCGAAGAACGACTTTGTAATAATTGTCGCCAATTTCACTCCGGTTGACAGACCTATTTACAAAATAGGCGTTCCGCTGGCGGGAGATTACGAGGTTGTGCTGCACTCCAATTCAGCCAAGTACGGAGGTACGAGGCGTATCGGCAAAAAGACGTACAAGGCGAAGAAAATGCAGTATTCCGATATGGACTACACAATCGAGGTCGCGGTTGACGCAAGCTCGGTTATGTATATAAAGAAAAAGAAAGCGGCTAAAAAAACCGCTCCCAAGGCAAAGGCAAAGACCGCGCCCGCGGGAACGGCGAAAAAGAAAGCGGCTGAAAAATAATTATTAATAAAAATAGGAGATGATATTTATGGTATCAAAAGACTGCGTAGCTATGATACTGGCGGGCGGACAAGGCTCAAGACTCGGCGCTCTTACAAAGAATGTCGCGAAACCCGCGGTACCCTTCGGCGGAAAGTATAGGATTATAGATTTTCCGCTCTCGAACTGCGTTCATTCGGGAATTGACACGGTGGGCGTGCTTACACAGTACCAGCCTTTGGAGCTGAATACGTATATAGGAAACGGCAATCCGTGGGATTTGGACAGAAGCCACGGCGGAGCTTACGTTCTGCCGCCCTACCAGAGCGCGCAGGCGGGCGAGTGGTACAAGGGCACCGCGAACGCTATTTATCAGAATTTAAGCTTTTTGGAGGGTTTTTCGCCCAAAAACGTACTTATCCTCTCGGGCGACCATATCTATAAAATGCACTACGGCGAAATGCTTAAGGCGCACAAGGAGTCCGGCGCCGCCGCGACGATAGCGGTTATGCCGGTTCCGTGGGAGGAAGCGAGCCGTTTCGGAATTATGAACGTGGACGAGTCGGGAACGATTGTAGAGTTCGAGGAAAAGCCCGCCGAGCCGAAGAGCAATCTCGCCTCAATGGGTATTTACATCTTCAATTACGAGCTTTTGAAGAAATATCTTACGGACGACGAGAGAGATCCGAAATCGTCAAACGATTTCGGAAAGAACATAATTCCCGCTATGCTCGCGAACGGCGAGAAAATGGTAAGCTACCGTTTCGAGGGCTACTGGAAGGACGTTGGAACGATACAGAGCCTTTGGGAGGCGAATATGGATCTTATTGACGATCCCCCCAAGTTTGACCTTAACGACAGAGCGTGGAGCATATATTCGCGCAATATGGCGCTCGCGCCGCATTATGTCGGCAAAAACGCCAAGATTACCAATTCCACCGTTACCGAGGGCTGCTCGATTGACGGAACGATAAACCATTCGGTAATTTTCGGAGGAGTTGAGGTAGGCGAGGGAACGGTTATAAACGATTCGGTCGTTATGCCGGGCGCTAAAATCGGAAGCAACGCCGTAATCGAGAAAACCGTAATAGGAACCGACGCCGTAATAGGCGACGGCGCGAAAATAGGCGTCGTTGAAAAGGACGACAATCCTTACGCCTCGAAGATGTGTACGCACGGTATTGTTCTTGTCGAGGGGAACGCCGCGGTTAAAGCCGGCGCGGAAATCGCCAAGGGCAGTATGGTTGAGGCGGAATAAGAAAGGAGAGGAACTGTATAATGAGAAGAACAGACACAATGGGCATAATTCTTACCAGCGAGGACAGAATTCCGCCGATTACGGATATAAGAGCAAATTCCGCGCTTCCCATCGCGGGACGCTACAGAATTATAGACTTTGTACTTTCCAATATGGCTAACGCCGGCATAACAAATATAGGCGTCGCGACGGAAACAAACTACTCATCGCTTATGGACCATATAAAGTCCGGCAAGCCGTGGGATTTAGACAGAAAAAACTGGGGTCTTAACATTCTTCCCCCGAACCTGGAGAAGATGACCTACGGAACTATCAAGGGCAATATCGATATGCTCGCCGGAATAAGCGACTTTATCCAGAGAAGCGGTCAGACATATGTTATTTTGTCGCTCGGAAACAGTATATATAATATTGATTTCGCCGCCGCCGTTGAGGAGCATATTAAAAATCAGTCCGATATAACCGTTATTTACAAGGATATGAAGGGACTCGAGGAGTCCGAGCTTTCGCGCTTCACGCTTTTGAATATGGACGAGAACAACAAGATTACCGACATAGAGGTTGAGCCGTACTATCCCAAGACGGCGAAGGCGAGTATGGACGTGTACATTATGGAAAAGGCGCTTTTGGAAAGCATAGTTGACGAATGCAGCGCCAGAGGCGACCGTGATTTCGTTAAGGACGCGCTCGTAAAGAAAATGGGCGGACTCCGCATATACGGCTACGAGTACACCGGCTACACGGATAAGATCGATTCGCTTAAGTCCTATTACAGGAATAATATGAATTTCCTTAACGCCGATATAAGAAACGAGCTGTTTAACAGCGAGAACCCTATCTACACAAAGACAAAGGATCAGTCGCCGACAAAGTACGGCGCTGAGGCGGCTGTCGAGAACAGCTTTATTTCCGACGGCTGTCTGATAGAGGGTACGGTCATTAACTGCGTTCTCTCCAGAGGCGTTAAAATCGCCAAGGGCGCGGTTGTCAAAAACTCAATAATTATGCAGGACTCGGTTATCGAGGAAAACGTCGATTTGGATCACGTTGTTTTCGATAAGGAGGTATACATCACAAGCGGCAGAAAGCTTATCGGTCAGGAAAGCTATCCGCTTGCCATAGCGAAGGGAACGGTCATCTAAAATGTATTTTTGAGCTGCCCACAATAGTATTGCGCGGCAGCTCTTTCTTTGAAAAAGAATATTGTAAAATTAATGCCAATAAAACAAGCTCTTTCCACGTATTTTATAGTCAAAACAACTGTTTTTCGGTATATAAATTGACAAAAACCCGTTTTTGAGGTATTATATTGGAAAAGAGTTTCGTTTTCGGATTTGCGCATACGCGCGGAAATGGAGGAACATATGAAGGTTTTATTTGCCACCTCGGAAGCCGCTCCGTTTGTCAAAACGGGAGGCTTGGGCGACGTCGCGGGTTCTCTGCCCGCAGTCCTGCGTGAAAAGGGAGTTGACGCGAGAGTCATTCTTCCGCTCTACCGCTGCATACCGCAGCAGTACAAGGATAAGATGAAGTACATTAACCATATTTATATTAATATGGCGTGGCGCAAGCAGTACGCGGGCGTGTTTGAAATGGAGTACAACGGCTGTATCTACTATTTCGTTGATAACGAGTTCTATTTTAACGGCGATAAGCCCTATGACTACATTCACCTTGACTGCGAGAAATTTATATTCTTCTCGAAGGCGGTGCTGTCCCTGCTGCCGACGCTGGACTTTCGTCCCGACGTCATAAACTGCAACGACTGGCAGACCGGTCCGATACCGGTATTTCTGGATACGTTCCAGGATAATCCGTTCTTCCGCGGGATAAAGACGGTTATGACGATACACAACCTCAAATTCCAGGGAAGATGGGATTTCAAGGCTATAAAGGACGCTATGGGCATAAGCGACTACTACTTTACGCCCGATAAAATGGAGTATTACAAGGACGCCAACCTTTTAAAGGGCGGAATGGTTTACGCAAATAAGATTTCGACCGTAAGCGATACTTACGCGAACGAGATTACGACGCAGGAGTACGGCGAGGGCTTAAACGATCTGCTCGCCGCGAGGAGGAACGATTTAATCGGAATCGTAAACGGTATTTCCTATACGGACTGGAATCCGCAGAAGGACGGTATGATTTACACCAATTATACCGCCAAGACCGTTCATAAGAAGAAGATAGAGAATAAGCGCCGCCTGCAGCAGGATCTCGGACTTCCGGCAGACGACAATAAAATGATGATAGGCGTTGTTTCGCGTCTTACCGACCAGAAGGGCTTTGACCTTGTGGCGTACAAAATCGAGGAATTGTGCAACGGCGGCGCTCAGGTAGTAGTGCTTGGCACCGGCGACGAGAAATACGAGAATTTGTTCCGCCACTACGCGTGGAAATATCCCGACAGAATGTCGGCGCAGATTTATTTCTCCAACGAGATGTCGCATAAGATTTACGCGGCGGCGGACGCGTTTTTAATGCCGTCGCGCTTTGAGCCGTGCGGACTGTCGCAGCTTATAAGCCTCAGATACGGCACAGTGCCTATCGTTCGCGAAACAGGCGGACTTAAGGACACGGTTATTCCGTATAACGAGTACACCGGCGAGGGTACGGGCTTCTCGTTCGCGAACTACAACGCCGATGAAATGCTCAATACTATCTGGTACGCGATGGATATTTACTATAACCGCAAAGATGAGTGGAACAACATTATCGATAACGGTATGGCGGTTGACTATTCGTGGAATGTGTCGGCTGACAAATACATCAAAATGTATCAGGATTTGACGGGTATTTACGATTTGCCGGAAAAAAAAACTAAACCGGCAAGGAAAGCCGTAACCAAGCCGGCTCCGAAAGAGGATAAGTTTGAGGAAAATCTAAGGAAAAATTCCGATATATCCGCGGCGGCGGCAGCGAAGAACGCAGAGGAGCCGAAGGTTGTAAAGGTTAAAAGTCCGTTCGGAGACGAGGAAGTCCCCGAGAAGAAGGAAAAAACTCCGGCGAAGAAAACCGCGGCTAAAAGAACGGCGGCGAAAACGACAAAATCCGCGGCTAAAAAACCGGCGGCTAAAAAAACGACCGCGAAAAAAACCGCGGCTCAAAAGGAAGAATAACAGAAGGGATTGATAATTGAACATGGCAGAAACAAAGACAACACAGGCATCACAGAAAAAACTTACGGCGGCTGAGGAAACGCTCAAAAAGGAAATCGTAGGCAAGGTGGGCAGACATTTCGGAAAGACGATGGACGAAGCCACTCCTCATATGATTTATACCGCGTGCGCGCTTACCGTAAGAGATCAAATAATGGAGAAATGGGCAAAATCCCATAAGGAGGTTAAGAAGGAAGGCTCAAAGAAGCTCTATTATCTTTCGTTCGAGTTCCTTATGGGCAGACTGCTCTGCACCAATATTCTTAATCTTATGCAGACGGACGAATACAAGCACGTGCTTGAGGATTTAGGCTACACATTACCGGAAATAGCGGAGCTTGAAAACGACGCGGGACTCGGAAACGGCGGTCTCGGACGTTTGGCGGCTTGCTTTATCGACTCGCTTACGACAATGGATTTGCCCGCTTACGGCTGTACGATACGTTACGAGTACGGTCTGTTCCGTCAGAAGATCGTTGACGGCTATCAGACGGAGCTCCCCGATTCGTGGCTCGAACACGGCAACGCTTGGGAAATTTCCAGACCCGAGGAGGCGGTCGAGGTAGTATTCGGCGGCGAGGTCGAGTCGGAGTGGGTAGACGGAAAGATGGTTTTCCGTCACAAGAACGAGAACAGGATTCTTGCGATGCCTTACGACGTCCCTCTGGTCGGCTATGATTCAAAAATAGTAAACAAGCTCAGACTTTGGAGCGCGACAATCCCCACGGACGTTAATATGACAAGATATGACCGGAGTACCTTTGACAAGATGATGCAGGCAAAGGCTCTGGCAAGACAGATTTCGGGTATTCTTTATCCCGACGACACTACCGACGACGGCAAAAAGCTCCGCCTTCGCCAGCAGTATTTCCTCGTATCGGCTACCTTGCAGTGGATTTTGAAGGAGTTTGAGGAAAGAAACGGAGATGACTGGGCAAAGCTTCCCGATAAAATCGTTATTCATATAAACGACACTCACCCGACGCTCGCTATTCCCGAGATGATGCGTCTTTTAATGGACGAAAAGGGTCTTGGCTGGGACGAGGCGTGGGAGATCGTTACTCACGTGTTCGCTTATACAAACCATACGGTAATGAGCGAAGCGCTTGAAAAATGGGACGTTAATATGTTCCGCGAGATAGTTCCGAGAATTTATCTCATAGTCGAGGAGATAAACAGACGTCTTATGGAAAAGCTTGAGGAGGTTTATCCCGGCGATAAGGGCAAGCACGAGTGGATGGCTGTTATTGCCAATAACAAGGTAAATATGGCAAATCTTTGCCTCGCGAGCTGCTTCGCGGTGAACGGAGTTTCCAAGCTCCACACCGAAATACTCGAGGACGATATTTTCCACGATTACTACGTTCTTGACAAGAAGCGTTTCCACGCTATAACAAACGGTATCACGTTCCGCCGCTGGATAGCGAACTGCAATCCCGAATTAACAGAGCTTATCGACTCAAAGATAGGCAAGGGCTGGCTAAAGGACGCGTCAAAGCTGTCGGGACTTAAGAAATACGCGAAGGATAAGGATTTCCAAAAGAAATTCAACGATATAAAGAAAAAGAACAAGGTCGCTCTTGCGGAGTATATTAAGGAACACAACGGAATTGAGGTAAATCCCGACTCGATCTACGACGTGCAGTGCAAGAGACTTCACGAGTATAAGCGTCAGATGATGAACGTACTCCATATAATCGCGGAGTATAACAGACTGCTTACCGATAAGAGCTACGCCGAGAAATATTATCCCAAGACGTATATCTTCGGCGCGAAGGCGGCTCCGGGCTATGTAAGAGCCAAGCTCATCATAAAGCTTATAAACTCGATAGGCGAGGTTATCAATAACGACGAGAGAATTGATAATAAGATCAAGGTTGTGTTTATTGAAAACTACGGTGTATCGCTGGCGGAGAAGATTATAATCGCGGCGGACGTTTCGGAACAGATTTCAACCGCCGGCAAGGAAGCCTCGGGTACGGGCAATATGAAATTTATGCTTAACGGCGCCGTTACCATAGGCACGCTTGACGGCGCGAACGTTGAGATGCTTGAACAGGTGGGCGAGGATAATATTTATATCTTCGGTCTTAAGGCCGACGAGGTCGCCGCGAGAGTTAAGTACGCGGGAACGGACGAGGTTAAGGATATATACACCTCAAACACAATGCTCCGCAACGCTCTCGATAAGCTTATCGACGGCTCTATTATCCCCGGCAACACACAGATATTCAGAGATCTTTACCAGACACTGCTGTTCGGCGATTACGGTTTCCCCGATACGTATATGGTACTGCGTGATTTTGAGGAGTATACAAAAACTCAGGAGAAAATTTCAGCCGACTATCAGAACAGAGAAAAGTGGATAGAGATGGCGATTATGAACACCGCCTGCTCCGGCTTCTTCTCGAGCGACAGAACGATAGACGACTATAATAAGAAGATTTGGCATTTAAAGCCGATTAAATAATTAAAGCTGAATAAAAATACAACAAACGGATAAACAAGACACCTTTGTGCCTTGTTTATCTGCATTTGCGAGAGGAAAGAATATGGTAATCGAGCATAATTCGAGGGAAAAGTTTTACAGACGACCGTTTGGCGCGGTGCCGGCGGGAACAGAGGTGAGATTTCGCGTTTCCGCGTCGGGCGTGGGAATACCGAACGCCGTAAGGCTCGTATATAAGCGTGACGGCGGCGAGGAAATACGCGTTAATATGGCGTATCTCTTTAACCAAGCCGACGACAGCATTTATTCCGTTAAGGTAAATATGCCCGACGAGGCGGGACTTGTATGGTATTATTTCGAGATCGAGACCGCGCAGGGAACGGTGTATTACGGCAATAACTCAAAAAATCTGGGCGGACTGGGCGAGGTGAGCTTCCAAAAGCCGAGCCGTTCGTTCCAGATTACGGTTTACAACGCCGATTATAAGACGCCCGATTGGTTTAAGGAAAGCATAGCGTATCAGATTTTCGTAGACCGCTTCTGCAACGGTAACGAGGACGGAGAGTTTCTCGGCGAGAGAACCGATATAATTAAGCGCGAATGGGGTGAAATGCCCTTCTATAAGGCGGAGCAGTTCGGAGGCGTTTATAGGGCAAACGACTTTTTCGGCGGAAACCTCAAGGGCGTAATGAAAAAGCTGCCGTACCTTAAGGATCTGGGAATATCGGTAATTTACTTAAACCCCATTTTTACCGCGTACTCAAACCATAAGTACGACACCGGCAGCTATGAAACGATTGACGAAATGTTCGGCGACGAGGACGATTTTAAGGAGCTTTGCCAAAAGGCGGAGGAGCTTGGCATAAGAATAATTCTCGACGGTGTTTTCAATCATACCGGCAGCGACAGCCAGTATTTTAACAGATACGGCTCTTATGACAGCGTGGGCGCGTATCAGTCGAAGGACTCGCCATATTATAAGTGGTACCGTTTTATGGACTGGCCCGACGTTTACGAGTCGTGGTGGGGTATGACAACGCTGCCGCAGGTAGAGGAGCGCAGCGAGGATTACAGAAAATATATTTTGTCCGGCAGGAACGCAATCGTAAAAAAATGGCTCAGAGCCGGCGCTTCAGGCTGGCGTCTTGACGTTGTTGACGAGCTTCCGGACTTTTTCGTTAAGGAGCTTCGCAAAAACGTCAAGGAAACGAAGGAGGACGCGGTTATCATCGGCGAGGTCTGGGAGGACGCGTCAAACAAGAGCGCGTATGGCGAAAGACGCGAGTATTTCCTCGGAAACGAGCTTGACTCCGTAATGAACTATCCTATGCGGAACGCGCTTATTGACGCGGTTCTCGGCAAGATTGACGCGGCGGAGCTTGACGACAGGCTGATGAGTCTTAAGGAGAACTATCCGCCGCAGGCGTATTATTCGCTTCTCAATATGGTTTCAAGCCACGATGTTGAGCGGGTGCTTACAATGATGGGCGGCGTTCCGTCGCGCCACGAGGTGGACAGAGAGTATCAGGCGAATTTTAAGCTGGACGGTTACGCGCTGGAGGTTGCGCGCGACAGGGCGACGCTTATTTTGGGACTGCAGATGACGCTCCCCGGCGTGCCGTGTATCTACTACGGCGACGAGATAGGTATGCAGGGCTACGGCGACCCGTTCTGCCGTATGTGCTATCCGTGGGGCAAGGAGGACGAGGTTGACCCGACAGGCGTTATGCGCGAGCGTTACCGCAATATGATAACGCTTCGGAACAGGTCAAAAGCGTTTTCGATAGGCGAGTTCGCGAATGTTTATAAAATCGGACGCGTTTACGCGTTTATCCGCTATTATGAGGACGAGAAATATATTGTGATTGCCAATATGGACGTCAAGGCGGAAAATATCCGCCTTGACGTCGCGCGGTTCGGTATTCATAAAATTACCTGCGTAAGTATGGACGACGACGAGCAGACGGCGGACGACGGTATTTATTTTATCGAAATGCCTCAGCTTTGGATAAAGGTATTTAAGGCGGAATAAAAAACGGGCTATGCCCGTTTTTTGGTTGCAATATCGTTTTTGGTCTGATATAATTATCTAAAAGGCGAAAGGGGATATGGAAATTGAATAAGATTACGATTAATCCGGAAAAAAAGCTTGCGCCGCTGGGCGATTTGTACGGAATATTTTTTGAGGACTTAAACCATGCCGCCGACGGCGGTTTATATGCCGAAATGGTCAGGAACCGCGCGTTTGAGTTCTCGCAGATCGATAATCCCAAGTACCGCGCGCTCACGGCGTGGACAAAAATAGAGCGCGACGGCGCGAAGCTGTCGCTGGCGGCGGAGAATAAGTCGCCGCTAAGCGTTAAAAATCCGCACTACCTGATGATGGACGTTTATAAAACCGGCGGCGGCGCGGGAATATCAAACGAGGGCTACAACGGCGGTATGGCGTTTGAGGCGGGCGAAAGCTATGTTTTTTCGTGCTTCGCCAAAAGCGGCGGCGGCATTACGCTGCGGGCGGCTTTGGAGGACGTTGACGGAAATGAGTACGCCGCGGAGGAATTTACCGCCGCGTCGGACGAGTGGACGAGGTATTCGTTTGAGCTTACACCGTCAAAAACCGATTACCGCGGCAGACTCGCGATAACCGCGAAAAATACGGGCAAGGTTTATCTCGATATGGTTTCGCTTTTCCCGAAAAAGACGTTTAGGGGTCACGGTCTGCGCGCCGATTTGGGCGAGCTTTTAGCCGAACTGAAGCCGAAATTTATGCGCTTTCCCGGCGGTTGCCTTATCCACGACGGCTCTTTAAACAGTGACGACAGAAATTCAACCTACCGCTGGAAAAACACGATAGGCTCTTTGGAGGACAGACCGTCGCGCCGCAACAACTGGGGCTATAACCAGAGTCTCGGACTGGGTTATTATGAATATTTTGTTCTTTGCGAGGATTTGGGCGCGAAGCCCATTCCGGTTTTGCCCGCGGGATATAATCCGCACAGCGGAGAGGGCGCGGCAATAGACGATTTGGGCGAGTGGATAGACGACGCGCTTGATTTGATTGAGTTCGCGAACGGCGGCGATGGCACGAAATGGGGCAAGATCCGCGCGAAGCTGGGACACCCCGAGCCGTTTGGACTTGAGTACATAGGCATAGGCAACGAGGAGGTCGGACAGGAGTTTTTCGACCGCTATACGTATTTTCACAGAGCCATACGCGCCAAGTACCCCGATATAAAAATAATAAACAGCAGCGGTCCGTTCGCGGCGGGAACGGAGTTTGAGCGCGGCTGGAAATCCGCGCGGGAAAACGGTTCGGATTTGGTGGACGAGCATTACTATATGTCGCCGGAGTGGTTTATCGCGAATATGCGCCGCTACGACAGCTATTCGCCGAACGGTCCGAAGGTGTTTTTAGGCGAGTACGCAAGCTGGGGCAACACGTACTATAACGCGCTTACCGAGGCGGCTTATATGACGCGGCTTGAGGAAAACGCGGACGTTGTAAGTCTCGCGTGCTACGCGCCTCTTTTCGCCAACACCGACTATGTAGACTGGGAGCCGGATATGATTTGGTTTGACAATCACCGTTCCTACGGCAGCGCGAACTATTACGTTCAGAAGCTGTTTATGAATAATCAGGGAACGGATTTGTTGGAGGTAAAAACAGAGGGCTTTGAAAAAACCACGGTTCTTGGCGCGAATAAAATTTCGGGCGATATAATCATTGAAACCGAGGAGGAAACGACCGTGGAGTTTTCGGATATATCTCTCAGCGCGGGCGGAGAAACAAAAACTCACGGCGATTTTACGGGATATTCAAAAGAGCGTGTGAACCTCGGAGGCGTGAGCGCGGACGATTATACGCTGCGGTTTAAGGCGAAGCGCGTATCGGGACCGCGCGGACTTAGGGTGAAGTTTGGCTATACCGATGATGAAAACTATATCGGCTGGATTTTGGGCGGCTGGGCAAACGGCGACTGCTGCGTAGAAACGCGCGTCAATGACAGAACCTCAGCGATAAAGCAGAAGGTGTTTTCTCTCGCTTCCGGTGTAACGTATGAATTTAAGCTTGAGGTGAGCGGAAGAAGCGTAACGGTTTATATAAACGGCGAGAAGCAGTTTGAAATTACCGATAAGCAGCCTGTTATGGAGGAGCTTTACCTCACGGCGAGCCTTGACGCCGAAACCGGCGAGGTCATAATAAAGGCGGTTAATCTGCGTGACGAGTCCGCGTCGGCGGAGGTGCGGATTATGGGGAAGGAGAGCGTGAGCGGAACGGTTTACGAGCTTTCGGGCTGTGAGCTTTCGGATATGAACAGCTTTGAGGAGCCGCGGAAGGTTTGCCCGACGGAAAGAGAGTTTTCCGATAAGGGCGAATTTAGGTATGAGTTTCCCAAGCGCTCGGTTACGGTTATGCGGCTTAAATAAGCAATAAAAAA
>CAYVUD010000040.1:0-13306 GCA_964454725.1 uncultured Lachnospiraceae bacterium
GGCGCGGTAGTGTTGCAGTGCGCCCAAGCGCCCGTTTCCGAGGAGGCGTTGTACTTTACCTTATCCGCGCTTCTCATAGGCGGATAGAAGGCGATATGGAAATGGTAGTAATCCGAAACGTCCTCGCCGTTTACGGGGTTCTGATACATACACATCATATACGGGAACTTGTAATCGAACAGGCTGTCGAACGTACCGGTCGTTTCCTTTAAAATCCTCGCGAGGTTCGTTTTTTCGCTGTCGGTGAGCTGCGACAGGTTCTGCACGTGACGCTTGGCGGCTATGTACATACCGTAGGGGTACTCGCTGAAGAACGGCAGAAATGTTATAAAGTCCTCGTTTTCCATTATAATTCTGTCCTTGGCGTTAATCTCGTCCTCAAGCATATCGCAGACAAGACAGCGCTTCGTTTCGTCAAAATGCTCCTTGCAGGAGTCCAGTTCAAGCTGCAGCTTCTTGGGGATTACCGAGTAACCGTAAATCTGACCGTGAGGGTGAGGCATCGTAACGCCTACGACGTCGCCGCGGTTCTCGAAGATAAACACGTATTTTATCTTCTCGTCCTTGCTTATCTCAACAAATCTTTCCGTCCATAGGTCAACCAGCTCTCTTATATGTTCAACCGGAAGCTCGGGAAGAGTAACCGTATGCTCGGGCGAGTACAATATAACCTCGCATTTGCCGTATGCGGGCTTTGTTTTATAAAGCCTCGTTTCAACGTCGTCCGGAACGGGCGGATTTTGCGAAAGCGCGGGGAAGTCGTTATCATACTCATAAACCGTAAAGCGGTCGGGAACCTTGCCTGAGCCGGGACAGAACGGACACCAGTCCTTAGGCATCTGCGGTCTGTTCTGACGGTGAGAAGCAATCATAACCCAGTCCTTTATCAAGGGATTCCAACGTAATTCTGCCATAGTATTTTCCTCCTCAATTTTTCATATATTACTATTATTTTACACTTATTTTATCCGACTGTCAAGTGGAAATCAGGCAAGCTCCAGCGTAAAGGTAAATTTTGTGTATTTCGCCTTGCTGCCCTCCTTGGTATCGATGCTCTCGACCCATATACTCTGCTTGTGCAGCGTCAAAATGTCCTTGACAAACGACAGCCCGAGTCCCGCGCCGTTTTTGTTTCCGGAGCTTGTGCGGGATTTGTCGGTCTTGTAAAAACGCTTGAAAATATTGCTCAAATCGGCGCCGTCTATGCCGTCGCCGAAATTGCCCACGCATATGTGCGCCCTGCCGTCCTCAACATATGTGCTTATGCCTATTGTCGTGTTGGGATAGCTGAACTTTATCGCGTTGTCCATAAGGTTTATGACAATTCGTTTAATCGCGTCCTCGTCGCCGAGTACGTTTAGCGTATCCCTTGAAAAATCAATGTTTAAATCGAGATTTTTATCGGTAATTCTGCTCTCAAGCTCGATTATGCACATACGCATAAGCTCGTTTATATCGAATTTTTTTATGTTAAGCTTGTATTCGCTCGAGGACATCTTCGACATCTCCAAAAGGTCGTTTACAAGGCGGGTAAGACGCTTCGTTTCGCTCAGGACAATGTTTAGGTAGTCCTTTTGCTTTTCTTCGGGGATCGTTCCGTCGAGTATTCCCTCGATGAAGCCGGTCATACTCGTCATAGGCGTGCGAAGCTCGTGCGAAACGTCGGAAACAAAGCTCTGCTGCTGCTTTTCGGAGTCCTCTATGGAGGACGCCATAAAGTTAAAGCTTGAGGCGAGCTGACCTATCTCGTCCTTGCTGGAAATATTTACTCGCCCTCCGAAATTGCCCGCGGCTATGTCCCGCGCCGCGCGGTTTATATCGCCTATGGGCTTTGAAATGCGCTTCGACTGCCAATACACGAGAACGAACGCGGCGCATATCGAAAACGCCGACGCGACAATAAACAGAAATACAAGCTCCGAGGCGGTCTGTCTTAAGGGCGGCAGACGCGTGTTGAAAAACATCGCTCCGACAATCGTGCCCTGATAGCGCAAGGGTATACCGATAGATAGAACCTTCTGCGGATACGCGCCGTTGAAGGTGGTTTTACGCACAGAGCGTTCGCCGCTGAGAATATCGGCAAGCGCGTTTTCCGGCACAGTTACTATATTGCAGGTGCTGTCGGTAAGCTCGCCGTCCTGATTGACAACGATAATATCGGATTTAAGGAACTGCGCCCAAGAGCTGAGCGTGTTTCTGTACATCGATCTGAAGCGGTCGTCGGTGGTTTCGATCTGCATCGTCACCGACATACGCTCTACCGTGTCGCTCACGGAAACAATATTCTCGATCTGCTTCGTCTGCGTGTAATGATTGATAAAAATGCTTACCGAAACAGCTACCGATATAAAAACAAGCACCAAAATCGCCGCGTTTGTCCAGAACAAACGCTGAAATATGCTTTTAAACATTATCTTACCTCAAATTTATACCCTACGCCCCAAACGGTTTTAAGCTGCCAGTTGGAGCTTACTCCCTCAAGCTTTTCTCTCAGACGCTTTATATGTACGTCAACGGTTCTTGAGTCGCCGAAATAGTCAAAGCCCCAGACCTCCTCCAGAAGCTGCTCGCGCGTGAACACGCGGTTGGGGTTGGAGGCGAGGAAATAGAGAAGCTCCAGCTCCTTGGGCGGAATTTCGGTTATTTTGCCGTTGATTTTAAGCTCGTAATTCGATAAATTAACCATAATCCCGGGGTATACGATTTCCTTCTGAGCGGCAGGCTCCTTCGTATCGCTGCGCCGCAGCACCGCCTTTACGCGGGCGATAAGCTCCTTTGTTTCAAACGGCTTTACCATATAGTCGTCCGCGCCAAGCTCAAGACCGAGGACCTTATCGAAGGTTTCGCCCTTGGCTGTAAGCATAATTATGGGGATATTGCTCACGCGGCGTATCTCGCGGCATACCTGCCAGCCGTCCATTCCGGGCATCATAACGTCGAGAATTACGATAGAGGGCGTCTGCGCCTTGAATTTTTCGAGCGCCTCCTCGCCGTTCGACGCGGTTATTGCCGTGAACCCTTCCTTTTCGATATACAGACGTATAAGCTCAACTATGTTTTCGTCATCGTCCACAATAAGAACCTTGTTATTCGCCATTTTTGTTACCGTCCTTTCGTTTAATTATATAAAGTATAACATAAAAATTAAAAATAATAAAGACTATTGTGAAAATCTTTTAAATGTTATATAATAAATTCATAGAAACTTTACAATTTACGCAAAGACCGCGGCGCGATTACGGGGCGTTTCGCGATTTTTCGCAAAACGGCGGGATAAAGCTTTCCGAAGCCGCTTCGCCGCTCTGGATAAACGCGTTTGTAATTCCCAAGCCGGCGCAGTAGTCCGTCATCGCTTCGTAATGCTCCATATTAAGCTTGCGGTCAAGCTCCGGATACTTTTTAACGTGTTCCAACGGCGTGTACTGGCTCATAAGGCTTATATAAATATCGTCGCCGTATGTGTTATAGAGATAGTCGATAACGTGCTTTGTGTCGAAAAGCAGCCCGGGGAGCATAAGATGTCTTACTATAACGCCCTTTTTCATAATACCGTCCTCTATAACGGGCTTTCCCGCCTGCCCAAACATTTCCGCGAGGGCTTTCGAGGCGATATTGAAATAATCGGGAGCGTTTGAGTACTTAACGGCGTATTTATCCGAAAAATACTTCATATCCGGCATATAAATATCTATAAGCCCGTCGAGGGCGCGGAGCGTTTCCACTCTCTCGTAGCCGCTTGTATTGTAGAGTATCGGAAGCGCCAGACCGCGCGATTTCGCTATATTAAGCGCCTCGATAATCTGCGGAACGTAGTGAGTGGGCGTGACGAGATTTATGTTATGCGCGCCCCGACCCTGCAGGTCAAGAAAGCGGTCCGCAAGCTCCGGAACGGTTATCTCATAACCGGCGTTTTTCGTGCTTATATCATAGTTCTGGCAGAACACGCATTTGAGCGTACAGTGCGAGAAAAACACCGTCCCCGAGCCGTTTTTGCCCGAAACGCACGGCTCCTCCCAAAAGTGCGGCGCGCATCTGGCGATTTTAACCTTGTCCGACGCGCCGCAATAGCCCGTTTCGCCGTTTTCGCGGTCCGCGCCGCACATACGCGGACAGAGCGCGCAGTTTTTCGGAAAATCCAAAATAATCAATCCCTTTCGCGTTATACGATTATTTTATCACATCTGAGAAAAAATTCAATATTACGCGCGAATGAATTATTAAATTTTTATAAAAAATTGATGACGCTATTGAAAAAACGGGTAAAAACTGGTATAATAGGCAACGGAAAACAGTTTAAGCGCGTTTTCGAGGCGCGGCAAGGTATTATTCGGAGGACGGATATGAATGTTCTTTTAACGCAGCTCGACGAGCTGTTAGACAATTCAAGCCTGAGAAAAACATCTGAATACATTCAGCACGGCGACACCTCGTGCCTTCTGCATACCGTCGCCGTGGCGTATTACAGCGTTCGCGTTGACCAAAAATTTCATATACACTGCCGCAGGAACGAGCTTGCGCGCGGCGCGCTTCTGCACGACTATTTTCTTTACGACTGGCACAACGGAGAAAGACGCCCGCTGCACGGCTTCACGCACCCGTCGAGAGCGCTCGAAAACGCGGACAGGGACTTTAAGCTGTCAATGGCGGAGAGAGATATAATAAAAAAGCATATGTTTCCGCTTACCGTCGTTCCGCCGATGTGCCGCGAGGCGTGGATAGTCTGTATGGTAGATAAGGCGTGTTCCGTTTATGAGATGTTTACGAAGAGCGCGTACCCTGTTTTAAGACGCGTTTTAAGGAATAAAAATATTAAAATATAAGGGGATAATGAAAATGAGTGTGGGTTGTTATTTTCTGTGCTTTGCGCTTTACAGCTTCGTCGGCTGGGCGTATGAGTCGGTATATTATACAATTCAGCAGAGAAGGCTTGTAAACAGCGGCTTTTTAAACGGCTGCTGGTGTCCTATTTACGGAATAGGCGCGTTTCTTATCTCGGGGCTGCTGGACGGAATAGAAAATAGCGCGGAGCTGTTTCTGGCGGGAATGTTCCTTACCTGCACGCTCGAGTACATAGTTTCGTGGCTTCTTGAAAAGATGTTTGACAAGCGCTGGTGGGACTACACCGGCTGGCCTTTAAACATAAACGGACGCGTGTGCGCCGTAGGCGGACTGGCGTTTGGCGCGTTTACGGTGCTTTTCGTAAAATATATATCGCCGTTCGCGACGGGACTTGTAATGTCGCTCAGACCGCGCACGGTTACGATGCTGTGCGTGCTTACCGCGACGGCAATGGCTTTTGACTTGATTCTTACGCTTAAGGATATGGACAAGTCCGATGAAAAGCTATGGTACGTCAGAGAACAGGAGAAATTTTTCTCCGATTTCAAGGGCGGGATAGTGGAGAAGATAAAAAATACAATACACAGATAAAAAAACGGCTGCCGCCGTTTTTTTATTCCTGCTTTCCCATAATGTCGAAATTTCGCATAACCTCCTTGCGTTTTTGAACGGCGTATTGGGTGTAGTATTTATGCGTCACCTCGATGTTTTTATGTCCCATAAGCTCGGCGACCATTTTTATATCCACTCCGTCCGCGATGAGGTTGCAGGCGAAGGTACGTCTGAGCGCGTGCGGACGCGTTTTGTCGGGGTCGGTTATTCCCGCGACGGCGCAGTATTTTTTGAGCGTTTTTTCGACCGCCTGAGCCGTCATACGCTTCCCGAGACGGCTCAGAAACAGCGCGTCCTTATCCTTTGCGTCCTTTACCTCGAGCCGCTCTTGCATATACGAAAACAGCTCGTTTTCCACCTGAACGGGCATAAAAACCTCCTGCTCGTCGCCGCCCTTTCGGGTCACGATAAATGACGAGGTTTCAAAGCATACGTCGTGAATATTGAGGTTTACAAGCTCGCTTACACGGCAGCCTGTGCCCAGATACGCGGTAAAAAGCGCTATATCGCGCTGCTTTTTGTTCATATATTCCGCGAGGTCGCGGTCCTTGAAATAGTTTTCGCCGTTATAGATAACGTCTATAAGGTTCATCGTTTCCTGAGTAGTCAGAGGACGCTTCATTTTCTGATGTATTTTTTTGAAATCTATTTTGTCCGTCACATTCTGCGAAATGAGGTCGTTTTTGTACAGATACGAAAACAGTCCGCGTATTCCCGACATTTTGCGGTTAATTCCGTAGGGCGAGTTGCGGCGTATGCGTTTTATGCGTTTGCCGTCAATGCTTACGGTGTCGCTCTCATATTCCCGCAGGTACGCCTGAAAGCCCGTCAAATCCCTGAGAGTTACCTGTTCCATATGCTTGGGGGTAAAGTCCTCGATATTTTCTATATCATTGAATTTGAACTTTTTAAGGTACTCAAGGAAGATTTTAATGTCAATGCTGTAACCGATCTGCGTATTGACGCTTTCGCCGTTGTAGGCAAGCTCTATGTAATCGAACGCGAAATCGGGAAGGTGCGACAGAAAATTCCGGAGTTTTGTGTACTGACTCATATTTTCAGTCCTTTCGCTAAATCTAATATTATTATAAGTCCGCGAAAAAAGAAATTCAACAGAAATTTAAAAAAATTTTAAATATATATGGACTAAAACGGAAAAATATAGTAAAATATATATTAAAAGATACTATATTGAAGGGAAGATGAGGAAAATGGTATTAAAGACAAGCGGAACCCTCGGCGAAGTATTCATATCCAATTCCGTCATAGCGGAAATTGCCGGAGCCGTCGCGGGAAAATGCTACGGCGTAGTCGGAATGGCGTCGAGGAACAAAAAGGACGGCATCGTAAACCTGCTTATGCCCGACAGCGTAACAAGAGGCATTAACGTAACCGTGCTGGACGACGGGATTATAGTGGATTTGCATATAATTGTCGAGTACGGAATCAACATCGACACAATTTGCAAGAGCATAGTAAATCGCGTGCGTTATACGCTTGAGAGCGCGGTGGGCTTGAAGGTAAATCGCATAAACGTGAAAGTAGAGGGCGTAAGAGTAGACGAATAGGGGTGATTACGATAAATACGTTGGACGGTAAGAGCTTCGCGTCGATGTTTATTTCCGGCGCGAACAATTTATACAATCAGAGAAAATATGTTGACGATTTGAATGTTTTTCCCGTACCGGACGGCGATACGGGAACGAATATGTCGCTCACGATTACCGCTATGTCGGGAGAGCTTGCCTCGAAATCGGATTTGACGGTTACGAAGGCGGCGGATTTGATGTCGTTCGCGACGCTTCGCGGCGCGCGCGGCAACTCGGGCGTTATTTTGTCGCAGTTTTTCAGAGGAATTTCCAAAAATCTCAAGGGCAAAACGGAGTGCGCCGCCTCGGAACTCGCCTCGGCGCTTTCCGACGGCGCGGCGGCTGCGTACAAGGCAGTTATGAAGCCGACGGAGGGCACGATACTTACCGTGGCGCGCGAGGCGGCTACGGGCGCGGAGCTTGCCGCGGGGACGGAGGAGGATATAGCCGCCGTAATCGAGGCGGCGGTCGAGCGCGGAAAAAAGGCGCTCGCGTATACTCCCGAGCAGCTTCCCGCTCTTAAGAGCGCGGGCGTTGTAGACGCGGGCGGACAGGGCTGGATATATGTGCTTGAGGGCGCGCTCGCCTATTTAAAGACGGGCGATATAGTCGAAAATACCGGCGCCGATACGGCGGCGGAAAAAACCGCGGTAAAGGCGCGGGAGAAAATCAGCGCGGAGGATATAAAGTTTAAATACTGCACCGAGTTTATCGTCGAGAAGGACGAAAAGGACGCTGACGTAACGGCGTTTCGGGAGGCAATTTCGCCCAAGGGCGACTGTATGCTCGTAATCGACGACGGCGGGATAGTAAAAGTACATATCCATACCAACCACCCGGGATTTGTACTTGAGGAGGCGGTAAAGCTCGGCGAGATGATAAATCTCAAAATCGACAATATGAAGCGCCAGCATAAGTCGCTTGCGGGCGGAGCGGGCGAACCGAAAAAGGCGGAGGTCAAGCCCGCCAAGACGGAAAAGCCCGCGAAGCCGAAAAAGCCGGTCGAAATAAAGGATTACGGCTTTGCCGCCGTCTGCGCCGGCAAGGGACTTGTAACGATTTTAAAGGATTTGGGCGCCGACCGCGTAATCGAGGGCGGTCAGACGATGAACCCGTCAACGGACGATATTTTAAAGGCGGTAAACAAGATTAAGGCGAAAACAGTATTTGTTTTCCCCAATAACAAAAACATCATAATGGCGGCGAATCAGGCGGCGCAGCTCGCCGAGGATAAGGAGATTATCGTAATCCCGACGAAAAATATACCGCAGTGCATAAGCGCGATGATGGCGTTTAACGCCAATAAGGACGCGAAAGTCAACGAAACCGCTATGACCGAGGCTATGGACAAGGTTCGCGCCGGTCAGATAACTTACGCTGTACGCGATACCGAGGTCGAGGGTACGGAGATTAAGAAGGACGATATTTTAGGCATAGCCGGAAGCGATATTTCGGTCGTGGGAGGGAGTCGGGACGATGTTCTCGACGCTCTGACCGAATATCTCGTTGACGAGGATACCGAGTTTATAACGGTATATTACGGCAAGGACGTTAAAAAGACCGAGGCGGAGGCGGCGGCGGAGCGGCTTGAGAAAAAGTACGCCGAGGACGAAATTGAGGTAACTTTGCGCCGCGGCGGACAGCCGCTCTACTGCTATATTATTTCCGCCGAATAGGTGTAAAAATGGAAGATTACAGATTTAAGCGGATAGATACACTCAAGGGCGTGGGCGAGGCGAGAGCCGAGCTGTTCGGGAAAAAGGGCATAAAAACCGTGGAGGACTTGCTCTACTATTTCCCCAGAACCCACGAGGACAGAACACAGATAAGAGAAATAGCCGATTGCAGGCCGGGAGAAACGGTATGTGTAAGCATTACCGTTTTTTCGCCTGTGCGCGAAAACAGAATACGCAGGAATATGACCATATACAGTATGACCGCGTGCGACAATTCGGGCGCGCTAAGCGTAATATGGTACAATAACCGTTTCGTTAAGGGGCAGTTTCTCACCGGCGATAAATACACGCTTTTCGGCAAGATTACGGCAAATAACCGCGGCAAGCTCGAAATGGTGAACCCGATTTACGAGAAGGCGGGGAAAGAGCGTTTTACCGGCAAAATCGTGCCTATTTATCCGCTTACCGGAAGCCTTACCCAGAAGGTCGTACAGAGTACGATGGAGCTTGCCATAAAAGAGGCGGGGCGGCTTCGGGAGTACATACCCGACGAAATACGCGGTAAGTACAACATAGCCGAGATAAATTACGCTATGAAAAACATTCATTTTCCCGACGATTTCGAGAGCTATTCCATAGCTCGGCAGCGGTTTGTTTTTGAGGAGCTTCTCGTTTTTCAGCTTGCGCTGCTCAGCAAAAAGGACGCAAACACCCAAGCCGACGGAGTTGTGTTTGAGGACATAAAATGCGTGCGCGATTTCGCGGCGGCGCTGCCGTTCCCGCTGACCGGCGCGCAGAAGAGGACGATTAATGAAATAATGGCGGACTGCTCGAGCGGACGGCAAATGAACAGGCTCGTTCAGGGCGACGTCGGCTCCGGAAAAACAGCGGTCGCGGCGGCGGCGATATATGCCGCCGTGAAAAACGGACGGCAGGCGGCGATGATGGCGCCGACGGAAATTTTGGCGGCGCAGCATATGGAAACGCTTACGGAGTTTTTCCGCGGTATGGATATAACCGTCGTGCTTCTGACGGGCAGTATGAAAGCGAAGGACAAGCGTCTTGCGTATGATATGCTTGCCACCGGCGCGGCGGACGTCGCGGTCGGAACTCACGCGATTATTCAGAAAGAGGTCGAGTTTAACGATTTGGCGCTCGTCGTGGCTGACGAGCAGCACCGCTTCGGAGTCGAGCAGAGAGCGAAGCTCGCGGCAAAGGGCGCGAACCCGCATATGCTCATAATGTCCGCGACGCCGATACCGCGAACGCTCGCGCTCATTCTCTACGGCGATTTGGACATATCCGTAATAGACGAGCTTCCTCCGGGCAGAAAGACGGTTAAGACATACGCGGTGGGCGAAAATATGCGAAAGCGCGTTTTCGCGTTCATCGAGAAAAACGTGAGCGCGGGAACGCAGGCTTATGTGGTTTGTCCGCTTGTCGAGGAAACGGAAAAGAGCGATTTGCAAAACGCCGAGGCGTTGGCGGAGCGCTTGCAAAAAATATTTCCGAAATTTACCGTCGGACTTATTCACGGCAGAATGAAATCAAAGCTCAAGGACGCGGTTATGAGCGATTTTGTTTCGGGCAAAATACAGATACTCGTTTCAACCACGGTCATAGAGGTGGGGGTGAATGTCCCCAACGCCAATTTAATGGTAATCGAGAACGCCGAGCGGTTCGGACTGTCGCAGCTTCACCAGCTACGCGGACGCGTCGGCAGAGGCGGCGAGCAGGCGTACTGCATACTGTTCGCTCACGGCAAGAACGAGGTCACGAAAAAGCGTATGGAAACAATGTGCGTTTCAAACGACGGCTTTTATATAAGCGAGCAGGATCTGAAGCTCCGCGGCCCGGGCGACTTCTTCGGTACGCGGCAGCACGGTCTGCCGGAAATGAAGATAGCCAATTTGTTTGAGGATACGGATATTTTAAAGAAAGCGCAGGAAGCGGCGGCGGATATATTGGCGGAGGATCGGGATTTGGAGAGCGAAAAGTACAGAGAGCTTAAACGCCGCTGCGTGAAGGCTTTTGACGACGAAATAATAATGAATTGACATAATTTACAAGCTATATTTTTTCTCCGTATGAGCAAATTATTAATGATAGTACGAAAAGCGTATATCAAAATTAATGAAAAAGGAGAAAAAACAATGGCAAACAAGAGCAAGAAACAGGCATTGGAACAGTTTAAGGCGGAGGCGGCGTCTGAGCTTGGCATAACGCTCGGACAGAGCTACAACGGTGATTTGACGGCTAAGCAGGCAGGCTCGATAGGCGGACAGATGGTAAAAAAGATGATTGAGGATTATGAAAACAATATGCAGTAATCGCGGACGGGACGCTTTACGCCCGTAATAAAAAAGGTGTTCGCAAGAACACCTTTTTTATTGGAATTTGTAAACATTTTGTATTATGGTTGTGTTTTTTTGAAAATTGTGTTAAAATAATAATATAATTTTGAAAAAAGGAGCTGCGAATATGTGGCATTATTTCAAACATTTCGCGACAATAACGCGGCACAGACATCTTGTTATACGCCACTGCGCCAAGGCGGGAATACTATGGCAGGGACTGCGCCACGATTTGTCCAAATACAGTCCCGCCGAGTTTTTGCCGGGCGCGAGATTTTATCAGGGCGACCGCAGTCCCACCGAGGCGGAGCGTAAGGAATACGGCTACTCAAAGGCGTGGATGCACCACAAGGGCAGGAATAAGCATCATTTTGAGTATTGGACGGACTATAATCCGGATACAAGGCGTCTTGAGGCCGTGGAAATGCCTTTAAAATATGTTAAGGAGATGTTTTGCGACCGAGTAGCGGCGGGGAAAACATATCAGGGCAAAAATTATACGGACGATAACCCCATAGATTATTTTCTCAACGGCAGCGCCAAAAGCGCGATGCACCCGAAAACGTCGGCGCTTCTGGAGAGCTGGCTCAGAATGATTCAAAGAGAGGGCGAGGACAAAACATTTGCCCACATAAGAAAATTGAGGCAATAACGCGCAAAGACCGCCTGAAGGCTTTGCGCGATATTACCTTAAAGCGACTCGCGCGTGGGCGGAAAGGAACCTTATGAAAAAAATTTTCAAGCTCGTTTATTCCAATAAATTTTTCGCGGCGATAATGCTTGTGCTTCAGCTCGCCACTATTGCCGCGGGATACATATGGCTGAGCGAATACAGCCGCGTTTTTTTCGGCGCGACCGGTATTTTGGGCGCGGTGCTTATTATTTATGAGCTTAACCGCGAGGACGAGCCTGCCTTTAAGCTTACATGGACGCTGCTTATCGCGATTATACCGGTATTCGGAACTCTTCTGTATTTGTTTACGCGTTCGGGGTACATTTCGCGCGGACTGGGTAAGGCTTATGAGGCGGTACGCAAAAAAACCGAGCCGTATTTTTGCGGCGATGAGAATGTTATAAATGAAATAGCCGCGAAAAACGGCAGCGCGGCGAGCTTTGCGGGCTACCTACGCAATTACGGCGGTTATCCCGCGTATAAAAACACGTCGGTTAAATATTATTCCTTGGGCGACTATATGTTTGAGGATATTAAACGTGAGCTTAAAAAGGCAAAAAGCTTCATTTTTATGGAGTTCTTCATCATAAATATTCAGGGTACAATGTGGCCCGAAACCCTTGAAATACTAAAGCAAAAGGCGGCGGAGGGCGTCGAGGTGCGCGTGCTTTACGACGGTATGGGCTGTATGACCACGCTTCCGAGGCATTACCCCGAGACCTTGAGAAAGCTCGGCATAAAGTGCGAGATATTCTCGCCCATTCAGCCGCTTTTATCCACGTATCAGAATAACCGCGACCATCGCAAGCTTGTCGTAATAGACGGCAGAGTCGCCTTTAACGGCGGAATAAACCTCGCCGACGAATACATTAATAAAATCGAGCGCTTCGGTCACTGGAAGGACACGGGAGTTATGCTTACCGGCGAGGCGGCGGCGGGATTTACGGGAATGTTTCTGGAAATGTGGAACATAGCGTCGGAAACGGACGACGACGATTACGGCAAATACATTCTCGCCTCAAAGGAATATCCGTCAGCCGCGGACGGCTACGTAGTGCCGTTTGCCGACAGCCCGCTCGACGATGTGTATGTGGGCAAGCAGGCGTATATCGACAACCTTAACAACGCGCTGGAATATGTAAATATTATGACTCCTTATCTCGTCCTCGATAACGCGATGTTTGAGGCGATGAAATACGCGTCGCACAGGGGTGTAAAGGTTAAAATAATTATGCCGCATATTCCCGATAAGGTTTACGCGTTCTGGCTCGCGCGCACGTATTACCCCGAGCTTATCCGCGCGGGAGTGGAAATTTACGAGTACGCGCCGGGATTTGTTCACGCCAAGGTTTCCGTTGCCGACGGAAACCGCGCGATAGTGGGGACGATAAACCACGATTTCAGAAGCCTGTACCTTCATTACGAGTGCGCGACGTACCTTTACGAGGTGCCGGCGATAATGGATATAGAAAACGATTTTGAGGAAACGCTTAAAAAGTGTATTCCCATTACGATGAAGGATTATGAGAAATTCAACATTTTTACCCGTCTTATCGGAAAGGC
>CAYVUD010000041.1:0-13177 GCA_964454725.1 uncultured Lachnospiraceae bacterium
TATCCGAATTTTCGCTCGGTTCGGGATTTATTTCTTCGTTTTCCTCGGTTTCGACCGTATTTTCACCAAAAACGGCGTTTTCCTCGGCGCTGTGCACATCTGTTTCCGTTTCCGTTTCTGTTTTTGCTTCTGTTTCCTTTTTCCGCGCGTCCTCGATAAGCTCGACAAGCTCCGGAGGCTCCTCGTTTCGCGCCGCGCCTTCCGGCTCTCGCGCGGGTTCGGGAGGTTCGGGGGGTTCTTCTGATTTTTCTTTTTCCATTCGGTCGTAATAGGCGATAATATCCTTTATCGCTTTTTCGTTAATTTCGTCCAATCAGTAATACACCTCCCTGAGAAAAAGTCCGTGAGCCGGCGCGGTTATGCCCGCCCTTTCACGGCGTTTTGAATTTATAATATCCTCCATATCGGAAGAGCTGAGCTTACCGCAGCCGACATACACAAGCGTTCCCGCGATAATTCTCACCATATTATACAAAAAACCGTTTCCCGTTATATCAATCGTTATAACATCGCCCGATTTTACAACATCGAGCGAATAAATTGTTCTTACTGTCGTTTTAACGCTAAACCCGCTTGAGGCGAAGCCTATAAAATTATGCTCGCCCAAAAACGCTCCCGCCGCGTCGCGCATCGCGTCAACGTCAAGCGGAACGCGCACGTGCCACGCGTACTTTCCCTCAAACGCGTCGTTAATCTCGCGGTTTAAAACGCGGTAAACATACCGTTTTTTAACCGCGCCGCGGTTCGCGTGAAAATCGTCCGCCGCGGCCTCGGCGCTAAAAACACGTATATCGGCGGGCAGATGCGAATTAAGCGCGTAAGGGAGCTTTTGGGGCGGAATATTCGCCTCTGTGCGGAAACCGCACACATAAGCGAGCGCGTGAACGCCCGCGTCGGTACGGCCGCAGCCGACGACCGTTACCCGCTCACCCGTGACCGCCTCTATCGCGTCCGTAACAGTCTGCTGAACCGTAACGCCGTTTTGCTGCGTCTGCCAGCCGTGATACGCTGTACCGTCGTACTGAAGCGTCAGCTTAACATTCATTTTACCACAACTCCCGTTAAATTTCAATTACAAATTCTGCCGCAAGAACCAAACCCGCCGCGGCAATAAAAATAATTACCGCCGATATATCCGCCGCCGTGATTTTCGGCTCATAAAGCCTCGTACCGCCGCCGCGTCCGTAACAGCGGGCGTCCATCGCCTCCGCGAGAGCGTCGGCGCGGCGAAACGCGTTCATAAACAGCGGCACAAAAAGCGGAAGCATAGCCTTTGCGCGCTTCGCGATATTCCCCGTTTCAAAGTCCGCGCCGCGCGAACTCTGCGCCTTTTTTATTTTTTGCAGCTCCTCGCCGAGCGTCGGAATAAACCGTATCGCTATCGTCATCATCATCGCTATATCGCGCGCGGGAAGCTTTATTTTCTCCAAAGGTCTTAAAAGCCGCTCAAGTCCGTCGGTAAGCGAAAGCGGCGGAGTGGTCAGAGTGAGGAGCGAGGCGGCGGTTACGATTAGTATAAGCCTTACGCTTATCAGCGCCGCCGAAATTATTCCCTCGTATGTTATCCTAAGCCCCAAAAATTCCGCGACTGTCCGTCCGGGCATAACGAATATGTTTATAACAGCCGTTATGACAAGTATCCATAAAACCGGTCTGAGAGCCTTAAAAACGGCTTTTGCCGGAACTTTTGAGATAACAATCGCCGCCGCCGTAAAAACGGCGATTACGGCGTATGAAAGCCATTTCCCGACGGCAAAAATCAATATCATATACGCCGCCAGACAAACGAGCTTTATTCGCGCGTCAAGAGAATGTACGGGCGATTTCGCGGGATAATACTGTCCGATAATCAGATTGCTAAGCATCGCCCTCACCTTTCAGAAAATTTTTTATAGCCTCCGCCGCCTCCGAAGCGGTGCAAATCCCGTTTCCCAAGTCGTAGCCGCGCTCCCTGAGCTTATTCATAACCTTTGTTATCCGCGGCGCGTCAAGACCCGCGGCTTCGAGCCGCTCCGTATTTGAAAACACCTCGTCCGCCGGCGCGTCCGTATAAATTTTGCCGTCCTTCATAATTATCACACGCTCCGCCGCCGACGCGTCCTCCATAGAATGAGTAACAAAAATCACCGCCGCGCGGTTTTTCGCGTTTTTAATAATTTCCAGCATATCGCGTCTGCCGCGCGGGTCAAGACCCGCCATAGGCTCGTCGAGGATAAGCGTTTTCGGCTTCATCGCCAGAACTCCCGCTATCGCCGCGCGGCGCGTTTCGCCGCCCGAAAGCTCAAACGGCGATTTTAAAAGACTCTCTCTGTCAAGTCCCGCAAGCTCGGCGGCAGCGTTTACGCGCTCGCTTATCTCCGCTTCGCTAAGTCCGAGATTTTTCGGTCCGAACGCTATGTCCCTGTAAACCGTTTCCTCGAAAAGCTGATTTTCCGGATACTGAAAAACAAGTCCGACTTTTTCGCATATCGCCCTCCGGTCAAGGCTTTGAATGTCCTCGCCGTCGAGAAAAACCTGTCCCTCCGCCGGCTTTAAAAGTCCGTTGAAATGCTCGATAAGCGTGGATTTGCCGCTGCCGGTACGCCCGATAACGGCGACCGTTTCGCCGTCGCGTATCGTCAGATTTATGTTTGAGAGCGCGAAATCTTTTCCGTTATAAGTAAAGCTGAGATTTTTAACTTCTATCATCTTCGCGCGCCTCCCAAAATTTCCGTAAGCGCGTCCGCGCACGCGTCAACACTGTCGGCGTCGGGCAGAATAATTCCCGATTTTTCCAGCTCGTACGCAAGCTCCGTAAGCTGCGGCGCTCCAAGTCCGATTTTTCTCAAATAGCCGACGTTTTTAAAAACCTCGCGCGGGGAAGAGTCGAGCGCGACTTTGCCCTTATCGAGAACGATAACCCTGCCGGCTTCGGCAGCCTCGTCCATATAATGCGTTATGAGAATTACCGTAATGCCCTTTTCATTATTAAGAGCGCGAATTGTGCTTAAAAGCTCCGCTCTTCCCAACGGGTCGAGCATAGAAGTCGCCTCGTCGAAAACGATACATTCCGGTTCCATCGTAAGCGTCGCGGCTATCGCCAGACGCTGCTTCTGTCCGCCCGACAGACTCGACGGCGGTCGCTTTGCCAAATCGCCGAGTCCGACCGTTTCCAGCGCCGCGTCCACGCGGCGGCGTATCTGAGCCGACGGTACGCCTAAATTTTCCGGCGCGAACGCCGCCTCGTCCTCGACCGTCGCCGCGACGAGCTGATTGTCGGGATTTTGAAAAACCATACCGACGCTTTTCCGTATATCAAACACACGCTCCTCGTCGCGCGTGTTTATTCCGTTTACGTACACCGCGCCGAAATCCGGTTTTAAAAGCGCGTTAAAATGGCGCGCCATTGTCGATTTGCCCGAACCGTTCGGACCGATAATCGCGGTAAACGAGCCTTTTTCTATCGTTAAATTTACATTATCGAGCGCCTTTTCGCCCTTTCGGTACGAAAAGGAAACGTTTTCAAGCCTTATCATCTTTCCCACCTGCCGCTTACGCCGCACGGCAGCACAAGACCGTTCGCCGTCATCGGCAGTCCTATCTCGTCGGCGGTAACAATTCCCCCGAACCTTTTCGCGACAGTCATCGAGAGAACATTTGCAAGCACCTGCGCGCTCAGTCCCGTCGTATATGAGTTAATCAGGAAAAAGAGCGGTCTGTCCGATAAAATTTTCATACAGTCCTCAACGAGCGGATAAAGCTCGTTTTCTATTTTCCATACCTCGCCCGACGGACCTCTGCCGTAGGAGGGAGGGTCCATAATAACCGCGTCGTACTTTCTGCCGCGCCGCTCTTCGCGCTTCACGAATTTTTTAACATCGTCAACAATATATCTTACCGGTTTGTCGGCAAGTCCCGACGATACAATGTTTTCCTTCGCCCACGCAACCATTCCCTTTGACGCGTCAACGTGAACCACCTCCGCGCCCGCTATCAGCGCCGCGGCTGTCGCGCCGCCGGTATAGGCGAATAGATTAAGCGCACGAACGGGACGCTGAGCGTTTTTAATAATGGTTGAGAACCAGTCCCAGTTGACCGCCTGCTCGGGAAAAAGACCCGTATGCTTAAATCCCATAGGTTTTATGTTAAAGGTAAGATTTCTGTAATTAAGAGTCCAGCGCTCGGGCAGCTTTTTGTTGATAAACTGCCATTTTCCGCCGCCGGAGCTTGAACGGTGATACCAAGCGTCGGGCTTATTCCAGAGCGCGCGCTCGGACTTAACGCTCCAGACCGCCTGCGGGTCGGGGCGGCGCAAAAGATATTTGCCCCAATATTCCAGCTTCTCGCCGTCCGCGCTGTCTATTAATCTGTAATCCGTCCACCTGTCCGCGCACCACATTTTATCCCTCTTCCTTTCGGATATAATTTCTCAATTTACTATTTTATCATCTTTCCCGTAACTTATCAACAAAATAGCGGATATGTCAAGATTTTGATACGGATTTGTAATAATTTAACGCTCCGTTTCTCTTATTTTTTCCGTTTATGATATTGAAAACGCTCGGAAAAAGTGCTATAATATCCTCGTATTGTATCCCGCGAGGGAATAATAACAAGGAGTGAAAAAAATGAAAAACACAGTATCAACGATCCGTGAGCAGAAGCAAAACGGTGATAAAATCACTATGCTCACCGCCTACGACTATTCCACCGCCAAGCTCATTGACGAGGCGGGGATAAACTCAATTTTAATAGGCGACTCATTGGGAAATGTAATTCTCGGCTATGAGGATACATTATCCGTCACAATGGAGGATATGCTCCACCACACCCGCGCGGTTTCGCGCGGCGCGAAAAACGCGCTTGTAGTGGCGGATATGCCGTTTATGTCGTACCAAACGTCGGTTTACGACGCGGTCGTAAACGCCGGCAGACTCATAAAGGAGGGCAGGGCTCAGGCGGTTAAGCTTGAGGGCGGCGCGGCGGTTTGCGAGCGGATACGCGCGATAGTTGACGCGTCGATTCCGGTCGTGGCGCATCTGGGACTTACGCCGCAGTCGATAAACGCGTTCGGCGGGTTCAAGGTTCAGGGCAAAACCGAGGAAGCGGCGAGAAAGCTTATCTCCGACGCGAAAGCGATTGAGGAAGCGGGCGCGTTCGCGGTTGTGCTTGAGGGCATACCGGCAAGGCTCGCCGAAATTATAACGAACACTGTTTCAATCCCGACAATAGGCATCGGCGCGGGAGCGGGCTGCGACGGACAGGTGTTGGTTTATCAGGATATGCTCGGAATGTTCTCCGATTTTACGCCCAAATTCGTTAAAAAATACGCCAACGTCGGCGAGATTATGACCGGCGCGTTTAAGGAATATATAAAAGAGGTTAAATCGGGCGCGTTCCCCAAGGAGGAACACAGCTACAAAATATCCGATGACATTATAGAAAAGCTGTATTAAGGGGGAATCGGCGTGAAATTGGTTAAAACAAAGCAAGAAACAAGGAATATAGTAAAGGAATGGAAAAAGCGGGGGCTTTCTGTCGGTCTTGTGCCGACAATGGGTTATCTGCACGAGGGTCACGCGAGCCTTATCGACGCGTCGGTCAAGGATAACGACCGCACCGTCGTATCGGTTTTCGTAAACCCGATGCAGTTCTCGCCAAACGAGGATTTGGAAAGCTATCCGCGCGACATTAACCGCGACAGCGCGGTCTGCGCCGAACACGGCGCGGATCTGATATTCAATCCCGAGCCGTCGGAAATGTATGGCGAGCTTTTCTGTTCGTATGTGGATATGGACGTTCTTACAAAGGAGCTGTGCGGTCTGAGCCGCCCGACACATTTCCGCGGGGTATGCACGGTCGTGTCAAAGCTCTTCAACATCGTAACGCCCGACAACGCGTATTTCGGCAGGAAGGACGCGCAGCAGCTCGCCATTATAAAGCGAATGGCTGAGGATTTGGATATGGATATAAAAATCCACGGCTGTCCGATAGTCCGCGAGGCGGACGGTCTCGCGAAAAGCTCGAGAAACACATATCTGAGCGCGGACGAGCGCAAGGCGGCGTTAATTCTGAGCAAAACCGTAAATCTCGGCAAGGAACTGGTTAAAGGCGGCGAAACGGACGCGGAAAAGATAGCCGGCGCGATGAAAAAAAATATCGAAACCGAGCCTTTGGCGAAAATCGACTACGTTAAAATCGTGGACGCGCTCACTATGCGTCAGATTAAAACGCTTGACCGCCCCGCGCTTTGCGCGATGGCGGTATATATCGGAAAAACGCGTCTTATAGACAATTTTTCCACGGAGGAATTATAATGCTTATAACAATTTTAAAGAGCAAAATCCACCGCGCTGTCGTAACCGAGGCGGAGCTTAATTACGTCGGAAGCGTTACCGTTGACGAGGATTTGATGGACGCGGCGGGGATATACGAATACGAAAAGGTGCAGGTCGTCAATATCTCAAACGGCAGCCGCATAGAAACCTATGTTATTGCCGGCGCGAGAAAAAGCGGCGTTATCTGTCTTAACGGCGCGGCGGCGCGGTGCGCGCAGAAGGGCGACAGGGTAATAATTATGGCTTACGCGCAAACGGAGCCGGAAAATATTGCTCCGCCGAAGGTCGTGTTTGTGGACGGCGGGAACAAAATTTCACGAGTTACGTCCTACGAAAAACACGGAGAGCTTGCGGAGGAATAATTATGATACTTGCGATAGATATAGGTAATACCAATATTGTTATTGGTTGCTTTAAGGAAAACAAAATCGAGTTTGTCGAGCGGCTTTCCACAAACCACAAATCGACGGAGTTGGAGTACGCCATTCTTTTTAAGAACGTGCTTGAAATTCACAAAATTGACACAAACCGCATTGACGGAGGAATTATTTCGTCTGTTGTGCCGTCGCTTACAAACGTCATAAAAAAAGCGATGAATAAGCTCACCGACGCGGAAATAATGTCGGTAGGCCCGGGCGTTAAAACAGGGCTTAATATCCTGACCGATAACCCCGCGCAGCTCGGAAGCGATTTGGTCGTTGACGCGGTTGCCGGCATAAACGAGTACCCGACTCCGCTCGTTATTCTCGACCTCGGTACGGCGACGACGATTTCCGTAATCGACCGAAACAAAAACTATATCGGCGGCGTTATAATACCGGGAATCGAGGTATCTCTAAACTCGCTTGTCGGCGGAACGTCGCAGCTTCCCAAAATCAGTCTTGACGCGCCGAAAAACGTGATAGGCAAAAACACGGTTGACTGTATGAAAAGCGGTATACTCCACTCCACCGCGGCGAGCCTTGACGGAATGATTAAAAAAATCGAGGACGAGCTCGGCGAAGCGGTAACGGCGGTTGCCACGGGCGGACTCGCGCCCACGGTCATACCCCTTTGCGAGCGTAGGATTATCCTCGACGACGAGCTTCTCTTAAAGGGACTGATGATAATTTATAATAAGAATTAGGTGATAAAAATGAACATTCGATTTGCGCGGGAAGGCGACCTTCCCGAAATAAACAAGCTCTTGTATCAGGTTTGCGCGGTTCATCACAACGGCAGACCCGACCTGTTCAAGGCGGGCGCGAAAAAGTACACAGACGCTGAGCTTATAAAAATCATAAACGACGAAAACACGCCCATACTTGTCGCGGCGGACGAAAACGATACTGTTTTGGGCTACGCGTTTTGTGTTTTTCAGGAGCATAAGGGCGGCAGTATGACGGATATTAAAACGCTTTATATCGACGATTTGTGCGTCGATGAGGACCGCAGGGGCAGGCATATAGGAAAAACGCTCTACGACGCGGTTCTGGATTTCGCTAAAAAAAGCGGCTGCTACAACGTAACGCTTAACGTCTGGGCGTGCAATCCGTCCGCGATGAAATTTTACGAAAGCCGCGGGTTAAAGCCGCAAAAAATCGGTATGGAAACAATATTGTAAAAGATACTTATCGGCGGATTTTATAAAACGGTACTATAAAGTACCGTTTTTCACTCTTATTATATATTCCGTACCCCAGTCGAATGTTATTTCCTCCATATGCGCCTCGACGCCGCCCTTTTTCATTATATCGAGGGCTTTTTTCACGGTGTTTTTAAAAACCTTAACGTCCTTTATTGTCGAAATCCTCACGTTTTGCTCGGGCTTAGGCTTTTCGCTGACCATAGCGCGGACAAGCTCCTCCGTCTGGCTTACGCTCAAATGATCGCGGAACACCGTCCTTACCGCGTCAATCTGCTTCTCCTCGTCGTTTAACATTAAAAGCGCTCTTGCGTGGCGTTCGGTAAGCTCGTAATCGCGGATAAGCTTTTTGACCCGCGGCGGGAGCTTGAGAAGCCTTATTTTATTCGCGACGGACGACTGGCTTTTTCCCATTTTCGCCGCTATTTCCGCCTGAGTCATACCCTGCTCTCTTATAAGATTTTTATAGCTTTCGGCAATTTCAAAAAAGGATAGATCCTCGCGCTGTAAATTTTCAAGAAGCGCAAGTATCGCCGATTTGTTTTTATCCGCCTCGATTATAACCGCCGGCGCCTCTTTAAGTCCCGCGAGTATCGACGCTCTGAACCGTCTTTCTCCCGCGATAAGCTCGTAGCCGGTTCCGTTTCGTCTTACCGTTATCGGCTGAATTAAGCCGTACTGCGCTATCGACGCGGCAAGCTCGTCCATAGCCTTTGGGTCGAAATATTTCCGCGGCTGATTTGGGTTCGGCGCGATTTTCGCGAGCGGAACGGATACTATTTTTAAGTTTTCGTCATATGCCGGTTTTTTCAAAAAATCAAACATAGGAGCATACTCCTTAATATGTAAAGTGACAAAAACGGTTATTCGTTTTTGTTTAAAATAAAAGAGTAAATAAGCGGCAGCGGCAAACGCCGGTGCTTGTATCGGTGAGGCGCTTGTACCTCTGATGCGATTACTTGTTCGCCTCTGCCGCTATTTACCCTCGGTGGTGGAAGGTGTAAGACAATTTGGGGGTAGACAGGGCCTTGGGGAAACCCTGTTTTGAAATGTACCTTTTTGATACTTTGCTGTCTTACAAGTATTATTATAGCATAAATTTTCCAAAAATAAAGCAAATTCGTATGACCGAATTTGCTATTATTTTACAGTATTTTTTTATTTCCGCAAATTATAACATTGTTCGATAGGTTTTTTTGCCGCAATCGCGGGTTTTCTGGGATATTTCATCGGAGTTTGTCGCACTTTTTTTACGATAATTATTTTGTGATTAAGCTCCGTAAACGGAATCTTAACCTCCTTTACCTCCTCAGTCTCGCCGCCGAGAATCGATATGGCGCGTTTGGCGTTTTTCAGCTCCTCGTCCGCCGCCGGACCCTTAAGCGCGAGAAAACGTCCGCCCGTTTTAAGAAAAGGCAGACACCACTCGCTAAGCGTCGCCATATTCGCGACCGCTCTCGAAACAACCGTGTCGAAACCGCCGCGGTACGCGGCGTTTTGACCCGCGTCCTCGGCGCGCGCGTGAACATACTCCACGCCGTCAAGACCAAGCTCCGCTCCGACCGCCTTTAAAAAGCTTATCCTCTTATTGAGGCTGTCAAGAAGCGTCAGCTCGATTTCGGGCTTGGCGATTTTTAAAACAAGCCCCGGAAAGCCCGCGCCCGTACCGACGTCTATGACCCTGCCCTTAACATAACCGGTGTTTATCGCGGTCAGGCTGTCAAGAAAATGCTTCGTCGCTATTTCCCCGCCGTCGGTTATCGCGGTCAAGTTCATTTTTTCATTTTGCTCGACAAGAAGAGCGGCATATTTTATAAGCCTCTCGATTTGTTCGCCGTTTAACGGTATATTTAACTGTTCCGCTCCGTTTTTTATTAAATCTCTCATAATTTTTCGCCGAGCTTTCAATACGAAACACCGTTTTGTATGCTTTAAAGTGTCCTCAGCCACTCCGTCATGGGGCGAACATATATCTCCTCATAACCGAGACGGTTGGGGTGAACGCCGTCGCCGCCCGGACGTTCGTCCGATTCAAAATACGTCTTTTTCATTTCCTCGTCCTTGACGTTTACTCCGACCTCCCGATTGTTCTGAGCGTATAGGTCAAGATACGAAACACCGTGTTTATCGCAAATATCCTTTGTCATCTGATAATAAGCCTCGTAGCGTTCCTCCGCGTCGTAGGTAAAAGCGTCGTGCGTTATGATAAAGCCGAGCTTTGAGTCGGGATAATCGGTTTTCGCCTTGTTAAAGAGCGCGTTAAGCGCGCCGCTGTATGTCAGCTCGTCGGCGCTGTCGATTTCCCCAAGCTCCGCGTGACCCCAAAAATCGTTCAAGCCGCCCTCCATTATAACGTAATCCAAATCGTCCGGAAGCGCGTCAAGCATATCAATAACGCTCGGTCTGTTTCCCGTTGAGTTTTCCTCCCACGGTATGCCGCGGGAAAGCGTCGAACCGCCCTTCGCCTCATTATACGCGGTAATATTAAATTTTTCGCTCAAAATTCTGGCGTAACCGCCCTCATAGTTCGTGCCGTACGCGATACTGTCGCCGACAAAACCGATTTTCGCGTTTTCAAGCGGATTTTCCGAGCTTATTGTAACCGTTTGCGTGTCGCCGTCCCAGTCAACTGTACAGCCGAAGC
Organism: uncultured Lachnospiraceae bacterium; assembly: GCA_964454725.1. GTDB lineage: Bacteria > Bacillota > Clostridia > UBA1381 > UBA1381 > JALEPO01. The sequence continues at coordinate 10,586 of CAYVUD010000041.1, forward strand.
TTTCGGAAACAAATCTCAGGGGAACCATCGTGTAATCGTCAACGATTACCGGCGCGGCAAGGAGCGTTTCCTCGATACCGTTTCTGTAAACGGCGGTGCTGCCGATGGTTATTTCTATTTTCGCGCCGTTCTTTACCGAGGTAACCGTTCGCGTGTCGCCGTTCCAGTCAACCTCCGCGCCCAAAGCCTCAAAAATCGCGCGCATCGGAACGAAAGTCGTTCCCTCGGTTATAAACGGTTCGACCGGAAAATCTATCGGCGCGTTATCCAAAAGAATGGTTGCCGATTGCGCGAAAGCGGCAGGTACGGTTAAAAGCGCCGCCAAAACCGCGATAATGAATTTTTTCATTTTTCCGTCATCTCCCTAACCTAAAATCCTTTCTATCATTTCGGCAAGCTCCCTTGCTTTTTTGGCGATATAATCCTTATCCTTGCCCTCGATCATTACGCGGACAAGCGGCTCCGTTCCCGAAGGTCTTATAAGAACTCTTCCCTCGCCCGCGAACTCGTCCTCAAGAGCCTTGCACGCGGCGGCAATTTCGGAATTTTCCATATATTTGTTTTTATTCTCAAGCTTAACCGCCGCGTTTACCAAAACCTGCGGCATTATGCTTACGATTGCCGCCGCTTCGGACGCTTTTTTGCCGGTTTTTTTAAGTACGGAAAGAAATTGCAGCGCGCTTACAAGTCCGTCGCCGGTGGTGTTGTGGTCAAGGAAAATTATATGTCCCGACTGCTCGCCGCCTATGTTATAACCGTTTTTGAGCATTTCCTCAAGCACGTAACGGTCGCCCACCTTTGTGCGGGGGATATTAATTCCCATTTTCTCGCCCGCGATAAACAGACCGAGATTGCTCATCACGGTAGCGACAAGCGTGTTTTGCTTCAGCGTTCCCTGCTCGCGCATAAAGCCGGCGCAAACCGCCATAATCTTGTCGCCGTCTATAAGGTTTCCCTTCTCGTCAACCGCCAGAAGCCTGTCGGCGTCGCCGTCGAACGCGAGACCGACGTCCGCGCCGATCGAGGTGACATACGCCTGCAGGCTTTCCATATGCGTCGAACCGCACATATGGTTTATATTTACTCCGTCGGGTGTGTTGTGTATCGCCTCGACGTTTGCGCCAAGCTTGTTTAACGCCTTGAACGCGGTTTCATAGCTCGCGCCGTTGGCGCAGTCAACCGCGATTTTCATTCCGTCAAGACGGCAGTCTATCGTCGAGCAGGCAAAGGAAACATAGTCCTCAACAGCGTTGTGGTTCGCGCTTACGTAACCGACCTTGCCGTGAGTGGGCAAATCCTCAATCGTTTTTTCGCCCAGAATATACGCCTCGATTTCGTTTTCAATGCCGTCGGAGAGCTTGTAGCCGTCGCCGTTAAAGAATTTTATTCCGTTATACTCACACGGGTTATGCGACGCGCTTATTACAACGCCCGCGTCGGCTTTATAAAGTCTTGTCAGATACGCGACCGCCGGAGTCGGCACAATTCCCAGAGGAATTACCTTCGCGCCGACGGAGCAAAGTCCGGCGGTAAGCGCCGCTTCGAGCATATCCCCCGACTTTCTCGTGTCCTTTCCGATAAGTATTCGCGGTCGTCTTGACGTATGCTTTGTCAGGACATACGCGCCGCACTGTCCCGTTTTAAACGCCAGCTCCGCCGTTAAGTCCTTGTTGGCAATACCGCGTATTCCGTCCGTTCCGAATAATTTTCCCATATATAAACCCCTTTCGTTCTACACTATAATATTCCGTATAAGCTTATTATATAATAAACGGAATGAATTGTAAACAAAAAAGAGATAAATTTCTTTATCTCTTAATCGCAATCGGTAAAAGTTATTTTGCCGCGCCCGTTATAACCGCAAAATCCGCGCTCTTTAGCGACGCGCCGCCGATTAAGCCGCCGTCGATGTTGGGCTTTGAAAGAAGTCCCGCGCAGTTTTTCGCGTTCATACTGCCGCCGTACTGAATGGTAATCGCGGCGGCTGTCGCGTCGTCGTAAAGATTTGCGAGGATTTTTCTGATACCGCCGCAAACCTCCTCCGCCTGCTCGTCGGTCGCCACCTTGCCCGTACCGATAGCCCAGATAGGCTCGTATGCCACAACCGCCTTTTTCGCGTCAGCCGCGCTTATGCCGGCAAACGCCTTTTTAATCTGAATTGAAATCCAATCCATAGTAATTCCCGCTTCTCTCTGCTCAAGGCTCTCGCCGCAGCAGATAATCGGGATAAGACCCTTTTCAAGCGCCTTCTTCGCCTTTAAATTAACCGTTTCGTCCGTTTCGTTATTGTATTCGCGTCTTTCGCTGTGACCCATAATAACGTACTGAACGCCCAAATCAACAAGCATATCCGCGCTTACCTCGCCGGTATACGCGCCCTTGTCCTCAAAATGGAGGTTCTCGGCTCCGATTTTTACGTGCGTGCCCTTTGCCGCCTCAATCGCCGGAGCAAGGCATACATACGGCGTGCAGCATACAACCTCGCACGACGCGCCCTTTGTCGCCTCGGCAACCTCCTTAATAAAATCATATGTTTCTGAGGGAAGCTTGTTCATTTTCCAGTTTCCCGCGATAATATATTTTCCCATTTTA
>CAYVUD010000042.1:0-12992 GCA_964454725.1 uncultured Lachnospiraceae bacterium
GGGGCGAAAAATTATCCGAATACAAAAAGAAGCCCTTGCGGGCTTCTTTCGGATCTTACACTAATTTCGCGAGCTTTAACGCCAACTGCGACTTTTTTCTCGCGGCGTTATTCTTATGAAGAATACCTTGCGATACTCCGCGGTCAAGCTTCTTAACCGCGTCGTTGAACAAAATCTTAGCGTCGTCCTTGTCGCCTTTTTCAACCGCCGTCTCAAATTTCTTGATGGCGGTCTTTAAAGCAGTCTTGTGAGCCTGGTTAATCAACGTCTTTTTCTCGATAACCTTAACTCGCTTCTTAGCTGACTTAATATTAGGCATTTCTGTTTACACCTCCGCAAATTTAATCTATAATACCATATCAGTATACAACATTACGGAAATAAATGCAAGTGTTTTTTGAATTTTTTAATAATTTTGACAATTTGACCAAATAGAAAGCCTTTTTATAGGGTATATTGGCGCTTTTATGTAAAGCTCTCAGCTCTCTGATATGGATTTGTAATAACCGAGGCTTTTAAACCGCCTGTCCGTCTGAACGCTCACATAGCGTTCGGAAACGGAGTTAAGCTCCGCCAAAAGCGCGTCCGAGACGTTAAAGGAAAGCATTTTCTTATCGTCCGAGGATATTATATAATGGATCGCCTTATACGCGCCTCCGCTTATTTTAACCGCGTCCGCGCCCGCGCACTCGGCGCAGACCACGCTGCCCTTGGCGGCGTCGAACGCGCGTACGTCCTCGCTGCCGCACACCGCGCAGCGGTTCATATTCGGCATATAGCCTCCCGCCGACATAAGCTTGAGTTCATAAACCGTCTTTACCTTGCCGGCGTCCTCGCCCCTATACGCCAGCGCGTAAAGCGAGTTAAGAAATATACGCAAGATCCTGTCGTCCGGATTTTCCGGACCGAGAAGCTCATACGTTATATCCGCGAGATAGCTGCACAGCGAAAGCTTGACTATATCCTCGCATATCGGATAAAAGCCGTCAACGGTGTCTATGCTGTTCACGGTCAGAACGTCGCGGTTGGGCGGCTTATACAGGTCAAAATCCGCGAAGCAGAGAAACTGGCTCGAGGCGGCTGCCTTGCTTTTCGCCCGTTTAACGCCGTAGCTCACGGCTTTTATAATGCCGTATTCCTCGGCAAAAACGGTGAGCATTCTGTGACCCTCGCCGTAATCGTTCTGTCTTATAATGACGCCTCTGGCTTTGATGTTTGCCATTTTGCTTCCTCGTCCTTTATCCTTTTCAGTTCAGCTACGGATTTGTATAAAAGATACGCGTCTATGTCGCCCGTATGCGAAAATGTTTCCCACGAAAAATCATTTAGCTCCATTCTCTCACCCTCCGAAAAAAGTTTTTGCTTCTTTCGTAGTTTTCTTCATTTTTCGCGTTCTTTATACTGTCACTTTCTTCTATTCCGCGGAGCTGTAACCGAAATTTTTAATAAGAAAATCGCTGTTTCTCCAGTCTGATTTAACCTTTACCCAAAGCTCCAAATACACCTTTTTGTCGAGCATTTTCTCAATGTCGCCTCTGGCGAGCGAACCGATTTTTTTAAGCATTTCGCCGTTTTTGCCGATAACGATTCCCTTATGCGTCGCCTTTTCGCAGTAAACGGTAGCGTAAATATTGGTAATTTCCCGCTTTTCCTGCATTTTTGTTATCTCTATCGCGACGCCGTGCGGAACCTCCTTGTCAAGGAGCCAGAGCATTTTTTCTCTTATTATTTCCGCCGCTATCTGCTTTTCCGGCTGGTCGGTTACCGTGTCCTCGTCGTAGAACATCGGTCCGTCCGGAAGATGCTCGCGTATATCCTCGATTAAAAGCTCCATTCCGTCCTTATTTTTCGCGCTTATCGGAATTATCGACTCAAAATCGTGCAGGCACGAATAGTCGGCGATAAGCGGAAGAAGGTTTTCCTTCCTTACAAGGTCAACCTTATTCATAATCAGTATGCACGGAAGCCCTGTTTTACCTATATTTTTCGCGATAGTCCGCTCCGTGTCCTGAATTTTCCTCGTCGCGTCAACGACGAACAATAGAACGTCCGTGTCCTTCATCGTTTCGTTGGCTTCGTTTACCATAAACTCGCCGAGCTTATTGTGCGGCTTATGAATACCGGGCGTATCGGTAAAAATAATCTGCTCGGTATCGGTCGTGTGAACCGCGAGAATTTTATTTCGCGTAGTCTGCGGCTTATCTGAAATAATCGCTATTTTCTGTCCCGCTATCGCGTTTAAAAGCGTCGATTTACCGACGTTGGGCATACCTATTATCGCGGCAAAGCCCGATTTAAATTTTTCCTTTTTCATATTTTTCTCCTAATCACGTGTAATGTTAAGCGCGTTTAAAACCGTATTCTGTTTTTCGCGCATAATTCTGTCGTCCTCTTCGTTGTCAACGTGGTCGTATCCCAACAAATGCAGCATTGAGTGCGCCGCCAAAAACGCGGTCTCGCGGATAAAGCTGTGACCGAACTCCTCGGACTGCTCCCTCGCTCGCTCCAGAGATATTACAATATCGCCGAGCATTACCAAGTCGCCGTCGCACTCCGCGTCCCCCGCGACAGCCTCGCCGTTTTCGTCAAACTCCAGCATCGGAAACGACAGCACGTCTGTCGGCTTATCGATTCCGCGATGCTCTCTGTTTATCTCGCGGATTTGCTCATTATCGACAAACGTAACGCTTATCTCCGCGTCGAAATCGCACTTCTCCAGCTCCATTACCTTGTCGCAGACCGCGCGGATAACGTCCGTCAGCTCCGTCGTTACGGCTTCCCTATTCTGCTCGTTTTCTATTATCAGCTCTGCCATTTTTCTTTCTCTTTTCCTTTTCCTCATCGTATTTGGCGTATGCCTTTATTATCTCCTGAACAAGCGGGTGGCGCACAACGTCCTTTTCGGTAAGGTTGCAGAACGCTATACCGTCTATATTTTTAAGTATTTTTGCCGCCTCCTTCAGTCCCGAGCGTTTCTCCCCGGGCAAATCTATCTGCGTTATATCGCCCGTAACCACCGCCTTCGAGCCGAAACCTATTCTCGTAAGAAACATCTTCATCTGCTCGGGCGTGGTGTTCTGCGCCTCGTCGAGAATTATAAACGCGTTGTCGAGCGTGCGTCCGCGCATATACGCAAGCGGCGCGACCTCTATAACGCCCTTTTCCTGATACCGCAAAAACCCCTCGCCGCCGAGCATTTCATACATTCCGTCGTAAAGCGGTCTCAAATACGGATCGACCTTATTCTGCAAATCGCCGGGCAAAAAACCGAGCTTCTCGCCCGCCTCGACCGCCGGACGCGTTAAAATAATGCGGCTTACCTCCTTTGAGCGCAGCGCCGTCACCGCCTTCGCGACCGCGAGATACGTTTTACCCGTACCCGCCGGACCTATGCCGAACACTATCGTGTTATCGGCTATCGCCTCGACGTAACGCTTCTGACCGAGCGTTTTCGTCTTTATCGGCGCGCCCTTAATGTTAATGGCTATACAGTCGTCGCCCATCATTTTAAGGTCGATTCCGCCGTTTTCCTGAACCATCGTAATGGCGTAAAGCACTCTCTGCCGGTCAATTCTCTCGCCGCGCGCGATAAGCTGCATAAGTATGTTTATTACCTGCCCCGCCTTTTCGACGTTCTCCTCCTCGCCCGTCACGCGAAGCGCGTTTTCCCTTGCGGCAACGGTTACCGAAAGCGCCTTCTCCAGCAGCTTCATATTTTCGTCAAAGCTCCCGAAAAGCGCCGCCAAATCCACGTCCTCCGGCACCTCAATATGCCTGTTTATCAATATTTTTCACTCCTCCTCAGGCGTGTCAACGCCTATGTTTTCTATAAAGTCCATTGTAAGCCTTATATGGATCGTATCCTTACCCGTCCGCTCATACGAAATTTCCGAGGACTCGAGCCTCGACCCGACGGACAGCTCCTTCGCTATCTTCTCCTCAAGCTCCGTCCGCGCCATATCGAGCGCCGCGTCCGTGCTTAAAGGCTCTCGGTTTACGGTAACCTCCTCGTACCGCTCCGAGCAAAGCGCTATGCCCGAATATCCGAAAAACGGCAGGGAAAGCTCGTTCCTACTTTCTATTTTGTCAAATTCTTCATAGGAAATACTTTTATTCTTAAACAAATCGAATTTCTTTCCGAAAAGCTCCAGTGAATAATACGATTTCCTCTCGCCCGTAGGCGTTCTCGACTCATAGTAAGTATTGTAGTCCCCCTCGGCGCTGTGTGTCGTGTACGCCTCCACGTCGCCTATCGCGCGGACATATATGTACTTTTCGCTCTCGCCCTCGCGGTAGGTTGAAACCTTGCCCGAAATTATCACGTCTCCCGCCTCGACCGCGTCGCCTTCCTTCAGAAGCGTTTCGCCGCTTTTCGCGGTTATCTTTTTAATAACGCCGCGGCAGCGCGCCGAAACGTCCGACGTCACGCTTTTATCCGTCACGCGCGGAGGTATTACCTTTTCGCTTATCTCCACTCTCGCCTTCGCGCCCTCTATATAAACCCACGCCCACGCTATATCGTCGTTTTGGAAAAGAATATCCTTCTTTATCTCGCCGAGAGGCGGCAGATCCTTCTTCCTCGCGCCGCTTTTAACGCCGTTCTCCTCCAAAACGGCGATTATTTTATCATAATCGGCTCTCTCAACGCCGTTTATTTCAACTACCCATATAAACTGCGACGTTATCGCGAAAAACAGCAAAAACACAAACAGTCCCGCCGCGAACATAGGGCGTTTTTTATACCGCGCGGCTATATTGTAAAGTCCGCGCTTGCGCTTTATCCGAACCCGCGTTTTCGTTTTCCGCGCGACGCTCGGCAGAAGAAAAAAATCCTTTTTTAAAACCGCGAGCCGCAGCGCGCCGTCATCAAGCGGCTGCGTCCCAAAAATCCGTATTCCACGCCTAAGACAGATATTGATAAACCGCGCCGTATTTTTCCCGTATATTTCTATTATAACATATCCTTTCAGAAATTTAAAGAGCTTCCCAAACATTTTTTACTCCTTTTTTTAAAGCTCATATTCCACAGTCCTGAAATAACCCGAAATAAATATGTCCGTAAGGCGTATCCTGTCAACCCTAAGCTTTTTTCCCGCGATCCGCACGACTCCTATCGCCGTTGAGAGCCGTATCTCCTCGGAGGTGTACTCCAAAATGCCCTTATAGTTTTCGATATATATTTCGCGGTTCCCGCCTATGCTGAGCTTCGGCATATTCATTATAACGTCCTTCGGCAGACCCCACGCGTCCGCCGCCGCCTCTCTTATTCCCTTCACCCGCACCATCTCCCATTTTTAATTTATGCCGCGTACGCATATTTAAGTACAAATTTTACATATACATACAACGATAAAACAAAATACGGAAGGATTGCCTGAAATGAAAAAATTTGTCCTCTACACCGCTATCGCGGCTGTAATCTGTCTTACAGTGTCGGGCGCGAAGCAGTCGATTACGTTCGCGCGCGAGGCGATCGACATATGCTTTGAAATGATAATCCCGACTCTTTTCCCGTTCTTTATATGCTCGGGACTTCTTATATACTCCGGCTTTTGCGAGGTTCTCGCGAAGCTTTTCCGCTTCTGTATGAAGCCGCTCTTTAACGTAAGTCCCGCCGGCTCGTCGGCGTTTATACTCGGAATCGTGAGCGGCTATCCCTTAGGCGCGGTTACCGCGGGAGAGCTGTACCAAAACAACTATCTCTCAAAAACCGAGGCGGAGCGGCTTCTGGCGTTTTGCAACAATTCCGGACCGCTGTTCATTCTCGCCTCGGTGGGAATCGCGGTTTACGCGGATATAAAGGTCGGGATTATGCTTTACGCCGCGCATATATTGGCGGCGCTCACCGTCGGAATACTTTTCCGCTTTTACAAAAAAAGCGACTTCACCGCGCCGCCGACCGCTATGACCTCGCCCAAACGCGGTATCGGAGAAATTTTCAATATCGCTTTGCAAAACGCAATATCCTCGATGCTGACCGTCTGCGGCGCGGTTCTCTTTTTCAGCGTCATAAGCCGTTTAATTTTAAATTTAGTGTCCCTAAGTCCCGCCGCCGACGCTCTTGCGGCAGGTCTTACGGAGTTTGTCACGGGGACAGTAAAAATATCCGCGTTAAACGAAGCGCTCTCAAAGAAACTCATTCTGACCTCGTTTATAGTCGGCTTCGCGGGACTGAGCGTTCACGCTCAGGTTATGGCGGTTACGGCAAAGTACGGACTAAGCCTAAAGCCCTACATAGCCGGCAAGCTTCTCCACGGACTGCTGTCCGCGCTCTATACGTTTATTTACCTGTCGTTTGACCCGATAACGGAAGCGGTGTTCAAGCCCTCGATGAGCAAGGCGTTTGCCGCCTCGTCGTCATACGAGCTGTCGTTCGCGGCGGCGGCGGTCGCGGGCTGTATCGTCCTTGCCGTACTTTTATATATAAAGGAACGAAAAAGCTTTAAACCGAGCCTGTAAAAAGTCCGTTTACCTCGCCATACCGCAAGCTCCGCGCGTTCGGGCAATTTATTTTGCAAACGATTTTCTTGACTTTTACGGCTGAATATGTTAAAATACGGTTATAATTTAAGACCGTGTAGCACAGCGTATCATAGTGCAAAGCGTATAGCGCCCGATAGGGTGTTATGCGCTTTTTTTTGAAAAACTCGGCGAGGCGGGCAAAAAAGAAAGGGGTATTCAACAATGCCAAAAACAAAATTTCAAGGAGTTATTTTCGGGATAATTATGTCATACGCTATGGCATACGGTATGGAGGTTTACAATGTAGCGATTAAGGAAGGGGTCAATCTCGCGGCGGGCGGACTCAGCAATATGACAAATACCGTATTCCTTCACGCGGCGATCGAAGCCTCATATATGGGCGTGTTCGTGTTCATATTCTCCAACCTCTGGGGGAACCGCGCGGGCGCGGCGTTTGCCGCGCGGCATACAAATCCGGAAAAGGACAATCCCTACATATGTCAAATCGTAAGACAGGCGGCAACCGTCGGGGTTATGTGTCCGACAATGAGTATGGTCGCGACAATTCTCTTTAACATAATCCTTGCGCGTCAGTCGCCGGCAAATCTTCCGGCAATTTGGATAGGAACGCTTTTTAAGAATTTTCCGATGGCTTTTTTCTGGAATATGTTTGCCGCCGCGCCGTTCTCGCGTTGGCTGTTCGGACTGATTTTCAGAAATAACGGCTCGCCCGCCTCCGCGAAAGTAAAGGAAACCGCGTAGGCGAACCGCCGCGAACGCCGCTTTTACGGACTTTTCTTACGCTTGTATTGCATTTTTTTCAATATTGTGATATTATATTCGTATAATTACAAAGGAGGTATTTCCTATGAACAAAAAAATAACCGTCTTAACGGCAGTTCTGGCTCTTATGTCCTTTACGGGCGCAAGCGCCGAAAGCGAGATTAAGGTATTCGTAAACGGAAACGAGGTTCAATTCACCGAGACCGAGCCGTTTATCGAAAACGACCGCACTCTCGTGCCTATGAGGGCGATTTTCGAGGCTTTGGGCGCGGCGGTTGAATGGGACGAGGAAACGAAAACGGTAATTTCCTACGACCCCGTAAGCGACGTCGCGATTACGATGCAGATCGACTCTCAGACGATGTTTGTAAACGGCGAAGCGGTCACTCTCGACGTGCCGGCGAAAATCGTAAACGAAAGAACCGTAGTTCCCATAAGAGCGGTAAGCGAGGGAATGAACAGCGCCGTTGACTGGGACGGCGAAACAAAAACTGTCACAATTACAAAGGGACACTAAAATTTAGTGTCCCTTTGTTTATTTGAGCGACGTAAAAGTTACCGTATCCGTCACCTTTACCGACTCGCCGTCCGCTATGTCAAAGGTAAACGAATTTGTGTCTATGGTTGACAAATTCTCGCTTATGCGGAGAGTTCCGGAGGAATTGTATATAAGCAGATTTCCGCCGCCCTCCGCGATATAGCGTCCGGCGGCAATATCGTCCGCGCAGCCGAGCTTTTTGTTTGACGCGGTAAACGAGCGTCCCTCGGTTTGATTTTTTATCTTGTCCGCCTGTTCGATGTATTCCTTTTTCTTTTTAATCGACTCCTCAAGCTCGTTAAGCGTCCTGTTCGCTTCGTCCAGCTCGCTCTGGAGCCTGTCAAGCTCTGTCTGGTACTCCCGAGCCTCGACGCTTATCTCGTTTTTGCTCTCTATTTCGCGCTCCGTCTCGCTTACGGAATTTTTCAGCTCGTTTTTTTCCTTTTCAAGCTGTTTGTTTTCCTCCTTCAGCTCGCCGAGCTCATTCTTAAGCTCCGCCTTTGCCTCGAGCGACGCCCAATACCAATGCGCCGAAAACCCCGCCGCCGCTGCCGCCGCAAGCGTCAAAACAACCGCGGATATAATGATTATTCTCTTCTTCATCGCTGCCACAGCCTTTCACAAAACTACTGCGCGGGATTAAATTCCGCCTCGGTTTCAAGCTTTATCGTGTCGCCGTCCGAAAGCCGGCATAAATACGAGGTATCGGTCAGCTTCGCGTTTATTTTAAGCTTGCTGTCCGAGTCGGAAACAAGTATGCTGCCGTTTCCCTTTACTTGGTACTCTCCCGCGGCGATATGCTCGCCGACGGTATACATTCCGGGCTTGAGCGTAACTTCTCCGCCCATTTCCTTTATTTTTTCGTCAAGCTTACCGGCTTCCGTCTGCTTCGTTTCGACCTGAGCCTTAATATCCTCGAGCTGCTTGGAAATATCCTCCGTATCCCGCTTGGCGCTGTCGCGTATCGCCTCATAATCGGTTATTCCCGCAAGCTCCGCCTTTACCTCCGCCTGATCGCCGCGCAGGGTTTCAACGCGCTCGTTAAGGCGTTCGTTTTCCTCCTTCGCCTCCGTGTAAGCCGCGCTCGCGTTTTGGAGCTTTTCAAGCTCCGCCTCGACCTTCGCGTCCTTCTGCGGAATAAGTATTCCGACCAAAGCGCCCAGCATTATTATTATAACCGCCGACAGCGCCGCCAAAGCTATATAAAGTCCCTTTTTATCTCCGACCTTTTTTGAAAGCTTTCCCGCGACGCCCGAGATTGCCCGCGCCGCCGGCGAAACAGCCGTTTTTTTCTTAACGCTCTCTTGCTGCTTTTCCGGCTCGGCTTTAACCGTTTCATCGTCAGCCTTATCCTTATAGTATTCGTAGATTTCCTCCGCTATTATCTCGTTTTCCTCAGACATCTCATTCACCGCCCTTTAACTGAGAGTTTTTACCAAAAACACGTCCTTATACTGATACGCGAAGCTGTCGTGCGAGAGCTTCGCCTTCCTATCGTCGTCGAAAATTCCGAACACCGACGGACCCGAACCGCTCATCGCCGCGCCCAAAGCGCCGTTTAAGAGCATTTTCCTTTTAATTCCGCCTATCTCCGGATACATCGCCTCCGTAACCGACTCCATCACGTTGCGTAAATTTTCCGCGACCGCCGCCGTATTTCCCTCTCTAAGTCCGTCTATGAGCTTCCCCGTGTCGGGGCGCTTTTCGATCGGCGCGGAGTCTATCCGCTCGTAAACCGAAGCGGTTGAAACATTTATCGGCGGCTTTACGATAAGCGCCGTCGTCCTTTTCATCGGCGGCAGCGGCGTCAGGATTTCGCCTATGCCCGTCGCGAGCCGCGTCGAACCCATAATGCAGTACGGCACGTCCGCGCCGAGCAGCGCGCCCATAGAGCAAAGCTCGTCCGCGCTAAGTCCCGCGTTAAACAGAAGGTTAAGCGCGCAAAGCGTTGCCGCTCCGTTTCCGCTGCCGCCGGCAAGTCCGGCGGCAACCGGTATGTTTTTGTGTATAATTATCCTGACCCCGCCGTCGATACCGGTTTTTTCAAAAAACAGCTTCGCCGCCTTATAAGCGATATTCTTTTCGTTCGAGGGAAGGTATTTGAGGTTGGTGTTTACCGTAATGCCGCCCGCCGTTTTATCGATTATAAGCAAATCGAAAAGCGAAACCGTCTGCATAATCATCTCGACGTCGTGGTAACCGTCATCGCGTTTTCCCAGAACGTCAAGCGTAAGATTGATTTTCGCGTATGAGCGCGCAATCGCGCGTCCGCCCGTTATTACAATGTCGTCCGACAGCATTTCCCCGCCTCCTCCTACAGTAAATCGTGCGATTTATCGGTTATCTCCTTTATAAGCTCGTCCGTCACCGTATCCGGACATTCCGCTTTTTTCAGATACGCCAGATATTCTATATTCCCCTCGGGACCCTTTATCGGCGAAAACGCCAGTCCCGCGGGATAAAATCCTATGCTTCGCGCGAAGTCAAGAACCGTTTTCACGACCTCGCGGTGCGTCTTAACATCTCTCACAACGCCTTTTTTGCCTACCTGCCCGCGTCCCGCCTCGAACTGCGGCTTTATAAGAGCGACTGTTTCGCCGTCCTCCGCCAAAAGCTCCTTCACCGCCGGAAGCACGAGCCTAAGCGAGATAAACGAAACGTCTATCGACGCGAAATCTATACTCTCGCCTATATCCTCCGGCGTTACGTAGCGTATGTTGGTGCGCTCCATATTCACGACTCTCCCGTCCTGCCTGAGCTTCCACGCGAACTGACCGTAACCCACGTCCACGGCGAAAACCTTTTTCGCGCCGTTTTGGAGCATACAGTCGGTAAAGCCGCCCGTGGACGCGCCGACGTCCATCGCCGTTTTGCCCTCGAGAGCTATCGGGAACTCCTTCATCGCCTTTTCAAGCTTAAGTCCGCCGCGGCTTACGTATTTCAGCTTTTCGCCGCGCACCTCGACCTCCGCGCCGTCCTCCCGAACCTGCGTGCCGGGCTTGTCGCATTTCTGACCTTCTATATAAACCTGCCCCGCCATAATGAGAGCCTTCGCCCTCTCGCGGCTTTGGGACAGTCCCTTGTTTACCATATAAACATCTAATCTGATTTTTGCCATTTTTCCCTTACCTGTGCCTTAATGTACCCCGCTATCGACTCCGCGTCAAGCCCGTACAATTTATCCAGCTCGTCTATGCTCCCGTGAGTAACGGGAACGTCGGGGAACGCGAATATTTTAAACGAGCAGTCAACGCCCTTTTCCATCAAAAGCGCGGCGATACGCTCCCCCATACCGCCTATCTTGACGTTATCCTCTATCGTAACCACTCTGCCGGTTTTCATCGCGGCGGCAAGCACCGCCGCCTCGTCGAGCGGTTTGATTGTCGGGAGCGCGATAATGGAACAGCTTATTTTTTCCGGCTTTAAAAGCTCCGCCGTTTCCTGAGCGCGCTTTACCATTCTGCCCGTCGCGATAACGCTTACGCTTCGCCCCGACTGCAGCGTCACGGCTTGTCCGAATTTAAACCCGCCGCCGGGTACGCTCGCCTGCGTTCCGCCTCTGGGATAACGTATGGCTATCGGGCCGTTATGCACGTTTACGGCGTAGTCGAGCATCTGATCCAGCTCCAGAAACGTCGAAGGCGATAAAATCGCCATATTCGGCATATGCGAAAGGTAGGATATATCGTAGATACCTTGGTGCGTCTCGCCGTCCGCGCCGACTATTCCCGCGCGGTCAACCGGAAAAACGACGTGCAGGTTCTGCAAACACACATCGTGGAGCGTCTGGTCGTAGGCGCGCTGCAAAAACGACGAATACAGCGGTATCACGGGTACGCAACCCGAAGCGGCAAGTCCCGCCGCGAGCGTTACACCGTGTTGCTCCGCTATTCCCACGTCGAAAAATCTGTTTTTAAAATATTTTGGGAACTCGGAAATTCCCGTACCGTTTGGCATAGCGCCGGTTATGACGACAACCTTGTCATTTTTTCTCGCAAGCTCCAAAAGCGCGGTCCCGAAGCGTTCGCTGTACGTCCCGCCGCTCTTTTCGGTTTCGCCGGTCACAGGGTCGAACGCTGAAATTCCGTGGAACTTCTGCGGATTATTCTCCGCCGGAGCGTAACCCTTGCCCTTTTTTGTCCTGACGTGTATCAGAACCGGCTTTTTTTCCTCTTTCGCGTATTCAAGAACCGATATAAGCGAGCCTAAATCGTGACCGTCAACAGGACCTATGTAGTTAAATCCCAAATCGTCGAACAGCGTCGTCGGCAAAATCATACGGCGCACAAAACGCTTTACGGCTTTTATAAGGTTTGCCGCGGCTCTTCCGCCGACGGGAACCTTCTTCAGAAACTCCTCCACCGCGTGCTTCGACTTAAAATAAAACGGCGACATACGAAGATTTCTCAAATGTCTCGCGACCGCGCCGACATTTTTGGAAATAGACATAGCGTTGTCGTTTAAAATCAAAATAAGCGGGGTTTTGCTGTGTCCCGCGTCATTCATCGCCTCGTACATCATTCCGCCCGTAAGCGCGCCGTCGCCGAATACGGCGGCAACATTGTAATTATCCCCCGCCAGATCGCGGGCGCGCGCCATACCCAAAGCCGCCGAAATAGAGGTTGAGCTGTGACCGGTATTGAAAGCGTCCGCCTCGCTCTCGCTCCGTTTCGGGAAGCCCGATATGCCGCCGAAGCGGCGGAGCGTGTCAAACCTATCGCGTCTGCCCGTAAGGATTTTATGGACGTAGGACTGGTGTCCCACGTCAAACACTATCTTGTCCTCGGGGACGTTAAAAACGGTGTGCATAGCGACCGTAAGCTCGACGATACCGAGGTTTGAAGCGAGATGTCCGCCCGTTTTTGAAACGCTTTCAATCAAAAAAGCGCGAATTTCTCCGCATAACTCCTTAAGCTCTTTTATATTAAGTTTTTTTAAATCCGCGGGCGAATTTACGCCCTCCAAAAAACTTTTCATCGCTTTCTTATAAATCCTATCGCTTTTCCTATAAAATAAACTATCGAATTGCCGTTTTGCATGGCGATTCCCTTGCAAACCGCCTTGCCGCCTATTGTCATCGCCCCGACAAGTCCCGTCAGAAGAAGGCTCGGGAGCATACCCTTAAGCGAAAACGCCGCCACCAGCTCCGCGACGATTAAAGCCGTCGCCGCGCCGGAAATAATTCCGGCTATATCGCCTATAACGTCGC
>CAYVUD010000043.1:0-10588 GCA_964454725.1 uncultured Lachnospiraceae bacterium
GTCTTAATTGAAACTATATCCGCTTTATCGGCGATACCGGCTATTCCGATTCTATTGTTTGTTTCGGCGATTACCGTACCGGTTACAAATGTGCCGTGACCTATTTCGTCTGTTACGTTATTGTTCCCGTAAAACACATTATATGTACCGGCAATACGGTCTTGGTCTATATCCTCGTGATTTATAGTCAGACCGCTGTCGATAACGCAAACCTCCGCGCCCTCGCCGCGGTAGCCCTTTTTCCAGACCGCGGGCATATTTATCATCGGCAAATTCCACTGATATTGCGCGTAAAACGGGTCGTTGGGCGTTCCGCCGAAATCATCGCCGTAAAGGTAAACACGAGCGTCGCGTCCGATACATTCAATCGCCGACTCGCCGGCAAATTCGTATACAGCCTCAAGCGTGTCGGCGCTGTATATCGCCTCATCGCTTGAAATCCTCTCAACTCCGTCAACGACGGAAAACGGGATTACCGCGTCGTCTTTGAGCTTGAATATGTAGCCTTCCTCCTCGGCAAAAACAGTCGCGGTCATAGCCGCGAAAATTAACGAGCAGGTAATTAAAATTCTTTTTACCACAACTTGCTCCTCTTTCATAATTATTATTTTTTCGGATTTACAATATCGCGCCAATCCAAATCGCCGCGCTCAAGTCCGTGTATGAGAACCTCGGCGGTCGCGAGATTTGTGGCAATCGGGATATTGTGCATATCGCAAAGTCTTAAAAGCGAGAAAACGTCGGGCTCATAGCCCTCGGAGTTTAACGGGTCGCGGAAAAACAGCACAAGGTCTATCTCATTATACGCGATTCTCGCGCCTATCTGCTGATCGCCGCCCTGCGGTCCGGATAAAAATCTGTAAACATTAAGTCCGGTATTCTCGATTACGAGCTTTCCCGTTGTTCCCGTGGCGTAAAGCGCGTGCTGCGAAAGCACGTTTTTGTACGCGATACAAAACTGTACCATTAATTCTTTTTTCTTGTCGTGTGCTATAAGCGCTATATTCACTTTAAAACCTCCCGTCCTGCTTCCTATGTTGTTTATGCTTTTTTGAATAATTCTCTCAGTCTCTTAAAAAATCCTTTTCTTTGGTCAAAATCCATTATCGGGACCGATTCGCCGTTTATTCTTTTCGCGATGTTCAAAAATGCCTTTCCCGCCCGCGAATTTGGGTTCATAACCGCGATTTCGCCTCTTAAGCCCGAGACTAAAAGCTCCGTATCGTCCGGCACTATTCCGATAATCGGTATCGACAGAATATCCATACAAACGTCCACGTTCATCATTATGCCGCTGTTAATCATATCCTCCCTGACACGGTTAATGACAAGACGAATATCCTCGATTCCGGCGTTCTCCATAATTGATATAACTCTGTCCGCGTCGCGAAGCGCCGCCGTTTCCGGAACGGTTACGATAATTCCTCTGTCCGCGCCCGAGAGCGAATATTTAAAGCCTCCGTCAATACCCGCGGGAGAGTCGATTACGCAGTAATCAAAGCGGTTTTTAAGCGTTTCCCAAAGCTCGGCAAACCTTTTTTCGTCAAGTCCCGAGGCGTCCCGCGTCTGCGGCGACGGGATAAAGTACAGATTTTCGTACCTCGGGTCGCGGATAAGCGCTTCGTCAACCGTCCGCGTGCCGTCGATTATATCCGAAACATCGTATACTATTTCATTTTCAAGCCCCAGAGCCACGTCAAGGTTTCTCAGACCCATATCCATATCGACAAGCGCCGTCAGATGACCGAGATTTGCGAGAGCCGCCCCGATATTGGCGGCAGCCGTTGTTTTTCCCGTCCCGCCCTTACCGGAGGCGATAATGATTATTTCTCCCATATATATTTCCTTCGCTTTAAATTTAATTACAAGATACACCTATAATAATATATCACAAAAATTTCAATTTGTCTATCATTTTAACCAAAATTTTTCTATTTCTATTTCATTATTTATTAAATATGCCTTTTCGGGGGACTTTTCCGCGTTCATCTCGTCCTCGGTTTCGCAAAACGTCTTACTTTTCCCCGCGATGCTGAGCTTCTGCGGCGACAGCTCCAGAGCCGCGATATACGCGCCCTTGCTTCCCATACAGCCCGCCTCGGCTTCGCCGTAAATACCGCCCATTACTATTATATTTCCGGCGGCAATAAGCTTTCCGCCCTTTTCAACGCTGCCCATAAGCACCATATGACCGTCCGACTCAACAATTCTTCCCGCCTTTACCACTCCGTCAAAAAATCTCGCGCGGCTGCTCTTAAAATTATCGGTCACAACCTCCTTTATCTGCTCGACGGGTATAGTCGGCTCCTTGACTGTTTCGGGCGTTTCCTCGACCGCCTCGTCAGCCTCCTTCGGCTCGCGCTCCTTTCGCACGGTCCGAATCAGCTTCCGCTCGCCGTAATTTACCGTACTCTCCGGCAGCATAGCCGATATTATCGCCTCGATACGCATCTTATCGCTTGCGGAAAGCTCGCGTCCCATTATATAAATATTACAGTGTCCGCTGCCGAAAAATTTGCGGAACTCATCGAGCTTATCGTGCAGCGCGTGAGTAACGGGCGCTATGCCGCCGTCCGGCGACAGATATATCTTAACTCCGTCGCCCGTACCCTTCAGTCTGACCAAATCCAATGTCTCCGCCTCCCGTAAAATTTATCTTAAAAGACCGTTATCCCATATATCGGTCTCATTTTGGTTCGCGGTTTCCGCCTTGCCGCCGTTTGCCGGCGTTCCTTCGCTCTGTACCGAATTTTCCGCGCCGCTTTGCGTCGCGACGCTCTGCGTGTTATCCGACGTGTCAAGTCCGAAATACTTGTCAAAAATATCCTTTGCCACATATCCCGCGTTGGTTCCCTTAACACCGTGTTCCAGAACCACCGCGACCGCTATCTCCGGATCGTCAAACGGCGCGAACGCCACGAAAACGGCGTTGTTGGAGCCGTTGCCAAGCTGCGCCGTACCGGTCTTGCCGCCTATTTTTACGGGGTAGTCCGCAAACAGCTCCGCCGCCGTTCCCTCATCGGCAACCTTTTTCATACCGTCCTTAACGGCGTTTATTACCGTGTCGTCTATATCGAGATCGTCCTCGATTACAGGCGTAAATTCCTTTACCGTGTGTCCGTCCTCGGACGAGCGTATGCTCTTTATCAGATTTACCTTAAACCGAGTTCCGCCGTTTGCGATCGTGGCGGTGTAGTTCGCAAGCTGAACCGGCGTAAACAGACTGTAGGATTGACCGATAGCCGCCTGAAGCGTGTCGCCGCCGTACCAGTCTCGGCTTGTTATATTTGAAATTATTTCCTTTTTGTATTCGGGAGTCGCCATATGTCCCGTTACCTCTTCGTTTAGCTCAACGCCTGTTTTCTCTCCGAGTCCGAACTTTCCGGCGTACTCGGAAAGAGTGTCTATGCCCATTCGTCTGCCGACCTCGTAAAAGAAATAGTTACACGAATTTTCCAGCGCCTGCGTGACGTTCTGCTTCCCGTGGGTAGTGTTGTACTGCGACCATATCCAGCAGACGGGCTGATAGTCGTCATAATACTTATAAACGCCCTTATCCTCTATCGTTTCCCTAAGTCCGACGTTGCCGGACTGAAGCGCGGCTATGGCGGTAAGCGGCTTAAACGTCGAGCCGGGGCTGTAGAGTCCGCTAACGCATCTGTTCCACATCGGCTTCGCGTCGTTTTCAAGAAGCGACTGATAGTCCTCGTTAAAGCTCGACATATCGTAAGTCGGGTTTGACGCCGCAGCGAGCATATCGCCCGTTTTAACGTCGATAACGACCGCCGCGCCCGCGTTGCAGTCATCGCCGTCCTTATCCTTTATGCCGCCGGAGGCGCGTATACTCTCTATCGTTTTTTCAAGCGACTCCTCCGCGACCTTCTGAAGCTCGGAATCGATCGTAAGCACAACGTAATTTCCGGGAATTGGGTCCACGTCGTCCGCGACGACGACCTCCTGACCGCTGACCATTTTAAGGGAACCGGCGGTGCCGTCTGTGCCTCTTAAATAGCTTTCCGCCCATTGTTCTATTCCCTGCTTTCCGATTATATCGTTATAGCCGTAGCCCTCGCTCTTGTGCGCGTCATATTCCTCGGCGCTTATTTTTCCCGTTCGTCCTAAAATATGCGTCGCGACGCCGGGCATATTATACTCGCGCACATAGTTATTCGTGACGGTTACGCCCTGAAACTCGTTCTGACGCTCCTTTATCTCCGTTACCATTTCAACGCTTATATCATCGGCGACGGTAAACGGAGAGGTCTGCGAAAAGCCGCGGGTGTCCGCCTCGTAGCGTATACCGATTATTTTGCGTTTTTCCTCCTGAGTATAATTATCGCTTACTCCGTATATGCCGGCATAAGCCTCCATAATCGCGTCGGCGCTCATATTCTGCGTTATCTTTTTCCCTGTGTATTTGTTGTTTTCAAACCACTCGTTCCACTCATAGTCTAAATTTCCGTCCCCGTCCGTATCCTCAAACTCAAATTCGTAGGGAGCGTAAGCGCTTATGGGAAGCGAGTCGTAATACTCCTCGCCGTGACTGTCAAGAAGCGCGACGAGCTTGCGTATCATTTCGTTCAGCTCCTCGTCGGACATACTCGTTTTTTGCATAACGACGCTGTAGCCGACCTTATTGGAGACCATAGCCGTACCGTAGCGGTCAAGTATCTCGCCTCTGGGCGCTTTCTCGACGATGTTCGTCGTAAGGCGGCTCGCCGCGACCTCCTCGTACTGCTCGCCCTTCATAACCTGCAAGTCAAAAAGCTTGTACGCTATCGCGCAGAGCATCAGAGCCATCACTATTTTTATTATTACAAATCTTGCTTTACTGTTAGGCATTTCGTTATTCCCTCATTAATCCGGTATAAGCTTTTTCTTTTCGTCCGTAACTAAAAGCGTCCTTCTCGCGAGCGGATAAATAACCGCCGCCGCGATAAGATTATAAACGCAAAACGGCAGAATGATTTTCCAGAGGACCATCGGTCCAAAGGACAAATTCAAAATAAAATATATCAGCGCTTCGCCGACCGCGCTCAAAACAAAAACCCAAAAAAGCATTTTCACAAAGCTTGGTATATATCTCGGCTTATTGATAAGCGCGCGGACTACAATCACGCTGTAGGAATACATCAGAACCGACGCGCTGAAGCTCCCGCTGCAGAGCGAGCCGGTACAAACGCCGCAGATTATCCCGACTCCTATCGCGTAGGAATAATCCTCCTCCAACATAGCGTACACTATCGCGAACACAAAAACAATATCCGGCGCGGAGCGAAACACCCCAAGCCGGTTAATGACCGCGATTTCAATTATAAATAAAATCAGCACCCATACAAATATCTTAAATCGTTTCATTATTCCTCACCGCCGACTACAACCAAAACCTCATAAAGTCTCGAAAAATCCACCGATGGCTCCACAGTCGCGTAATTGAGCATACCCATATTATCCGCGTCTATCTCGCGTATCGCTCCCACGAGCAGTCCCTCCGGATACGTTCCGCCCGAGCCTGACGTTTCAAGCAGATCTCCGACTATTATTCCGACGTCCTTGTCGATAAACGTCATTTTGCAAAGTCCCTGATTATACAGCTCCTTGTCGCCCTCGACGACCGCCGCGTCGCCCGTTCTGCCTATCCGCACTCCCATAGCGTTGTCGGGATTTAAAACAGTCGAAACAGTCGCCCAGTTAAGACCGACGTCGGTAATTCTTCCGACTACCCCGTCGGGGGTTATAACCGCGTTTCCGACCTTTAGACCGTTTATAAGACCCTTGTTTATCTCGATCGTGTCATACCAGCTATTTGCCGAATACGCGATTACCGAAGCGGCGACCGTGGAGTAATCCGCGCTGTTCTTAAGCTCCAGAAGCGCCTGCAAACGCTCGTTTTCCTCTCTGAGCTTCGCCGTGTCGCGCGTCTGAGCGTTAAGCTCGTTTATCTGACGCACAAGCTTTTCGTTTTCCTCCTTATAGCTGTCCATTTCCCATAGGAAATTCACGGTTCGGGTAATCTTTCCGACTACATACGAAAAACCGTTCTCCACCGGCGCGAACACCGTTTTTACCGCGTTGGATACGGGGTTCGTTCCCAGAAAATGCGTTATTATAAGACATATAAGCACTCCCGCCGTAACAGCCGCGGCAATATATTTTCCCTTTTTCATTTATCCTGTTTTCCTTTCAAAGGCTTAGTTGTTTTTGTTTGCCGCGATTAAATCCTTTATCCTCTCGAGCGATTTGCCTGTTCCCACGGCAACGCAGTCAAGCGGGTACTCCGCAACGTGCGCGGGGATTTTTGTTACCTCGGTGATGAGCTTGTCAAGACCGCGTATGAGCGCGCCGCCGCCCGTTAGCATTATGCCGCGCTCCATAATATCCGCCGCAAGCTCGGGAGGCGTGTTCTCAAGCGTGTACTTTATCGCCTCTATCATTTCGTCTATGTTCTCGCTTATGGCGGTGCGTATTTCGCTTTCCTTTATCTGCGCCGTTTTCGGCAGACCGGTCGAAACGTCGCGTCCTCTTACCTCGAACGTGCCCTCCTCATCGCTTTCATACGCGGAGGCTATCGCCATTTTTATCTCCTCCGCCATTTTGTCGCCTATGTTTATGCCGTGTTCCTTTTTGATGTAGTTCATTATCGCGCTGTCAAGCGCGTCGCCCGCGATACGTATCGAGCGCGACGACACTATTCCGCCAAGCGATATGACCGCGACCTCCGTCGTTCCGCCGCCTATATCGACTACCATACTTCCCGTCGCGTCGTCAACCGGAAGTCCCGCGCCTATCGCCGCCGCCATAGGCTCCTCTATAAGTACGACGTCCTTCGCGCCCGCGTGAATAACGGCCTCCTCGACCGCTCTTCGCTCAACCTCGGTTATGCCCGAGGGTATGCACACTATAACTCTGGGCTTGAAAACGCTGCTTACGTCCGCCTCCTTGATAAACTGTCTTATCATCGCCTGAGTTATGTCAAAATCCGCGATAACGCCGTCCTTCATAGGACGAACCGCGACCTTGCCCTCGGGCGTTCTGCCTATCATCTCGTTCGCCTCGTTGCCTACGGCTATTACCTTGCCCTCATACTTGTCAATCGCGACAACCGACGGCTCTCTTACAACTATTCCCTTGCCCTTAACGTACACAAGCGTGTTCGCCGTACCTAAATCTATACCTATGTCCTTTGAAAACAATCCCATCTTTTTTCTCCTTTATAACAAGATTTCAATAAAACTTTAATTGCGGCCTCGGAGAGGTCATATTAAATCCAAATCAAATTCGGTTTTTAACGTATCCGCGAGCGCCGAAACCGGCAGTCCGACGACGTTTGAGTAATCGCCGTCTATGCTTTTTACAAGCAGCGCGCCCTTGCCCTGTATGCCATAAGCGCCCGCCTTGTCCATCGGCTCGCCCGTCGCTATATAGCGCCTTATCGTATCGTCGTCAAGCTCCTTAAAGCGCACCTTCGTCCCGACTCTGTTGCAGACGGTAAAGCCGTCCTTAACGCGCATAACGCAGTAGCCGGTGTACACGTCGTGTTCGCGCCCCGAAAGGCTTTTTAGCATATTAAACGCGTCGTCCTCGTCCTTGGGCTTGCCCATAAGCCTTCCGTCAAGCGCGACAACGGTGTCGGCGGCGATTATAACGGCGTTTTTGTTTTTTAAAACCGTTTTCGCCGAAGCCGCCGCCTTTATAAGCGAAAGCTCCTGCACGTAAATCTCAACCGGAGCGTCCTTTGAAACGGACTCCTCGTCCGCTTCGGAAACAACTACCTTAAAATTCATACCGACCGCCGAAAGAAGCTCTTTCCTTCTCGGCGAGCCGGACGCTAATATAAATTCAGTCAATTTATTCTACTCCTCTGTAATAATGTCCGCGCGTAAAAGTGTTGTCCTTGGGCGGCGAAACCTTCCCGCCCGCGAGCGCGGATTTATACTCACTAATTATTTTATCACATTCCGCGCGATTTTCAACAGTAAATATCAATCTTATCGCGTTTATTTTCAATTTTTTTAAATCGTCAAGCCTATCGGCGGTAAAAATCGGCTTTGAGTTGAGCAGCTTCATTACGCAGCCCTCGCCGCACAGAAACGGAAACCGCTCGTTTTTCCTGTCGCGGAGCCTATATTTCATCTCCCCGTTCCGGCATTTCCCCGCCGCCTTGACGGGACAGTTTTTCATAAGCATCAGCGTTATTCTGCCGTAGCCTATAACCTCCAAAAACGCGTCGGTATTTTTTGCCGTCTCGCGAATCTCGCCAAGATTCAGCTCGGGCGACAGCGTTACCGATTTAAAGCCGTCAAAGCCGTTGGCGGTCTGCGAGTTAAAGACGTTTAAGCCCGTATCGCCGTAAATTTCGCGTCCCCTGTAATACCTCGCGGCGGCGGGTGAGGAAACGAGAACGCCCTCGGTTAAAATCTCCTCCGCGCGGAATATCTCGCCGACTTTCGTCACGACATTTACATTATCCGACAGCTTTTTAATGTCCCCGACAACGCTTGCGGGAGCATAAACCGTTTTTATTCCGTTTTTTACCGCCGCCTCCGCCTGATAAACGGTATTGACCTCGGCTCTCAGCTCGATTTCGGTTATCCGTCTGTTCCTTATCTCCGGCGCCGCCTCGTTTTCCCTGCCTATATCTCTTTTTTGAAGCTCGCGTATAAGAGAGCCGGCGGCGGCGCGGCGCGCCGCGTTTATCTCGCTTACCGGAAGCGTTATGCCTTCATCAAGCTCAACCGTTGTTTCCGCCGCCTCAAACGGCGTAGCGCCGAGCTTTTTAAGAGCGGCGGCGAGCCGCTCCCCGCTGAGCGGTTTCACCGCCGTTTCGGAGTTTAGTGTCCCTCTCGCGTAACCGTATTTAGTGTCCCCGTTTTTGTCCTCGGCGTACATCATTATTTCAATGGGTTTATCCTTTTTTAGTGTCCCCATAATGTTTATCGGGATTTTCCTGACATTGGAGTTTATGTCCGCGCGCGACCTCGCGGCGGCGGAAAACGAAACGGTTTTCGCCTCCGACCGCTTCGCGCCGCTCATCATCGCTTTACCGAGTCTGTTTTTAAAATAACCGTCCGTAAAGCCCGAACGCGAGAACGCGTCGGTAAGCTCTTGCATATCCTCTTTCGCGACCGGCGCGGTATTATCGAGATATTTTCTGTAAATTCCAACCACGGCGCTCACATATTCCGCGCTTTTTAACCGTCCCTCTATCTTTAAAGACGAAACGCCTATATCGCGAAGCGTTTTAAGCTCGGATATGAGCGCCATATCCTTCGGACTTAAAAGCGCGCCGCGAGCCTCGGTTTTACTGTCCCCGACAAGCTCGTATTCCAGACGGCACGGCTGCGCGCAGCGTCCGCGGTTACCGCTTCTGCCGCCGATTATGCTCGACATAAGGCACTGACCGGAGTAGCACATACATATTGCGCCGTGTGCGAAAACCTCAATCTCGGCATTGGCGTGAGAGCATATATGCTCTATCTCCTTTGCGCTCAGCTCCCGCGCGAGAACCACGCGCGAAAAGCCCAAATCCTCAAGATACTTAACACCCTCGAGGCTCGTTACCGTCATCTGCGTACTCGCGTGGAGCGCCATATCGGGTATCGCGCGTTTTATAAGCCGCGCCGCGCCCAAATCCTGAATTATAATCGCGTCAACGCCCGCGCGGTTCAGCTCATACGCGTAGTCTGTAACCGACTCAAGCTCCTTTTCCTTTATAAGAATGTTGAGCGCGGCGTGTACGTCAACTCCGTAGGTGTGACAGTAATCGGCGTATTTTTTTATATCCGCGGCGGAGAAGTTGTCGGCGCTTTGACGCGCGCTGAACCTCGGTCCGCCAAGATACACCGCGTCCGCGCCCGACTGCACCGCGGCGTGAAGCGAAACGGCGTTTCCCGCGGGCGCAAGTAATTCAAGCTTTTTCATGATTTGTCTATCATTTCCAGAATTTCCTTTTCGCGGGCGGCATAGTCCCGCTCCATTTTCTTTATTTTATTTTCCAAAATTTCAATTTGTCCCTCAAGAAATTTGATTTGCGTACCCGCCTCGTCAAGCTGTCTTTTCGCGTCGGCTGTTTCCGCTTTGAGGGCGGTCTCGTCAATCGAAATTTGGTCTGACTCCGCCTCGCCCAACTCCGTTTTAAGCGTCTTGTTGTCGGATTTCAGCTTTTTGTTCTCATTCTGCGCGGAGTTGAGCTTTTCCGTGTTCATCTGAAGCTGCTCCTTAAACATACGGCTCGCTTCCTCGGCCTTAAAATACTCGTCGCAGATGTTGAGCGCCGCAAGCACCAGCGGACGCTCGCCCATAACATTTCTGCCGCCCTTTAACACAAGATTTACCTTTTCGTTTATATGCTCGCCCAAGGTTTGAATATATTCCGGACTTTCGTTCGCCACAACGTCGTATTGTCTTGAATTTATCGTTATCGCAACTGTTGCCATTTTCCACCGCTCCTTTATTGTGTAAAATCTCAGTATTATTCTATCATAAAACAGCGGAAATTAACAGACCTTTTTTTAAAAAAACGCATTTTTTTCCAAATTTTTTATATTTTTATTTAAACCGGTTCCGCTTTTCATCATACGCGTAGCCG
>CAYVUD010000043.1:10688-12910 GCA_964454725.1 uncultured Lachnospiraceae bacterium
GGGTCGTTTGGTATATTCATCGTATCAGTCCTTTCCGAAACAGTATAGCACATACCGAGAAAAAACGCAATTACAATCTGATTGACAAACCCGCGCGGCGGTAATATAATGGAAGAAAGGGGGAATAACAGTGGACTATGTAACATTGGGAAGAACGGGAATTAAGGCGTGCAAAAACGGTTTCGGAGCGCTGCCGGTTCAGAGAGTGGGTTTTGACGAGGCTAAGGCGCTGTTTCTGCGCGCATATGACGCGGGAGTAAACTTTTTCGACACCGCCAGATGGTATACCGACAGCGAGGAAAAAATCGGTTACGCTATGGCGGATTTACGCGATAAAATTTATATCGCGACAAAAACCGGCGCGCAAAACGCGGAGGCGTTTCGGAAGGATTTGGAAACAAGTCTGGGAAATTTGAAAACCGATTACGTAGACATATATCAGTTTCACAACCCGCCGTTCTGCCCGAAGCCCGACGACGGTACGGGTCTTTACGAGGCTATGCTTGAGGCGAAAAAACAGGGCAAAATACGGTTTATCGGCATTACAAACCACCGTCTTGCCGTCGCGCGCGAGGCGATCGAGTCGGGACTCTATGATACGGTACAGTTTCCGTTTTCCTATCTCGCCACGGATAAGGATATTGAAATAGTTGAGGAGTGCGGGAAAAACAACCTCGGTTTTATCGCGATGAAGGGGCTTTCGGGCGGACTTATCACAAATTCCGCGGCGGCATACGCGTTTATGGCGCAATATGACAACGCGCTGCCTATATGGGGCGTACAGCGTATGAGCGAGCTGGAGGAGTTTCTCGGCTACAACGATAACCCGCCGTCAATGACGGAGGAGATTAAGGCGGTTATCGAGAATGACAGGAAAACGCTCGCGGGCGATTTCTGCCGCGGCTGCGGCTACTGTATGCCGTGTCCCGCCGGCATCGAGATAAACAACTGCGCGAGAATGTCGCTGCTTATCAGACGTTCGCCGTCTGAGCTGCAGCTTACGGACGAGGTTCGGGCGAAAATGAAGAAGATAGAGGATTGCCTGCACTGCGGTAAGTGCAAGTCCAAATGCCCTTACGGGCTTGACACGCCCAAGCTGCTGGAGGAAAACTATAAGGATTATGTCGAGATTTTAAACGGCAAGCCGCTGTAATATTGCCGCCGCGCGGCGGCGGCTTTTTTACGTTTGCGGTCGCGGCGGAGGGCATATATTTTTAAAATGAAAAGTGAGTATGAGCGAGAAAAACGAAGAAAAACGAAGAAAAACGAAGCAGTCAAAGAAAATATAAAAAAGTTTTAAAAAAAGTATTGACAATTATACCGAGAAATAGTAAAATACACGTTGTTGGCTCACAGGAGCCGTATGTACAGACTGATATAGGAGGAAACAACAATGAATTCAAGCTATTTGCAGAAACCCGCGGAAGTTGAAAGAAAATGGTATGTCATTGACGCGGCGGGCAAGCCGCTCGGACGCGTTGCTTCAACGGTCGCGAGCATTTTAAGAGGCAAGCATCTGCCGACGTTTACGCCGAACGTAGACTGCGGCGACCACGTTATCGTAATCAACGCCGAGAAGGCTGTTCTTACAGGTAACAAGCTCAATCAGAAGGTTCGTTATTATCACACCGGCTGGATTGGCGGAATTAAGGAAATCCACTACGACAAGCTGATGGCGGAAAAGCCGGAGCAGGCTATGATGTACGCTGTTAAGGGTATGCTTCCCAATAACACAATAGGAAGAAAGGCTCTTACCAGACTTCGCGTATACAAGGGCGCGGAGCATAATCACGCGGCTCAGCAGCCGATCGCTTGGACAGGCGAAATAAAGTAAGGAGGATTTAGAAAATGGCAAAAGAACAGTATTATGGCACAGGCAGAAGAAAGTCTTCCGTTGCGAGAGTTCGTCTTGTTCCCGGAAGCGGAAATATAACAATAAACGGCAGGTCGATTGACGACTATTTCGGTCTTGAGACATTAAAGCTTATCGTTCGTCAGCCGATGGTGCTTACAAAGACAGTCGATAAGTTCGACGTAATCGCCAAGGTTGAGGGCGGCGGCTTCACCGGTCAGGCGGGCGCTGTCCGTCACGGTATCTCAAGAGCGCTTCTTGAGGTTGATTCCGAGGCTTACAGAGCTGATTTGAAGGCCGCGGGTTTCCTTACAAGAGATTCACGTATGAAGGAAAGAAAGAAGTACGGTCTTAAAGCCGCTCGTCGCGC
>CAYVUD010000044.1:0-11265 GCA_964454725.1 uncultured Lachnospiraceae bacterium
AAATCGCTTACCGACAAAGTAGAGTTCACGGTAACGCCGTCAACGGCGACTCCCGCTCCGACGTCCACACCGCAATCGGGAACGGTTTCGACTCCGACTCCGGTTCCCAAGGATGACTCGAAGATTACCAAGGATATGATGAATCCGTACATCATCGGTTATGACGACAATATGTTCGGACCCGAGCTTCCCATAAGCCGCGAGGAGGTTGCGACGATATTCGCGAGACTTATAGCGAATAATATCTATATGGACACGACATACACCTCCAAGTTCTGGGACGTAACGGACGACGACTGGAGCCGCGACTACATCGGCTACTTAGAGACGTTCGATATTCTCCACGGCTATGACGACGGTTCGTTTATGCCCAAGGCATACATTACAAGAGCGGAAATGGCTGTAATGATGGCAAGAGCCGAGGGATATGACGTAGAGGGTTATATGGCGGCAGACGAAATCGGTTATCCCGACATTCCCGAGGCTTACGGCACTTGGGCGGCAATCGCTATTAAGTGCCTGACAGAACGCGGAGTTATGGAGGGCTACGAGGACGGCACCTTCCGTCCGACCCAGCCCATAACGAGAGCGGAAACCGTCGCGACGGTGAACAGAGTTCTTGCCGATATGTACGCGGATCCGATTGACGTTCTGCCTTCGGATATGACGGACGCTCACTGGGCTTACAATGACGTAGTGTTCGCGATGAACCACAGAGTTCTTAAGGACGCTGCGGCTGACCCGAACAAGTTCGTTTGGTCCGATGAATTTGATAAAAATATGACAACGGTAGAGATTACCGTGCCGACGGATAACGGGGAGGACTCCTCCCCGACCGGTACGGAAACGGAGTCCGCTTCGGACGCTCTTGAAGCGCCTGAGCCGACTGTTGTTCCGACCGAGGAACCGAAAACAGCCGAATAATATTTTTGGAACAGAACAAGGGTATAAAATGTGATGATTGGGCGGCGGGAATCCCCGCCCGCCCTGTTATCGCGTTTTCAAAATATATAAAGCGTTTATGTGATTTGAAAACGTGATAACGAAAAATATAATTCCGCGAGGGGGAGATAATCAAATGAAAGCTCATCGCTTACTTAAAAAAATGGCTGCTGCTGCATTGGATTTGATTTTTCTGACGCAGTGTCTTGGCGTCGCGCCTGTTTTTGCCGATGAAACATTTTATTATAACCTATACTATAAAGAAGCGGCATACACACATACGGAAATCGGCACGGAAATTTCAAACAACGGGCAATATATAATCATAGATGATAAGGAAACCGAACCGACAAGCGTCAATGATTTGCATACCTTTACCGGTACCGGAACGTATGACACTGCTATTACCGACTGGGGCTACAATCCGTACAGAATTATCGGATATACGTTTGACGGCTGGTGGGACGCGGACGCGACCGCAGACCGCAACGCCGAGAAATTCGCCCCCTCGACCCCTGTGACGGAGGATATGGTTAAAGACAGCTTTTTTGACCTATACGGACACTGGTCAAAATACGCGTCGCCGGACATTACGGACGACAGTCTCACGATTTCGGCGGAGAACGCGAAATGCGAGGCTCTCGACAACGTGGAAATAAAAGACGCCGACGGCAAGGGTTTCCAAAGCGGCGTTACGGAGTATACCGCGGAGGTGTACGGCGATACGGAGTACCTGACGCTTGATTTTGAACAGTACGAGCCCGACGCAACAACAACGGTTACGTTTAACGGCGAGACCGTAGAGCTTGACGCAACCAAGACAACCGAAATAACGACGGATTACGCATACAAGATTACTACGGACGATCTCAACTTAACCAAGGTGTCCGATGTTGTAACGGGAATTAAGCTCGGAACGGTACGAAATTCAATAAAGCTGACCGACGGCAACGAAAACGTTATCGCGATAACCGTCACTCTGCCCGAGGTTGAAACGACTACAGACAATGATTTGAAGGAGATTATAAGCGGCAACGAGGGCAGAAACACAAAAACATATAAAATTACCGTCAACCGTTTAACGAGCCGGCTCAGCCTCGGCTACGGTAATTCGCCATACGGTGATATTTTGAGTATGCCGAATTGGAACGATGAGCGCAAGACACAGGAAATCGAGACGTTTGACAAGAATTACACATACAATAATACATTGTCGCGCGTGTTCAGTCCGACCGCGTGGAACAGAGATGGAAAACTTACGAACGAGGTGCTGAAGGGTCACGATACGGACGATGACGGATTTGTCAACTACGATAAGGACGACACAGCGGTATTTGTGTACGCCGGAAACCGGTTTACAGACCCGGGAGTCACGATTATAGACAGCGGCGGCGCGGAATTATCGCCGTCAGACGACAATCCGGTTACAAGGACGATACATTACGGAGGCGACGACGGCGACAAAACGGTTACGCTTACGGGCGCTGATGGTGAGAACATAATCACGCTGCCGGAAAATATTAAATACGGCAGATACATTATAGATTACAAATACACCTCCGGAAATTATACGATTTTGGCGAGCCGGAATATGTTTGTGCTTCCAAAGACGGGCGACTTGAATATGGACGGCTACGTCAACTCGCTTGACGCGCTTGAGTTTACAGACGCGCCCACGCTTGAAACAGACGACGATTACCTGTACTATTACCGAGGCTTCGATTTAAACCGCAACGGTACGGTCAATGCCGATGATCTTGCGTTGCTTAAAGCGCGCGGAACGATGAACGCGTTCTATAAGGATTTGTCGGTGGAAGAATCTGTTTCAACGACTGTTTATACGCCCTCCGGCGATAAAGCGAAGCTTAGTATGGTTTATATGGGCAAGGGCGAGAAGCCGGTCGAACCGACTGCCGAGCCGACCGCCGAGCCGACTGACGAACAGACTGCCAAGACGGAGGGCTCGGACGACGGTGATACTCAGGACAAAATTCAGACGGGCGACACCGTGTGGATAGGCTTTAAGATCTCCGACCTCACAAAAGCCGACGGTGTTTTTGGCAATCCCGTTTATTCAATGACGTTCGCGGTTGACTACGACAGCCGGTACATAACCCCTACCGACAACTGGCAAGATAACGCGAAAACCGCTTTCGCCGGCTATGAATTTTCATCGTACACCAACGCTACCGCGGCGTATTCTTATGACAACTCGACAGCCTCGCATATGTGGAGTACCGACAATATGGCGAATATAAAAAAGGCGGTAATCGACGTTTATCTGAGCGACACAGACAAAGCTCGAACTTTTACGGAAGGCGATTACATTGTTAAAATACCGTTTTACGTAAAAAACGCCGCGCCCGAAGGCGTAAGCGTTATTTCGACGCGCCTTGACGCGAATAATTTCAACATTTCATTCGGGGAAAAAGGTAAAACGTACCGCGCGATGTGGGACACGTCCGACAGTCTCAACGACTCGACCCATAACCTTATGAGTATTATAGATTATACGGGCGACTGCGCGCTTGAATTTGCCGAAGAGGAAATAACCGACTTTACTCCCGAAACGCACCTCGTATACGGCGAATACGCGGTGATAAACAGTGAGGATTTTAACAACGGAACGCTCGATACGGATCTGCCTGCGGGTTTGAGCTACACTAAAAATTTAAACCAAATATCCGGCTACCCCGAGGAGACGGGCGAGTTTACTTTCCGTATAGACGGTAAGCTGTTCAAGGTTACGATTGACAAGGCAAAATTAACCGTGACGGCGGACGATAAAACAAAAACATACGGCGACGCTAACCCCGCGCTTACTTTTACTTACGGCGAATTTAAGTTTGAGGACGAGGATAAAATATCGGACGTAATCAAAACAGCGCCGACGCTTGGCTGTGCCGCCGGCGAAACGACCGAAGTCGGAACCGCGCAGATAGTCTTTAACGAAAATAGCGGGGTTTCGGACTACTACGACTTTGTATATACCGCCGGAACTCTTACGATTAACCCTAAGCCGATAACCGTGAATATAACCAATATTCCGGCGCGGACGTCGGCTATGGTAAAAAACGGTGAATACACAATCTCCGCTTCAGCGACCAACGCGGCAGGCGGCGGCTTTACGTCAAATGATATTATAAATAACGACGCGGTGAAAATAACCTACTATGTGACATATACCGACGATACCGCCGGCACGGGAAAAACCGTTACAATTTCAAAGCCTGTTATCGTGACAGACGACGAGGGCTTTGAACGCGGCGGCAACTACACGTTGCAGTCTTGGAATGAAACGAGTACGGACGGCGTTGTTTCCGGCGAAATAATAACAAGCATTTTAATTACGGAAAATTGCCAAACGGATTATGTGTACGGCGACAAGATTAACCTAAATTCCGGAAATGTTAAAATTACATACGACAGCGGAAATTCCGAAACCGTGACCTTTGCCGAAGCTAAGGAGAAGGGCGTTCGTATCCGCTATAAAAACACCGGAAACGAGGTCGGCGACAGCGACGTTATGCGCGTTGCCGGCTATGGCAGCTATCAGGGTCACGACGGCGAGCAGCTTATTCTTGACGTGGCGGATCGGACGGACGTGTCGCCGGCAACAACGGCAAGATTTAAAGTCAGTAAGAAGGACTTGCATATAATCGCGGACGACAAGGAACGGTACTACGGCGATGACAACAGCGACTGTCATTCCAACGGAATGACGACGACGGGCTTTACCTATCATTTTAATAACGCTGATTTCGTGAACGGCGATTCGGCGACGGTTACAAACGGAGTGACCGAAACAAGCGAGGGCTTTACCGGCTTTGAAGCTCCGGAGTTCACCTGCGATGCGGACGCGTCGACAAAAATAGATAAAACGAATGGCTATACCGAAGCGGCGATTGTGCTTTCGGGCGGTTCTTCGGATAACTATAATATTGTGTGCGAAAACGCGACGCTTAAAATTAACAAACGCCCCGTTACGGTAACGGTGACGGGCGGAGTTCCCGCGCTTACGGCATACTATTATTTCGGAAAAACAGCGCCGTTTAATGTTCCCGCACACGCGTTCGGCGGTTCGGCGCCGGAAGGCGAAACCGCCGCCGTCAGCGTTGAAAATCTCTATAACAACGACCCGATAAAGGTGACTTATAACGCGCAGTATGCCAACAGTACGCCCGCAGAAAGCGCAAATGTGACAGTCGCCGATATGGAACTCGACGACGATTACGGCGAAAGCTATAACTATACCATATCGGATTGGACAAAAACCGCTTCGGGCGGCCACGTGTACGCGAGAAATATAATTAAAATGCAAATTACGGCGCAGCCGACGCTGAGTTATACCTACGGCGAACCGTTAAATATCAATACGGGAAATGTCTATATAGAATACGACAGCGGCGATGAATACAATGTGACGCTAATGAAAGCCGTGAGCGACCACAACGCGGTTCTGACCTATACGGACACGGGCGATAGCGTAATTGACCAAACTCACTTAACCGTTGCCGATACCGGCAGAACGATGACGCTTACGCCGCCTTCGACTATATATGACGGTGCACCCGATCCGTTTGACGCGGACGCTCTTGCCGACGTCAGCCCGAAGGAAACGGGCGCGTTTGCGATAGCTAAGTTTGAGATGCCCGTTTCGGCGGACAATAAAAATTCAACCTACGGCGAAGAAACGCCGGAAT
Organism: uncultured Lachnospiraceae bacterium; assembly: GCA_964454725.1. Taxonomy (GTDB): domain Bacteria; phylum Bacillota; class Clostridia; order UBA1381; family UBA1381; genus JALEPO01. The sequence goes on from CAYVUD010000044.1 coordinate 5,646, forward strand.
TTACTTATACTTACGGAAAAACATTCCCCTACGACGAAACGGAAGATGTGTTTACAGAAAAACCGTCATTTGTCTGCAAGGAGGACGACGGTCTTACAGACGTAAATCAAAAAACATACGCGGGCGTTTACACGATTTACGCCGGCGGCGCAGAGGCGGACAACTACAGCTTTGTTTATACCGCGGGGAAATATACCGTTTTCCAGAAGCCGCTTATCGTAAAGGAAATCGCGAATATCGAAAATCTGTCCTCATCGGACGCGTATGCGAAAACAAATCTGTCGCAAGAGTACGACATAAAGACAAATGAAAATCCAAATACCCTGACGTTTGCCGACGACTACGCTCCGCTTTGGGACGACTTTGTGGAGATAAAATATACCGTGACGTACCCCGACCCGACCAAGACGGGGGAGACGGACGTTGATATAAGCGGCGCGGAGCTTGTAAAATCCTACGGCAGCGCGAGAAATTATTATCTTCAGAATATCGTGACTCCGCAGCGCGGAAGCATTGACGAGGCGCGTATCTCCGATATAGAAATTACCGCCGACCCGACAAAAACGGCGAAAACCGTTGATTCGAGCGACGGCAGCTCTCAGACGACTTATGAAACCCGTCAGTACAGCTACGGCGACTCGCTCGACCTGAGCGCCGAGGCGTTTAACGTGAAAATCACCTTCGACAGCGGCAGAGTCGACGAGGGCGTGACGTTTGACAAGCTCAGCGACTACGGCATAACCGCCGTGTACGCGGGGACGGACAACGCGGTTGCGGAGAATAAGGATTTTCTGACAATTACCTATCACAACGGCAAAACAATATCGCTGATTCCGCCTTCCGACGCGGTTACGCCGACCGCAGTTGAAACAGGCGCTCTGAGCGTCGGCAAGCGCGCGATGCACGTTCTCGTAAATCCCGCGAGCTATACCTACGGCGACACGCCCGCGAGCAGCATATACACGTTTTCATACGACACGAACGATTTCGCGCCGAACGAAGGCGCGCCGACGGCGTTCGGAAGTCCGTTCACGGCTCCGACGCTCACGTGTGAAATAAACGGCACGGCGGCGAATAATAAAACCGGCGCGGGCACGTATGAAAACGCTATAAGAGCGTCCGGCGGAGAGTGCGCGAATTATGAGTTTGTGTGCGACAGCAAGAACGATTTGACCGTCAACAAACGCGAATTGAAAATAAACAATATCACGAGCGGCATACCCGATCTGACTGCGGCGGACGTTTATAATCACGACGGCGAGGTTACGCCCGAAAATCCAATAAAGCTCGACGCTACGGCGGATAATTTCACGAAAAACAATCTTGCGCTCGAAAATCTCGCAAATAACGATAATATAGAAATTAAATATAAGGCTGTTTACAGCAGCGGCGAACAGAGCGAGGAGGAGCCGGTCGGCATTGAGGACGTTGGTTTTACGGACGATTGCGCGAGCGCGAATAATTATACCATTGTTTCCGCTCCGACCGATTCTACGGGCAGGGTTTTAACGCGTCTTATACAGAAGATAGTCGTTAAAGAGGATCCGGCGAAGATGGAGTATACCTACGGCGAATGGTTTAGGCTCGAGGGCGGAAGCGTTGATATTGTTTACAACAACGGGTACACTGAGGAGGGCGTAACATTCGATAACCTTGCGAGCTTCGGTATAGACATAACGTTTGTCAGGAAAAACTCCGACGGAAGCGAAACAGTCGGCAATCCGGTAAAGCAAAACACGCTTTTGACCGTGCCGGAGCATAACGGCGCTTTGATTAAGCTTACCGCGGCGGAAAATCCGGACAGAGATACGGCTGTGGAGGGCATAGAGCCCGCGTACACCGGCGCAGTGGCGGTATATAAGCGCGCAATGCGCATTATCGGAGAGGACGCGTCAATGATCTACGGCGATAATCCTCCCACGGAGTCGTATGCGTGGCATTATAACACGAGCGACCTTGTAAACGGCGACAGCCTTACAAGCAGCCGTTTTACAGACGGACTTACGCCTCCGACAGTCGGCTGCGCGGCAAACAGCGCCACACCCGCGGGAAAATACAGCAATATTTATCCCGAAGGCGGCTTCTCGGCGAATTATATATTCAACTATGTGCCGGGCACATTAACGATAAACAAAAGAGATCTTAAGATAACGGCGATAACCGACGGTATTCCCGAGCTTACTTCGGAGCTTGCGTATCAAAACGGCTTTACCCCTCCGATATACCTTAACGGAACGGCGGAATATACACAAACGAACAAGCAGATGACGCTTGAGGGATTGGTAAACAATGATGAGCTGGGCATAGTGTATAAGGCGAAGTATAACAGCATAGAAGTAAGCCAGAGCGAGCAAGAAAAGCCGGTTACGGTTGATATTGAGGACGTAGAGTTCGACGCGGCTCATACGGATAACGGCAATTACAATATTATCGAGGTTCCGACCACCGCTTCGGGCGGTCTGGTATTTAAGGAGCAAATTACAAATGTTGAAATTTTAGAGGACCCGACGCTGAGAGACGATAACAGTCAGCCTATTCAGTATACCTACGGCGATAGGCTTAATTTGGCGCGCGGCAAGGTAAAGGTAGAGTATAACAGCAACCGAACGGTTGAATGTAATTTTGCCGAACTGATTGAAAAAACAGACGGGCTTGTGACGCCCGTATATAATGACGGAACAGATGAGCATATAGCGTCCGACGGTGAAATACTTCTCGCCTCGTATCATCACGGAAAGCGAATAAAGCTTAAGGTTACGACAGCCGTTCAGATGACAGACGAGCAGCTCGCGAAAATGCAGACCTCGATGCTTACGGTAAACAAAGCCGTGGTAACGGCGGCCGCCGACGCGCAAACAAGAACCTACGGCGACGAAAATCCCGAGCTGACGTTTAGCTACAGCGGTTTCGTAAACGGCGACGACGAAAGCTCGGAAAATTTCCTGCTTAATCTCAACGCGCCCAAAACCGTGTGTCCCGCCGATATAAAATCGCCAATCGGCATATACGACATATATTTTGAAAGCGGCAGCTCGGCAAACTATACATTTGAATACGTGCCGAGTACGCTGACTATAAACCGGCGCGACCTTAGGATTACATCTATAGTAAGCGGCGTGCCGGAGCTTACGGCTCAAATCGCGTATGAAAACGGCTTTGAAACGCCGATAGAGCTTTCCGGAGCGGCGGCGTATGAGCCCTACAACAGGCAGATGACGCTTGACGGCGTGGTGAATAACGACGAGTTGGGAATTGATTATGTTGCCGTATACAACGACGCGGAGGTAACCGAAGATGTATTATCCGTTTCCCGCGAGGTTGATATTAAAGACGTTAAATTTGACGCGTCTCACGAAAGAAATGAATGTTACAACATAGTTGAAACGCCGTCGTCGGCTTCCTGCGGACGGGTATATAAGGAGCAGATTACAAATGTTGAAATTTTAGAGGATCCGACGCTTAATCCTGACGACAATCAGCCTATTCAGTATACCTACGGCGACCGTATTAATTTAAACTGCGGGCTGGTTCGCGTAGAGTATAACAGCAACCGAACGATTGAATGTAACTTTGCCGAGCTGAGCGAAAAAACGCAGGGACGCGTTACCGCGGTATACGATGATGTTACCGGCGGGCGCGCAGCCTCAGACGGCGATGTTCTCTATGTGTCGTATCATAACGGGAAACACATAAAGCTGGCGGAAAAAACAGTATTTTATTTCTCGCCTGAGCAGCGCGCGAAAATGCGGACGGGCGCGATTACGGTAAACAAAGCGGAAATAACCGCGACCGCCGACAGCCAAACCAGATTTTACGGCGACGAAAATCCCGAGCTGACGTTTAGCTACAGCGGTTTCGTAAACGGCGACGACGAAAGCTCGGAAAACTTCCTGCTTAATCTCAACGCGCCCAAAACCGTCTGTGCCGCCTCCGCGAAATCGCCGGTAGGCGAGTATGATATAAGCTTTGAGGACGGGAGCTCTGAAAACTACAGTTTTAAAACCGTTCCCGCAAAGCTTACTGTTGAAAAGCGCGTGATTGATATTGAGGACATAACGGGCGGTATTCCGTCGCTTACCTCGAAGCTTATACGCGATAATCCTGAGGCGTCGGAGTACGTGCTTCACGGCGAGGCGACAAATACGGCGGGACAGTTGAGGATAGGCAACCTGTCGGCGGGCGACTTGATAAGAATTGAATACGACGCGACGTACACGAGTAACGCGGAAGAAAAAAACGCCGAGGTCGGCATTTCAAACGTAGTCCTCGACGAAGCATACGGCAGCGGAAGCAACTATGTTTTAGGCGCTGTGACGGAGAAAACAAGCAGCGGAAATATCTACGGAAAACAGATTTCGATGGTTGAGATAACGAAGCAGCCAAAGCTCGAATACACCTACGGCGAACCGCTCGATTTGTCGGAAAAGGGCGTAAGAATTACTTACGATGACGGCGAAACGGTATCCGATATTGCCTTTGACGAGCTGTCGAAGTACGGCGTTGATATAACGTATACGGACAATGACGGGAATACCGCGCCCGCGGTTTCGGGCATAAAGCTGACCGTTACGGGACACAGCGGTATGACTATGACGCTGCGCCCGGCGACCTCTCTTAATAACATTTCCGACGCGGTTACGAAACCGATTACCGTAAACAAAAAGGTTATGAATGTTATCGCGGGCAGCGCGTCGGCGACCTACGGCGACGATCCGACGGTTGACTTTTCATACAGCTTGAGCGGCTTTGCTTACGGTGAAACGGCGGAGAGCGAGGAGTTTAAGGCGAGCTTCACCGAGCCGCAATTCATTTGTCTTGACCGCGGCGGCGCGGATTCCGTAAGCAAAACGACCGGCGTAGGCAGCTATACAATAGAAATGACGGGCGCGGAACACGATAATTACAGGTTTATATACACCGACGGGCTTTTAAAGATAAATAAGCGCAAGCTTAAAATTACAGATATAACCGGCGCGATACCGGAGCTTACCTCGGATATTATATTCCAAAATTCGGGCGAGGCGCATAAGCTGGAATCCTCTGCGGACAACAGTATTTTGACGCTCGAAAATCTTGTAAACGGCGATAAGGTCAATATTAAATTTTACGCGGTTTATAACAGCGAGACTCCGAGCGATTCCTGCGAGGTCGGAATCGAGTACATTTCAATCGACAACGAGAACTATGAGATTGACAGCGGCAGCGTTAAAACAGTCGGCGGAGGCAGGATATACGACAAGGAGATTGTTTCGGTTGAGATAACCGAGCAGCCTGTGTTTAAGTATACCTACGGCGACGCGTTTAACCTGAGCGACGGCGGAGGCAAGGTTAAAATCACATATGACAGCGGCTTTGTTGAGGAGAATATTCCGTTTACGGATCTGTCCGAACACCGCCTGACCATATCGTATATTGAAGCCGACGGCTCTTCAAGACCGGTTGCCGACGGCGAAAAGGTAACGGTTCCGTCGTTTGACGGCAAAAAGCTGAAAATTACCGCGAAAAGCTCGCACAGCGTGGAAGAGGTTATAACGAATGCGATTGCCGTTGATAAATATGTTCTAAGCTACGGCGAACCGTCGGTTAATTCCATAATTTATGACGGCAAAACGAAAAAGAC
>CAYVUD010000044.1:11365-12517 GCA_964454725.1 uncultured Lachnospiraceae bacterium
TCCGGCGATGACAGCCGAACAGGTTGAGGGCAAAGCGGAATACGAGTATTCCATTGACGGCGGAAAGACGTGGAGTACGGCAAATGTGTTTGAAAATCTCGCCTACGGAACAGCTTGCGAGGTCTGCATACGCTTTGCCGAGACGGAAAACTATAAGCAGTCGGAGCCAACAGCCGCTATACCGCTTAAGACATATACCGGTAAGCTTACGCTTTCGGTAAAGGGAGAGGATACAATCCTTAAGAGCCTGTGTACACACACGGAAAGCGTTGCCGACGAGGAGAGTCTGCGCGCGCTCATAGGCGACACGGAAACGGCGTATTATACCTGTTATTCTGACGCGGAAGGCAAGAACAAGCTTACATATCCCCTTGATTTAAGAGGCGATGTAACGATTTATGCTTCGCTTAAAAAGAGTTCATCAAGCAGCGGATCCGGCGTTGCGGGAAGCGGCGGCAAAAAGCCGGTAACCTCGCCCTCTCCGACGCCGACTCCGGCAGTAACGGCAGCACCCACAGCCGCTCCCTCGGAGGAGCAGACTCAGCCGCCGGTTAAGGTTACGCCGAAACCGGTCGGTACGGATACAATACCTAAAAACAGACCGTATATAACCGGCTACGAGGGCGAGGTCGCTCCGTCCGGACTTATGACGCGCGCGGAGGTAACCAAGATAATTTCCGTAATAAGCGGAAAGTATAACGATAATGTAAAGTATACAAGCAGCTACAGTGATGTAAGAGAAGAGTTTTGGTACTGTAATTACATCGGCTTCGCCGACAAAAACGGCTGGGTAAAGGGCTATCTTGACGGGTGCTTCTACCCCGATAATACGATTACAAGAGCGGAATTTGCGGCGATTATCGCGCGGTATCTCGGTGTTGAGAGCGCGGAGGGCGTGAGGTTTAACGATACGCCGGAAAGCGCGTGGAGTACAAAATATATAACGGCTCTTGCGGATATGGGGATACTTAAGGGCTATCTGGACGGCGGGTATCGTCCCGGAAACGATATTACCCGAGCCGAGGGAATAACGCTTATAAACAGAGTTATAAACCGAATCCCCGATAAGGAGGTTATAGATAAGATGGAATGTCCGTTTGGCGATTTGGATAAATCCCATTGGGCATACTACGAAATTATGGCGGCAGCCTG
>CAYVUD010000045.1:0-12480 GCA_964454725.1 uncultured Lachnospiraceae bacterium
AGGAGGAAATGAAAATGGGAAAAATTATAGGTATAGACTTAGGTACGACAAATAGCTGCGTTGCGGTAATGGAGGGCGGTAATCCCAATGTTATCACCAACAGCGAGGGCGCGAGAACGACTCCGTCGGTAGTCGCTTTTCAAAAGGACGGCGAGAGAATTATCGGTCAGGTCGCGAAGCGTCAGGCGGTAACAAACGCCGACAGAACGATAATGTCGATAAAGAGAAAAATGGGTACGTCCGAAAAGGTTACAATCGACGGCAAGGCGTACACTCCGCAGGAAATTTCGGCGATGATTTTAACGAAGCTAAAGCAGGACGCGGAGGCATATTTGGGCGAAACGGTAACTCAGGCGGTTATAACCGTTCCCGCTTACTTTAACGACTCCCAGCGCCAGGCTACGAAGGACGCGGGAAAAATCGCGGGACTCGATGTTTTAAGAATTATAAACGAGCCGACGGCTGCCGCTCTTGCTTACGGTATGAGCGACAAGGATCAGACGATAATGGTATACGACCTCGGAGGCGGCACGTTCGATGTTTCTATCCTTGAGATAGGCGACGGTGTATTCGAGGTTCTTTCGACCAACGGCGACACCAGACTCGGCGGCGATGATTTCGACAAGAGAATAATCGATTTCCTCGTATCGGAATTTAAAAAGACAGACGGAGTAGACCTTTCAACCGATAAAATGGCTATGCAAAGACTTAAGGAGGCGGCTGAAAAGTCAAAGATTGAGCTTTCGACGACTACCACCTCAAATATCAATCTGCCGTTTATAACTGCCGACGCTTCGGGTCCGAAGCATATGGACATTACGCTTACAAAGGCTAAGTTCGACGAGCTGACGGCTGATTTGGTTGACAAGACGCTTACCTGCATCAGAAACGCTATGAAGGACGCGGATTTATCGGCTTCTCAAATCGACGAGGTGCTTTTAGTCGGCGGTTCGTCAAGAATACCGGCTGTTCAGGAAGCGGTCAAGAAGGAAATGGGCAAGGAGCCGCACAAGGGCATTAACCCCGACGAGTGCGTTGCCGTAGGCGCGGCAAGGCAAGCGGGTGTTCTCGGCGGCGAGGAAACAGGCGTGCTTCTTCTGGACGTTACGCCGCTGTCGCTCGGTATTGAAACAATGGGCGGTGTATTCACAAAGCTTATCGAGAGAAACACCACGATCCCGACAAATAAATCGCAGATATTCTCAACCGCCGCGGACGGTCAGACAAGCGTTGAGGTTCACGTCCTTCAGGGCGAGAGAGAAATGGCTCAGTACAACAAAACGCTCGGACGGTTTAACCTCACGGGCATCGCTCCCGCTCCGCGCGGAGTTCCGCAGATTGAGGTTACGTTCGACATTGACGCGAACGGTATCGTTAAGGTATCGGCTAAGGATTTAGGAACCGGAAACGAGCAGAAGATTACGATTACCGCTTCGTCAAACCTCAGCGACGAGGATATAGACAGAGCCGTTAAGGAAGCGGAGAAATACGCGGAGGAGGACAAGAAGCGCAAGGAAGAGGTCGAGGTAAGAAACAACGCCGAGTCCTTGGTTTATCAGTGCGAGAAGGCAGTTAAGGACGCGGGCGACAAGATCGACGACGCTACGAAGTCAATGGTTGAGGAAGAGGTCGGCAAGGTCAAGAAGGCGCTTGAAGGTACCGACACCGCCGCCATAAAGACCGCGACCGAGGAATTGCAGCAAAAGTTCTACTCGGTTGCCGAGAAGATGTACAGTCAGGCAAATCCGCAGGGCGCGCCCGAGGCGGACCCGAACGCGGCGCAGGGAGCGCAAAATAGCGATAATGTTTACGAGGCGGATTACAGAGAGGTAAATGACGACGAAAATAAATAATCGCAATCCCAAAAAGGACTGAGGGCGGACGAAAGTCCGCCCTTTGTCCATATATTTTCCTTTACAAACGGAGTAAAATATAGTATAATCTATAACGGTAGGTGAGAATATTGGCAGAAAAAAGAGATTATTACGAGGTCTTGGGCGTAAGCAAGAGCGCGACGGACGACGAAATAAAAAAAGCGTTTCGTCAGCAGAGCAAGAAATACCACCCCGACCTTAATCCGGGAAACAAAGAAGCTGAGGAAAAATTTAAAGAGGTAAACGAGGCATATCAGGTTCTTTCCGATCCCGATAAAAAGTCCCGTTACGACCGATTCGGTCACGCGGGCGTAGACCCCAATTACGGCGCGGGCGGCGCCGGCGGCGGATTTAACGGCGCGGGCTTCGATTTCGGCGACATATTCGGCGACATATTCGGCGGCTTCGGCGGTTTCGGAGGCGGAGGAAACCGCAGAAACGCTCCGAGGCGCGGCGCGGACGTAAGGCAGGTAGTGGATATTACATTCGAGGAGGCGGCGTTTGGCTGCACGAAAAAGATAAATATTACAAAGCAGGAAAAATGCGATACGTGCAACGGCACGGGCGCGAAGCCCGGGACGTCGGCGCAGACGTGTCCGCACTGTCACGGTACCGGTCAAATCCAGACCCAGCAGCGTACAATTCTGGGCTATATGACAAACGTAACGACCTGCCCGCACTGTCACGGCGAGGGCAAAATTATAAAGGAACCGTGCCGTGACTGCCGCGGTACGGGCAAAATGCGTAAGTCGAGGGTGATAGAGATAAACATTCCCGCGGGAATTGACAACGGTCAGACAATGCAGCTTTCGGGTCAGGGCGAGGCGGGAGGCCGAGGCGGCGCGAACGGCGACTTGCTCGTTACGATACGCGTAAGACCGCACGCGCTCTTTAAGCGCGAGGGCAACGACGTTTATATCTCGATGCCTATTTCCATATCGCAGGCGGCTCTCGGCGCGACGCTGACCGTTCCGACGCTTGACGGCGCGGTGGAGTATGAAATACCCGAGGGTACTCAGACAGGTACGAAATTCAAGCTGCGCGGAAAGGGTATTCCGTATATCCGAAGCAAAAACCGCGGCGACGAGTACGTTACCGTAAACGTCGAAATTCCCAAAAACCTCACGCAAAGGCAAAAGGAGATACTTAAGGAATTTGACGAGGATAAAAACTATAAGCTGAAGAAATCGTTTTCCGAGAAAATGAAGGATTTCTTCAAATAAGGAGAAAAATATGAACCCAAATATATACGAATTATCAAAAATGACAAAGGAACAGTACGACTTTATAATGAAGCGCGCCGAGCTTGACATAACCGAGCAAATGAAAGTCGCGAAAGAGGTTTCGGACGATATAAAGGCGAGAGGCGACGAGGCTGTTCTCGAATATACGGCGAAGTTCGATAAGGTTACGCTTACGGCGGACAAAATGAAGGTTACGCCCGAGGAAATAGAAGCCGGCTATAACCGTCTTGACGGCGAAACGCGCGAGGCGATTGAGTACGCGTATAAGAACATTTACGATTTTCACGAGAAGCAGTTACCCGATGAAATGTGGTTTACAATGGTTGACGACGGACTGATGGTCGGCGAAAAGACTACGCCTATAGTGGACGTGTGCCTGTATGTGCCGCACGGAAAAGGCTCGTTCCCGTCGGTTCTTTGTATGCTCGGTATTCCGGCTATGGTGGCGAAGGTGCCGAAAATTGTCGTTGTGACGCCCCCGAACGAAAAGGGAGAGGTTGACGACGCAATTCTCTGCGCGGCTAAGATTATAGGCATAACCGAAATTTACAAGGTCGGCGGTATTCAGGCTGTCGCGGCTGTCGCTTACGGCACCGAAACGATTCCGAAATGCCACAAAATCATAGGCCCGGGCAACAGCTACGCGACCGCCGCGAAGCGCGTTCTCGCTAACAGCATCGACGCGGGTCTGCCCGCGGGTCCCTCGGAGATTATCGTGCTTGCCGACGAGAAGGCGGATCCCGAAAAGGTCGCGCTTGACTGGCTGATTGAGGCGGAACACGGTCCCGACAGCGCGGCGCTGCTTGTAACACACTCGCGGGAGCTTGTTGACGCGGTTATTCCGATTGTTAATCGTCAGCTTGAAAAGATTTCGCCCAAGCGCAAGGAGTTTATAGAAACGAACCTTACAACCTACGGCGGCGTTATTTTAACAGGCTCGCTTGACGAGTCGATTGATTTTGTCAACGATTACGCTCCCGAGCATATGGAGGTTATGACCGAGAAGCCGTTTGACACGCTTCCGAAGATAAAGAACGCGGGCGAGATACTTTTGGGCGACTATACGCCCGTTACGCTGTGCAACTTTGTTTTGGGACCCAACGCGATTCTTCCGACAGGCGGATTCGCAAAGACGTATTCGTCCGTAAGCGTTCAGGACTTTTTAAAGCGTTCGTCCGTCGGCTACGCGTCAAAGGACGGCTTTGAAAATGTACGCGAATACGCGTACCGTTTCGCGAAGGTAGAGGGCTTCGATACGCACGGACTTGCCGTCAAGGAGAGAAAATAATGGAAAAGATAAAAGTAACACGTAAAACAACCGAGTCGAAAATGACGGTGGAGCTTGATTTTTCGCCGCTAAGACCCGATTACCGCAAAAGAATAAATACCGGTATTACATTTTTGAACCATATGCTTGAGCATATAGCGTACCGGAGCGGGGTGAACATTACGGTCGGCGTTGAGCTTGACGAGTTCGCTCTGACGCACGTTATATGCGAGGATTTGGGTATTGCGCTCGGCAAGGCGGTCAAGGAATATATAGACCGCACCGACGGCGCTATGGGCTTTGGCGACGCGCTCGGTATCATTGATGAAGCGATGGCGCGGTGCGCGATTAGCTTTGAGGAGAGGGCGTACATCGATATGGATTACCACGGCGCGCAGCTTTGCGAAAAGGTCGAGGGAATGGATACGCAGGATTTGGAAACCTTCCTCGAAGGCTTTGTTCAGGGCGCGATGTGTACTTTGCATATTGATTTACTCAAGGGACGCAACGGACACCATATATGGGAGGCGATTTACCGTTCGGTAGGCTCGGCTCTCAACAGAGCGCTTGAGGTAAGCGAGGCGCGCAAGGGCAAAACCTCGGGCGTTGCGGGAAAAATCGAATGGATTATAGAATAGGGACACTAAAACGGGGACACTAAAATTGGAACGCTGATTTTTTAGTGTCCCCGTTTGTGAATACGGTGACAAAATGGGTTTGGCAAAATTTCTTGATAAATACGATACCGTTATATTCGATATGGACGGCGTTATAACGAGCGAGCAGAATTACTGGAACTGCGCCGCGCTTACGGTTTGGGAATATCTTTCGTGGAACAGAGGTTCAAAAATAAACGCGGCGGAGTGTATGGAAAAAATCCCCGAAATTCGCCGGCGCGTGTTTTGCGGCGATGAGCTTATAAGCGTTTTAAAGGGCAAGGGCGTAAATTCCAACTGGGATTTGGGCTATGTAACGGTGCTGATTTCGTGGATTTGCGGCGGTAAAGACAGCCGGTGCGATTTCGGAGCCGTGCTTGATTACGCAAAAGGCTTATCGGACAATATTATAGACGAGTATGACGCTCTTGCGTTGAAGTGTTCCGAAAAAACGGGCTTCGATTACGGTTGGTTAAAGCGTAACGAGCTGATGTGGCAGACGATGCGCGACATTTTCCAGACGTGGTTTCTCGGCGACAGACTGTTTAAGGAACGGTTCGGCTGTGAGCCGTTAAACGGCGGCAAAAACGGACTTATTTATAAAGAGGAACCGATAATAGACAAGGACAGATTAATTGCCGTTTTGAGGCTTCTGAGCGCCGATAAGCGCGTTTGCACCGGTACGGGCAGACCGTATATAGAAATGATACAGCCGATAACGGAGTGGGGAATAAAAAAATATTTTGCCGATAACGGTCTTTGCAACTATGACCACGTTGTCGCCGCCGAAAAAGCGCTTAATAATAATAAACTGACAAAACCAAATCCGTATATGTTTTTAAAAGCCTTATACGGAACCGATTATGATGATAAACGTATCGCGGACGGCGATTACGATAAAGAAAAAATAAAAACAACGCTTGTTGTCGGCGACGCGGGCGCGGATATTCTGGCGGCAAAAAATATGGGCGCGGATTTTTGCGCGGTTTTGACGGGCATACAGGGCGAGAGAGCGCGCGGATATTTTGAGGAACAGGGCGCGGAGTATATTTTAAGGAGCGTCGGTGATTTTTGGGAGGACTGATGTTAAAATGGAGAAAAGAATAGAAACTCCTTTTACAAAGGATAAAATAAAGGCGTTAAAGGCGGGGGACAGCGTTTTGATAACGGGAGTTATATACACCGCGCGCGACGCGGCGCACAAGCGTATGACTGAAAATTTTAAAAACGGCGAGCCGTTCCCGATCGATTTAACGGATAACACGATATATTACGCGGGACCGTGTCCGGCAAAGCCGGGCGAGGTGATAGGCTCGTGCGGTCCGACGACCGCGGGAAGAATGGACGCTTACACGCCGCTTCTGCTCGATAACGGGCTTGGCTGTATGATAGGCAAGGGCGCGAGAAGCGCGGAGGTGGTTGACGCGATGAAGCGTAATTGCGCCGTGTATCTCGGCGCGGTCGGCGGCGCGGGCGCGCTTATCGCCGAGAGCGTAAAAAAAGCGGAGGTCATCGCTTACGACGATTTGGGAACAGAGGCGATACGCCGCCTTGAGGTCGAGGATTTCCCCGCGGTCGTTCTGATTGACAGCGAAGGAAACGACCTCTACGAAATAGGTCAGAAAAAGTATCGTGAAATATAAAAAACGGCGGTTTAACCGCCGTTTTTTATATTATTTCCACCGCGTGTCTTGTCGCGTGGCAGTTCACGTTTACCGCCACGGGCAGTCCCGCGATATGCGTGGGATAGGTTTCGATATTTACCGCGAGCGCGGTAGTCGTGCCGCCCATACCCTGCGGACCGATACCGAGCTTGTTTATTTTCTCAAGAAGCGTTTTTTCAAGCTCCGCGTAAAACGGCTTTTCATTCGGAACGGTAATGTCGCGCGTCAACGCCTTTTTCGCCAGCTCCGCCGCCTTATCCATAGTGCCGCCTATGCCGACGCCTATAACCATAGGAGGGCAGGGGTTCGCGCCCGCCCTCCTGACGGTGTCGATTACAAAATCAATAACTCCGTCCGCGCCGTCGGAGGGATTGAGCATTTTCAGCGCGCTTTTGTTTTCGCTTCCGAAGCCCTTGGGGGCAAATGTGATTTTTATTTTGTCGCCCTTGACGAAATCGTAGTGAATTACCGCGGGGGTGTTGTCCTTTGTGTTTACCCTGTTAAGCGGGTCGGCAACCACGGATTTTCTGAGATACCCCTCCGTGTAGCCGAGCGATACGCCTTTGTTTATCGCTTCCGTAAGAGTATCGCCCTCCACAAAGACCTCGTTCCCTATTTCAACGAAAAATACCGCCATACCGGTGTCCTGACAGATGGGAACCTCTTTTTTGCCGGCTATCTCGGCATTCTCCAAAAGCTTTTCAAGCACTCCGCGCGAAACCTCTGATTTTTCCGTTTTGACGCTCCTTGCGAGAGCGTTTTTTATGTCGCTGTTTATATAGCAGTTGGCTTTAACGCACATATCCCTTACAGCGCTTGTAATTTTCTCGGATTGAATAACTCGCATATCCGCCTCCCGTTTATATCAAAACCCAAGAGTCAAACCATTTCAAAAATGTTTCGACGTACTTTACCGAAACGGGGTGACCCGACAGCACAGGGTAGAACATCGCGAACAGTATAATCGCGATCGCGGCGTATATGAACGCGCCGTAAATTACCGAGCGCTTGCTGCCGATTTTGACCTTTCCGCCGGACCCGAAAAGCTTTGCGTTTCCGCCGTCGTCCTTGGCGTTCTCGTATATAAGATCAATCGAATAGCCGAGCATCAGTACCACAAACGGAACCATAGGGAAATAGTGGTAAATGAAGGTCAGTCTTGTAATCGGTATCCAGAACAGAATCTGAATAATATACGCGACGCATAAGAAAAGCGCGGTTTTATCCTTTTTCTTGAATACGTTGTATGCCATATAGAAGAACGCGGGAATACCTACCCACCATACCGCCGGATTTCCGAACGCGCTTATGCCTTCCTTAATTCCGTCCGAAACCGTTCCGGAATAGTACCAGATAGGACGCTTCATAATAATCCATTCGTACCAGCGCGACGAGAACGGGTGAGTGGAGCCGAGAACCGTTTTCGAGTGGTAGGTGTACATTGAGTTCGCGTTTTCTATAATCGTCTTAAGTCCGTGCGAGTCGGGCGCCCTCAGATAGAGGAAATACGACGCGCAGTATATTACGACCGGTACGATTACGAAGAATATCACGCACCAGCCCAGAGTTTTGAGCATATACGGCTTGAAATTCTCGACGACGAATTTATGCGAAATACCGTTTGTTTCGGCGGTCGGACGCTTTAAGGCGTAGAGATACTCGGCATAGCGCTTATAGAGCGTTATAAAGAACATAATCGCGAGTCCGACTCCGGCGTAAACGCCTGTCCACTTTGACGCTATGCCCATACCCATAAATATGCCCGAAAGCGCGAGCGGTACGAGCGTTTTCTTAAACGGCGTGTCGTAGAAGCTCATACTGTAATACTTATACATATAGTAGAACATCAGTATTACAAAGAAGGTGATATATACGTCTATTGTCGCTATTCTTGTCTGAGCGAAGTGCATAAAGTCGAAGGTAAACAGCAGACACGTCACAATCGAGAGCCACGTTTTTTTCGTTACTCTTCTCGCGAACAGATATATAAGCGGCACCATAAATATGCCGAAGAGCGTTCCCGCTATTCTCCAGCCGAACGGGTTCATACCGAATATTTTTATACCCGCCGCGATAAACACCTTGCCGAGAGGCGGGTGCGTCCACTCGTAAACCGGCAGACTGTGCAGAAACTCATAGGCTGTGCGCGCGTGGTAAATTTCGTCAAAATACGTGCTGTTTCTGAAGGTTTCGCGCTCGGGAATCAAGTCCTGCTCGTCGAACAGGTTCGCTATCGAGGGGTCTGACGCGTTTACGGGCGTTATATAGCTTCCGTCCGTTCCGGCAACCGCGAATTCCTTTATATTGAGCGTGTCAGAGTCTGAGGAGAGCGTTATATAGCGCGCCTTTTTATCAATATCCTTTTCCGACCAGAAGAACACCGCTCCCGAGGTATATTTGTCCGAGCTTACGGTATTGTCGGCGGAGTCCTTGAACGCTATGTTTATCGCGCGCTGATCGTTAAGCTCGTAGGAGCCGAGATAAAACTTGATTTTTGAAATGTCCTTGTCGGCGCCCAAATCAATCGTTACCGAGGTATCGGCAATCGAGGTTTCCGTTTCGGGAGCGTCCGTATCGCCCAAATCATAGAGCGCGACGCCCGCGTAAACCGCCGTTATAACAGCCATAGCGATAATATCGGCTTTAGTGAGCTTTTTGAATACGGCGCTGTTTTCAAACTTTTTGCTCTTTTCCGGCTCCGCGCGCTGAGGATTTACGGCGGTCTTTTTTTTCTGACCCTTTGAGGTCTTGACAGCGGCGGCGGTTTTTATCGGCTGCTTTACCTTCTCGGCGGCAATCGGGTCGTATTCGATATAATGCTTTTTTGTAACATAGAGCATATACGCGAAAATCGCGATATTTATAATCGAGGCGACAACTATAACGGGGCTTTTGAAATATTTGTTTATATCCTGCTCGTATATAAAAAGCACCCACGCGGTGTTGAAAAACTGCGAAAGCGTTACGGTAAGATAGAGCGTGAAATCCTCAAACGCTTCGGTCGTGAGAAACGCCATAAGCAGTAAAATCATTGTCGGGAACGCGTAGCGGTCGTGCATTTTTGTCGAGAGCATAAACGTCGCGAACGATAAAAACGCCGCGACAAAGTAATATTTGCCCTTGTTTTTGCTTTTAAAGAATATATAAGCCGACGCCGCGACTATCGCGGCTAAAATTATATAGCCCAAAACCGTTGTGAAGGCGTTAAGGTCGGTCCAGTTTTTGCCGAGCGCGCCCCAGATGTTAAAGGCGTTTACGGTAAGGTGCGGGTACGAGGCGAGAGTCGCCTTGTATTGCTCGAATACGTGACCTATTCCGAACGGCAGAGAGATAACGAACACCATCGCTATCGCGCCGAGACCGAAAAGCAGATTTTTTACAAACGCGTCCCTGTCGAATTTGGGACGGAATACATTTTCGATAATTCCGTAAATAATGAGCGGTGTAAAAATAAACGCCTGCGGCTTTACAAATATGCAAAGCGCGAAAACGAAATACGAGGGTATCATCTTTTTCTCGCTTATCAGGTACACCATAAGCGCGATAAGAACCGTATACACCGTGTCAACCTGTCCCCAAAGCGAGCTGTTTAAAATAACGGCGGGGTTAAAAAGATAGAGCGACGCGAAAAGCGCGCTTATGCCGTCGCCGAATTTCTTGCGGGCAAGCTTGTATATGAAAAAGCCCGACAACAGGTCGATTATTATCGAAGGGAATTTAATCAACAGGTACAGCGCGCCGTCGGAGGGATTAAACAAACGCCTTATCGCTCCTATTATGTATAGGATATACATATAGCCGGGGGGATAATCGTGGAAGCCCTCCGACGCGTAAAAGGCGGGGATACCTCCGTCGAAAATCATACCGGACCAGCCGATAAAGCAGTTCATATCGGTTTCGTGACCCTTGTAGATAACGGCGCATATCGCGCGTACCAAAAACGCCGCCGCGAGAGCCGCGATGATAAACACCGCGTTGTTTTCGCCCTTTTTGCCGCGGGAGAGCGCGGGCTGAAGCTTGTAGAACCGAACCGCGCAGCCCAAAACGGCGAAAATCGCCGTGGTTATAAGAATTGCTGCCATAAGTTTCACCTCATATTTATTATTATTTCCAACCTTTTTATTTTACTATATTTTTACCGTTTTTACAATAGGAAATATAAATAAAATTCGTATTTTTATTCAAGCGTTCCGTTAATACGCCCGTAAAGCCGTAAGAGGAGTTTAAAAAAATTTGAAAAAATTGTTTAATCGGCTGAAATTGAGGTATATATAAATAACAGAGAAATCTGCGCTATCAAACAATAAAAGGAGTGACGTTTTATGAAGTTCACAATTATAGGCAGAAAGCTTGAAGTAACGGACAAGGTCAGAGATTATGTCGAGAAGAAGCTCTCGAAGCTTGACAAGTTTTTCAGAGAGGAGTCCGAGGCAAGAATTGTTTTGGGAACAATTAAGGATAACGAGTATATAGAGGCTTCGATTTACGCAAGCGGTATGATTTACCGCGCCGAAGCGTCGGATAAAGAGATTCTGGCGGCAATCGACAAGATTGTAGATGTTATCGAGCGTCAGATAAGAAAAAATAAGACAAGACTTGCCAAGAGAATTAAGAAGGACGCGGCGCTCGACACCAAGCTCATAAGCGGCGGCGATTATACCGAGGGCGAGGAAACGAGCGAGTTTGAGATCGTTAAGACAAAGCGCTTTACCGTAAAGCCGATGAGCGCGGAGGAAGCGATTTTGCAGATGAATTTGCTCGGTCATACTTTCTTTGTTTTCAAGAATGTCGAAACGAACGAAATGAACGTCGTATATAAGAGAAAAGACGGAAAGTACGCGATTATAGAGTCGGTTGAATAAATTCGGAAAGGGCGGGGTCAGAGAAATCTGACCCCTTTATTGCGTCTATGAAAAGAATTTTAACATATACCGCGGAGGAGAGCCGCGCGGGGGAAAATATAAAAACGCTTTTGAAACAGCGGTTTAAAATGTCAACCGCGCTCATAGGCGAATTGAAGCGTTCGGACGACGGTATTCTCGTAAACGGCAGAAGGGAGCGCGTCAGTTATGTTCTCCGCGCGGGCGACGCGGTTACGCTTACGATGCGCGAAACTGCGCCGGAAACGGTGGAGCCGGTCAGGACGGAGCTTGATATAGTTTACGAGGACGAGGACGTTATGGTTATAGATAAGCCGTCGGGTATGCCTACGCACCCGTCGGCGGGGCATTACGGCGACACGCTCGCGAACGGTCTGGCGTATTACTTTAAAAGCAAGGGCGAGGAAAGGGTATTCCGCGCCGTAAACCGTCTGGACAAGGACACCTCGGGACTTATGGCGGTGGCGAAAAATAAATACGCTCACGCGCGTTTGTGCGATGAAATAAAGGACGGTGAGCTGAGGCGGAGGTACGCGGCGATCGTGCGCGGCGATATTGCGGAGGACGGCACGGTTGACGCGCCCATAGGCAGAGCGGAGGGGAGCGCGATAAAACGCGTTGTCCGCGCCGACGGACGGAAAGCCGTCACAAACTACAGAGTTTTAAAGCGTATGGGAGAATATACCCTTCTGGAGCTGGAGCTTGAAACGGGGCGCACGCACCAGATACGCGTGCATATGGCGTATATCGGACGACCGCTTTTGGGCGACTGGCTTTACGGCGAGGAGGATAAGGAGCTGTTTGCGCGTCAGGCGCTGCATTCGCGCTGTTTAAGGCTTATACATCCCGTGACGGGCGAAACGCTTGAATTTAATTCGCCGCTGCCGCGGGATAT
>CAYVUD010000046.1:0-11791 GCA_964454725.1 uncultured Lachnospiraceae bacterium
AGCCCGAACAAAACGGTCGAGGGCGCAATCGGCGGAGTTATCGGAGCGATTGTTGTTTGCTTCATATACTTGTGTATTGCCGCGATTGTCGTTGACGGCGCGACGGTAAAAGGCGTAATGGGACTTATTCTGTCGCCCGTCATAAAAGCGGTACTAATCGGCGGAATAGGCGGAATTTGCTCACAGCTTGGCGACTTGGTCGCGTCGGCGATAAAGCGCGACACGGGAATAAAGGATTTCGGTTGGATATTCCCCGGTCACGGCGGCTTTATGGACCGCTTCGACAGCGTTATGTATATTGCGCCGATTATATTGATTTTACTGTCACTTTTCGGTATATAAGCAATTACTGATAATGCGGAATATTAAATGAGGAGATATAAAGTGGAATTTAAACACGATATTTCAATACTCGGCTCGACAGGCTCGATCGGCACGCAGACGCTTGAAATCGCCCGCGAATACAAGGGCATAAACGTAGTCGCGCTTTCGGCGCGGTCGAATATCGAGCTTCTCGAAAGACAGGCGCGGGAGTTTAAGCCCGAATTGGTCTGCGTTACCGACGCGGACAAGGCGGCGGAGCTTAAAATAAAGCTTGCCGACACCGATATAAAGGTAGTAAGCGGAAAATCGGGTCTTATCGAAGCGGCGGCGGCCGAGAACGCTCATACCGTCGTGACGGCGGTTGTCGGCATTTCGGGGCTTGAGCCGACTATTGAGGCGATAAAGGCGAAAAAAAATATCGCGCTCGCCAATAAGGAAACGCTTGTAACCGGCGGTCATATCGTGACGAAGCTGGCGAAACGCTATAAAACCGCGATACTGCCCGTGGACAGCGAACACAGCGCGATTTTTCAGTCGCTTCAGGGCGCGAACCGCGGCGAGATTAAGCGGATATTGCTTACCGCCTCCGGCGGACCGTTTTTCGGGAAAAAACGCGCGGATTTGGCAAACATAACGCCGGAACAGGCGCTCAAACACCCAAACTGGAATATGGGCGCGAAGGTCACCATCGACTCCTCGACTCTCGTCAACAAGGGCTTGGAGATAATCGAGGCAAAGTGGCTTTTTGGCGTGGATATAGATAAAATTAAGGTTTTGGTGCATCGTCAAAGCATAGTTCACTCAATGGTCGAATATGCTGATAACGGGATAATCGCGCAGCTTGGCGCGCCGGATATGCGTCTGCCGATACAGTACGCGCTCACATATCCGAACCGTCTGCCGATGTCGGGTAACGAGCTTGATTTCGCGAAATGCGGCGCGCTTACGTTTGAAGAGCCGGATACGGAAACCTTTTTCGCGCTTGAGCTGGCGAGGAAGGCGGGACGCGAGGGCGGAATACTGCCGACGGTGTTTAACGGCGCGGACGAGGCGGCGGTAGAGCTGTTTTTGAAGGGCAAAATCTCATATCCGGACATTTCCGAGGCTATCCAAAAGGCTATGGAGAGCGCGCCCGAAATCGAGGATCCGACGCTTGAGCAAATTCTTGAGGCGGATAAGTACGCGCGGGATATAGTTATGGGTTAGGGGACGCTGAGGCGTCCAAACATAAATTAAGGAGGCTTTTGATTGATAGTAACCATAATCGTAACAATTCTGATGTTTCTTGTGATGGTGTCGCTGCACGAGTTCGGGCATTTCGCGGTAGGAAAGCTTTTGAATTTCAAAATACTCGAATATTCCATAGGCTTCGGTCCCGTACTTTGGAAGCGTCAGGGCAAGGAAACGCAGTATTCGCTGCGCGCGGCGCCTTTGGGCGGCTACTGCAAGTTTGAGGGCGAGGACGGCGATTCGGAGGACGCGCGCGCGTTTTCCAACCAATCGGTCTGGAAGCGCATACTTGTTGTCGCGGCGGGCGGAATTATGAACGTAATTCTGGGCTTCGCGATTTTCGTTGTTATTGCCGCGGCGACGTCGCCGATGACGACAAACGTCATTGACAAGGTTGTTGAGCATAGCTATATTGAGGACGTGGGCATTAAGTCCGGCGACGAGGTTATAAAAATCAACGGCAAGCGCATTAATTTTTACGATGATATAAAGCTCTACACAAGCGAGTTCCAAAAGGACACGGACGCGGTTATAACAGTCAAGCGCGGCGGCGAAAAGCTTGATTTTAAAATCCGCCCGACCGAGCAGACATATACCTATACCTATACCGAGTCGGGCGTTGAGGTCACGGACAGCATAAACGGTTTTGAAACGACCGAGTTTGCGCCGTATTCCGACACGGTTGTAAAGGACGAGAGCAAAATCGGTCAGTCGGAGACCTCCACAGGCTATATTATCGGCTTTTATCCGAAAAGCGAGGAAATAACATTCTTTAACGTCTGGGGTCAGGCGTGGAACGAAACGCGGTTCGTCGTGAAGCTCGTCTACCGTTCGCTGTGGGAAATGGTAACGGGCAAGATAGGTATGGATCAGATGTCGGGGCCTGTCGGAATAGTAAGCGAGGTCAATACGGCGGCGAACGCGAGCAACGACATATGGCTGAACACGCTCAATGTTCTTAACCTTGTCGGACTGCTTACGATAAATTTAGGAGTGTTTAATCTGCTGCCGATACCCGCGCTCGACGGCGGACGGCTGTTCTTTATGCTCATTGAGCTTATCCGCCGCAAGCCCATACCGCCCGAAAAGGAAGGTATGGTTCACGCGATAGGTATGATGCTGCTGTTCGGATTGATTATTGTGGTATCGTTTAATGATGTAATGAGACTGCTGGGGAGATAAATTATGAGAAAACAAAAGAGAGTTGTTGATATAGGCGGAGTTAAAATAGGCGGCGATAACCCCGTGGCGATACAGTCGATGTGCAATACCGACACGCGCGACGTCAAAGCGACGGTTGAGCAGATACTCCGCCTTGAGGAGGCGGGCTGCGAGATTATCCGCGTCGCCGTGCCGGATATGACGGCGGCGGAGGCGGTTCGCGAGATAAAAAAGCAAATCCGTATTCCGCTTGCGGTCGATATTCACTTTGACTATCGCCTCGCGCTGGAGTGTATGAAAAACGGCGCGGACAAGGTACGCATAAACCCCGGCAACATAGGCGATAAGGAGCGCGTAAAGCAGGTCGCGGATATGGCGAAAGCCGGCGGAGTGCCGATACGTATAGGCGTAAACGGCGGTTCGTTGGACAAACGGCTTCTCGAAAAGTACGGCGGTGTGACCGCCGACGCGCTCGTGGAGAGCGCGATGGAGCATATCGCGATACTGGACGAGTTCAACTTTGAGGACGTTGTGGTTTCGATTAAGGTTTCCGACGTTCCGACTACGCTCGCGGCATACAGAAAATTTAACGAAATTTCCGACATACCGCTTCATATCGGCGTTACCGAGGCGGGAACGCTCAGAAGCGGCACGATAAAGTCGGCGGTCGGCATAGGAACGCTTCTTGCGGAGGGTATAGGCGATACGATGCGCGTATCGCTCACAGCCGACCCGATCGAGGAGGTATACGCCGCGTATGATATTCAGCGTGTTCTCGGTATGAGAGAGGGCGTAAGGCTCGTTTCTTGCCCCACCTGCGGAAGAACGCAAATCGACCTTATCCCGATTGCCGAGGAGGTTGAAAAACGGCTTGCGGCGGTTAATAAGCCGATAAAGGTCGCGGTTATGGGCTGCGCCGTGAACGGTCCGGGCGAGGCGCGCGAGGCGGATATAGGTATCGCGGGCGGCGACGGAACCGGTCTTATTTTCAAAAAGGGCGAGATACTGAGGAAGGTTCCCGAGGATAAAATTATAGACGAGCTTATGTCGGAGATCGCGAAAATGGTGTAAATTCGGAGATTTGGGCGATTTTAAAAGGAGTTGAGGTACAAAATGAAAAAATATCTTATAATAAACGGAGTCAACCTTAATATGCTCGGAGTACGCGAGCCGGATATTTACGGCGGCAAAACTCTTGCGGATCTGGAAAAGACGGTTGCGAAAAAGGCGGGCGAGCTTGGAGTTGAGGCTGATTTCTTTCAGAGCAATTTTGAGGGCGAAATAGTTGAGAAAATCCACGCCGCTATGGGAGTGTACGACGGAATTATAATAAACCCCGGCGCGTTCACGCATTATTCCTATGCCATACGCGACGCGTTCGGCTCCGTAAAGCTTCCCGTAATCGAGGTGCATATTTCAAATATCCATAAGCGTGAGGAATTTCGTCACACCTCGGTTATAGTTCCCGAATGTGTGGGTCAGATATGCGGTCTGGGCTTTATGGGGTATACTTTGGCACTGGAGGCGCTTTGTAATGCCGAACAGGGTTGACAGACTGAGAAACCGCTTAAATTCCGGCGAGGCGGCGCTTATTTCGGGGTATCCGAACATTTTCTACTACAGCGGCTTTACCTCGGGCGACGCGTATATTCTGATTTCTCACGATTTGCAGCTGCTCATAACCGACTCCCGCTACACGATACAGGCGAAGGAGCAGACGGAGGGCTTCGAGATAATCGACATAGAAACAGGCTTTGAGAATATCTTCGCGCGCGTAAAGGAAACGCGGATAGGCTACGAGGAGGATATGCTCACTGTCGGCGAATATAAGCGGCTGTGGCGCAAGCTGGGGGCGCATCAGGATTTTTTGCGGCTCCAGAAAACCATAAACGAGCCGAGAAGAGTTAAGGACGCGGAAGAGATAGAAAAAATCGCCGCCGCGGAGAAAATCGGGGATATGGCTTTTGAACACGTGCTGCCGATGATTAAGGCGGGTGTTACGGAGCGTGAGATCGCGCTGGAGCTTGAGTTCTTTATGAAGAAGCAGGGCGCGTCGGCGCTGTCGTTTGAAACGATTGCC
Source organism: uncultured Lachnospiraceae bacterium (assembly GCA_964454725.1). Classification (GTDB taxonomy): domain Bacteria; phylum Bacillota; class Clostridia; order UBA1381; family UBA1381; genus JALEPO01. Next base: position 4,796 of record CAYVUD010000046.1, read on the forward strand.
GCGTCGGGCGCGAGAAGCGCGATGCCGCACGGCACGGCAAGCGGCAAGACGATTGAAAACGGCGATTTTCTGACGCTTGATTTCGGCTGTGTGTTTGAGGGGTATTGCTCGGATATGACAAGAACGGTCGCGGTGGGAAGCGTAAACGGGCGGCAAAAGGAAATTTACGATGTTGTGCTAAGCGCCCAGAGGGCCGCGATTGACGAAATCGCGGTCGGAAAAAAATGCTCCGACATTGACGCGGCGGCGCGTAAAATTATTGCGGACGCCGGTTACGGCGGCAGCTTCGGTCACGGACTCGGACACAGCGTCGGTATAGAAATTCACGAAATGCCGTCGTTTTCGCCCAAATGCCACGATATAATCGAGAACGGAAATGTTATAACGGTCGAGCCGGGAATTTACATCGAGGGCTTCGGCGGAGTTAGGATCGAGGATTTAATCGCCGTGACGGACGGCGGCGCGAAAAATCTGACGTTTTCGCCAAAAGAGCTTATAATTCTGTAATCCGCGTATTTTTTGCTTGACATATTACAGATTTAAAGGTATAATTATACTAATATATTTAAAATGCCGTATGTATACGGTTCAGAAAGGAAATGAAAATTATGAAAAAATTATTTGCGGGATTGGTAACGGCCGCTCTTGCGGCTTCAATGCTTGCCGGCTGCGGTACGCCGGCTCAGCAGACGGCGGAGAATAACGCCGATACGTCGGGAAAGAAATGGGTTATCGCTACGGATACGGTATTTAAGCCGTTTGAGTACACCAACGACGCCGGCGAGTTCGTCGGTATCGACGTTGATATAGTAGCGGCAATCGCGGAGGATCAGGGCTTTGAGTATGAAATGAAGAGCCTTGGCTGGGACGCTTCAATCGCGGCTTGCCAGGCGGGTCAGGCTGACGGAATGATCGCGGGCGCTTCGATTACGGACGAACGCAAGGCAAGCGGCTGGATTTTCTCCGACGGATACTATGACGCTACGCAGTCGATTGCGGTTGCGTCCGATTCCGACATTATGGGATTTGACGATTTGGCGGGCAAAACCGTTGCCGTAAAGACAGGCACGCAGGGCGCGTCTTACGCCGAGAGCTTAAAAGATGAAAAGGGCTTCAGCATTACATATTTTGAGGACTCGCCGACGATGTATCAGGCGGTCGCGGGCGGTCAGGCGGCGGCTTGCTTTGAGGATACCCCGATTATGGCTTCCTCGATAAAGGACGGCGATCTTGATCTCAGAATTGTTGTGGGTACGGAAAACGAGGGCAATCCTTACGGCTTCGCGATTTTCAACGCCGATAATCAGGAGCTTATCGATATGTTTAACGCGGGTCTTGCCAACATTAAGGCGAACGGCAAGTATGACGAGATTATCGCAAAGTATCTCGGATAATACCGCGGATAAATCAAAATTCAATTCAGCGTGCGGGTACGGCAAAGGCGCCGGACGCTGATATTATACCCCCGGTCAATCCGGGGGTTAAATTTTGGAAAGGAGACACAATGGTTCAGATTATAACAAACTACGGAACTCTTCTGCTGCGCGCGATGGGACAGACCCTGCTTCTGGCGCTTTGCGGATTGTTTTTTGCCTGTATTCTCGGCTTGATTTTCGGAATACTGAGCGTTCTTAAAAACAAGGTCTGCAACGTCATATCGCAGATTTTTGTCGATGTTATACGCGGAGTGCCGATGATAGTTCTCGCGTTTTTTGTATTTTTCGGTATACCGTATTTATTTAATAATATTATGGGGATAGGCGGACTTACTCTTACCGCGCTTCAGGCGGGTACCGTGTGTCTGGCTCTCAACTGCGGCGCGTATATGGCGGAGATTATAAGAGCGGGTATTCAGTCGGTCGATATAGGACAGATGGAGGCGGCGAGAAGTCTGGGACTTCCGTATTGGCGCGCGATGCAGCGCGTTGTTCTGCCTCAGGCTATCCGTACTATGATACCGAGCATTATAAATCAGTTTATAATTACCTTAAAGGATACGTCGATTTTGTCCGTTATAGGCTTTCCGGAGCTTGTAAATACGGCTAAAAACGTTCAGGCAAACACCTTTAAGTCGTTTCAGACCTGGGCGATTGTCGCGGTTATGTATCTTGTGGTAATAACGCTTTTATCAAAGCTTGCAAAGCTGTTGGAGAGGAGGCTTAACCGTGGCCGTCAATAAGGAGAATATAAAAATTCACGTTTCGCACCTGAAAAAGAATTTCGGAAAGCTTGAGGTGTTAAAGGACATTTCAACCGATATTTACGAGGGCGAGGTCGTCTGTATAATCGGACCGTCGGGAAGCGGAAAATCAACGTTTCTCAGGTGTACGAACCGTCTTGAGGATATAACGTCGGGCGACGTTGTGATTGACGGGTATAATATTTCCGACAAGAAAATCGATATTAACAAGGTGCGGGAAAACGTCGGAATGGTTTTTCAGCATTTTAATCTTTTCAACAACCTTAATGTTTTGAAAAATTTAATGCTCGCTCCGGTTGACCTTAAAAAGATGTCGAAGGAGGACGCGTACAAGCAGGCGATGCATATGCTCGAGAAGGTCGGACTTTCCGATAAGGCGGAGGCTTATCCGAGCCAGCTCTCGGGCGGACAGAAGCAGAGAGTCGCGATCGCGAGAGCCTTGTGTATGAACCCCGACATAATGCTTTTTGACGAGCCGACCTCCGCGCTCGATCCGGAAATGGTAGGCGAGGTTTTAAATGTTATGAAGCGGCTTGCCGCGGACGGAATGACAATGGTTATCGTAACTCACGAAATGGGCTTTGCCCGCGAGGTCGCCGACAGAGTAATATTTATGGACGGCGGATATATAGTCGAGGAGGGTACTCCCGACGAGGTTATAAAGAACCCGAAAGAGCCAAGAACCATTGATTTTATCAACAAGGTACTGTAAAACATACACAATTATAAAAAATTACAAATTTGTATAAATAAAACTTGATTTTTTGCCGAAAATATATTAAAATATATTTGTTAGACTACCAAAGATTTAGGAGGAATAAATTATGATTACAGCAGGCGACTTCAGAAACGGAAGAACCTTTGAGTACGAGGGCAATGTATATCAGATTGTTGAATTTCAGCACGTAAAGCCCGGCAAGGGCGCGGCGTTTGTGAGAACGAAGCTAAAGAATATCATAAACGGCGGCGTCGTTGAAAAGACCTTCAGACCCACGGAGAAGTTTGAGGAGGCGCGTATAGAGAGAAAGGATATGGCTTATTCCTACGGCGACGACGATTTTTACCATTTTATGGATAATGAAACATTCGATATGATCGATATTGCGAAATCGGAAATTGAGGAGCAGATGAAATTCGTTAAGGAGAACGACGTCTGCAAGATTATGTCGTACAAGGGCAATATCTTCGGAGTTGAGCCGCCGACGTTTGTCGAGCTTCAAATCACCGATACCGAGCCGGGCTTTGCCGGCAATACCTCGACCAACGCGACCAAGCCCGCGACGCTTGAAACGGGCGCGGTCATTCAGGTTCCGCTCTTTATCGACGTAAACGAGGTAATAAGAGTAGACACGAGAACGGGCGAGTATATGGAGCGTGTTAAATAAAAGAAAGGAATTAATATGGACAGCTTATCTAAAAAGGTTTCATACTTAAAGGGCTATGCCGACGGTCTGGACATCAGTCCCAAGAGCGACGAAGGCAAGCTTATTACGAAAATGCTTGAGGTTCTCGACGAAATGGCTGCGGCCATTGACGATTTGGAGTACGCTCAGGAGGAAACGAACGACGTCATTGATGAGCTTGACGAGTCGGTATTCGCTATAGCCGAGGATATTTACGGTGAGGACGAATATGATGACGAGTACGGCGGCGAGGACGATTTTCTTGACGATTACGACGGTTATGACGATGAGGACGGAGCGGACGATTATTTTGAAATACAGTGCCCAAGCTGCGGCGAGGACGTAATTGTGGATTTTGATATGATTGACGGCAGCGAGCCGATCGTCTGCCCGAACTGTCACGAGGAAATAGAGCTTGAAATTGATTTCGAGGACGATGAGGACTGCGGCTGCGGTCACGAGCATTAAAGATTAAAGGGGACTTGAAAGTCCCTTTTTTTATGCCGAAGGTTGAACAATTTTCTCTCAGCCTTAATGTTGCGAAAGGAATTGATGGTTTAAATTATGAAAGGAATATATATTCATATACCGTTTTGCGTTAAAAAGTGCAAATACTGCGATTTTGTATCGTTTCCCGACAAGGAAAGCGTGTTTTCCGATTATGTTTCGGCGGTCATAGACGAAATGGGGGAATACGCGGGAGTGCGCGCCGACACGGTGTTTATCGGCGGCGGAACGCCGACAGTTCTGAGCGCGGGGGAGCTTTACCGTCTTATTGACGCGTGCTTTGGAAAGTTCCGCGTCGCGGACGATTATGAGTTTACCGTCGAGGCTAACCCCGAAACGCTCACTTTAGATAAAATCAAGGCTATGCGCGGGAGCGGAGCAAACCGCGTAAGCGTCGGCGCGCAGTCGTTCGACGACGCGGAATTAAAGCGGCTCGGCAGAATACACGACGCGAAAACGGCATATAATACTATTTGTCAATTAAAGGAAAACGGATTTGATAACATTAATGTTGATTTAATGACCGCGCTGCCGTTTCAGACAACGGAGAGTCTGTCCCGCACGCTTGAAACGGCGCTCTCTCTTCCCGTGACGCACATAAGCGCGTACAGCCTGATTATCGAGGACGGAACGCCTTTGGAGAGAGAATATTCCCAAGGGAATATTGAGCTTCCCGACGAGGATACCGACAGGGATATGTACGCTATGACCGCCGAAAGGCTTAAAAAGGGCGGCTTTAAGCGATATGAAATATCGAATTTTTCAAGGGACGGCTTCGAGTGCCGCCATAATAAAAAATACTGGCGGTGCGAGGAGTATATCGGTCTTGGCGCGGCGGCACATTCGTACATTGACGGCAAACGCTTTTACAACACAAGCGACCTATCGGAATATTTTTCGGGCAAAAAACGCGCCGGAGAAACGGTTCTTACCGAGCGCGGCAAAATAGGCGAGTTTATGATTATGGGACTGCGTATGGACGAGGGCATAAGCGAAGCGGAGTTCTTAAAACGATTTGGAAAAACTCTTGACGCGCAGTACGGAAAGGAATTGGAGAAATTCATAAAAGGCGGTTTTCTGCTGCGGGAAAACGGACGCGTGTTTTTCACCGACAGGGGACGCGACGTTTCAAATTCGGTTTTATGCGAGTTTGTATGAAAATTATGAACAATTTGTGAAATATGGAAAAATCGCTTGACAACATAGGGAAATGGTGGTATTCTATCATTGTTAGCACTCGTGTTCTATGAGTGCTAACAGTAAAGGGAGTGTTTGGAATGGATTTGAATGACAGAAAAAAGAAAATCCTTCAGGCAATCATTGATGAATATATAGGAACGGCGGAGCCTGTCGGCTCGCGTTCCATATCCAAAAAAGAAAATTTGGGACTTTCAAGCGCCACGATAAGGAATGAAATGGCGGATTTGGAGGAAATGGGCTATCTTATTCAGCCGCATACCTCGTCGGGACGTATTCCCTCGGACGAGGGGTACCGATTTTATGTAAACTCGCTTATGCAGAAATATCAGCTCGGTATGGAGGCTATAGCGGCTTTGCAGAGCGAGCTTGAAACGAAGGTTAATCAGCTTGACAAGATCATACGCCGCGCGGCTTTGTTCACGTCGTCGCTGACGGATTACACGACGGTTGTAACCGCGCCTTCGCATAAGGGCGAGCAGATACGCAAAATCGACCTTGTTCCGTTGGGAGCGAACCAGGTTATGCTTATAGTCGTGACAAATACCGTCAAAAATCAGATTATGGCGGTTGAGCTTAGCGATAAGGAGTGCGCGGCGCTCTCAAAGCTTCTCAATAAGAGTCTTACGGGGCTTGAAGCCGATGAAATCAATTTTGAGATGATACAGCGCCTGCAGGACGAGATAGAGAAAAAGCTTTCGCTGCACCCGAAGGTGCTTATAAGTATTCTTAATTTCGTCTACGAAACAATATCGTCAATGGACGAAACGGAAATTTATATCAACAATGCCAACGCGATTCTCAAATATCCCGAATATGCCGACGTTTCCAAGGCGAGGGAGATATTCAATCTGCTTGAGGACAAGGAAAGTCTGAAAAAACTGATTTCCGCGTCCGACGGCGAGGGAGTGAGCGCGAAGATAGGCAAGGAGAACGAATTTGAGATATTGAGGGACTGTTCGCTCGTAACGGTAAATTATTCGCTCGGCGGCAAGCCCGTCGGCAAGCTCGGCGTAATAGGTCCGAAGCGTATGAATTACTCAAAGGTGTTCACAAGCCTTGATTTGATTTCAAATGAAATAGACAAAATGCTTAAATATTATATAGGCGGAGAATAAAGGGGTGATAATATGTCGAAAAAGGACGAAGAAGCATTAGAGGAAACGGCAGAGGAAGCGGTTGAGGAAACCGCGCCGGAAACGGCTGAGGAAGAAACCGAGGCGGAAACCAAAAAGACAAAAGAGGAGGAGCTTGAAGAAAAACTTAAGGAGCAGACGGATAAATATATACGTCTGTATGCCGAGTACGACAATTTCCAAAAACGCAGCGCGAGAGAAAAGGACGCGCGCTATGCCGACGCGGTTATAGACGCTGTCGCGGCAATTTTGCCGATAGGCGATAACCTTGAGCGAGCCTTGCAGATCGAGGTTGAGGGCGAGGACGCGAAAAAGCTTAAAGAGGGCGTTGAAATGGTTAAAAAGCAGTTCGACGAGGCTCTCGCGAAGCTCGGAGTAAAGCCGATAAACGCCGAGGGCGAGCAGTTCGACCCCAATATGCATAACGCGGTTATGCACGTAGAGGACGAAACGACGGACGACAACACCGTAGTCGAGGAGCTTATGAAGGGCTATATATATAACGAAAGCAGAGTAGTTCGTCATAGTATGGTAAAGGTAGCAAATTAAAGTA
>CAYVUD010000047.1:0-11790 GCA_964454725.1 uncultured Lachnospiraceae bacterium
TTGCGACGTGATTTTGAATTGGTGGAGCTGAGGAGAATCGAACTCCTGTCCGAAAACAAATCCGTCCGAGCTTCTCCGAGCGCAGGTTATGGTCGTTAATCCCTTCGATACTACTCCACAACCAAAGTTATATCGTCGGTAGTCCTTAAATCATGGAAAAGGTTAGGACAAGCCTTAACTCACGTTCACCGCTGAAATGATGCCTTGCTCCGCGCCGCGGTACTCACGGAGGAGACAACGCCGCAATCAGGCAGCGTAAGCTAATTCGTAATCGTTAGCGTTTATATTTAAGTTTGAGCCGTTTAAAGCGTTGCTCAGCGCTGCTCGCTGCTCAGAGTTCATTATCCCCGTCGAAGCCATTGCAGCCCCATATTCGCGGTAAAACGAAGCTTTTACCGCCGCTGAATGTGTATATATTCTAACACAATTATACACGGTTTGTAAAGAGGAAATACGTTCTTTTTCAAATTATTTTTTCGTATCGCCGAAATACTGATACACATTGCATTTGAGCATACCGTTATATATTTTTCGCCTTTTATTTGCCTTTTTGCCGAATATTTCCTCAAAACGCTCGTTCGAGGCAAGTATATAATACGACCACCTGTCAAGCTTCAAAAACGTCTTGCCAAGCTCGCGGTACAGCTCCTCGCACTCCTCGGTCCCGCCGAGCCGTTCGCCGTAGGGCGGATTGGTTATAATCGTTCCGAAGGGCTTATCAAAGCTGATTTTCCGCGCGTCGCCGACCGTCGGCTTTACCCATTCCCCGACGCCCGCTATACGCGCGTTTTCGCGCGTTATTTCCGCGCAGCCCGCGTCAATATCCGAGGCGTATATCTCAAGCGGCACGTTACGCTCAAGCGACCTCGCCTCTTCCGCGGCTCTTTCCCACATACTGTTCGGTATCTGCGAAAATCCGTGCGCCGCGAACCTTCGGTTAAGTCCCGGCGCGATATTACGTTTGAACATCGCCGCCTCGATAGGTATAGTGCCCGAGCCGCAGAACGGATCGCAGAGCGGATACTCGAATTTCCACCGGCTCATCGCAACCATCGCCGCCGCAATCGTTTCGCGCAGCGGGGCAATATTCGAGGTCTGCCTGTAGCCGCGCTTATGCAGCGGCTCGCCGGAGGCGTCAATCATCAGCGTGACCGTGTCCTTTAAAACCGAAAACCGGATAAGGTAAACGCTCCCCTCCTCGCCGAACCACTTAATCCCGTATGTCTGAGAAAGCCTGTCCGCGACAGCTTTTTTTATTATGGACTGACAGTCTCTCTCGCTCGCGAGCTTGGATTTAAGACAATAGCCCTTAACGGGAAAAGCGCAGTCCTTTCCTATCCACCTTTCCCACTCGACAGCCTTTGTTCCCTCGAACAGCTCCTCGAAGCTTTCCGCCCGAAACTCCGCCGCCTTTATCAGGACTCTCTCGCCCGTGCGAAGCCACGTATTAACGCGGCATATCGCCTCCAAATCGCCCTCAAACGTAACCCTTCCGTCCTCAACGGACGTTATTTCATAGCCCAGACGCTGTATCTCGCGTTTGACAAACGCCTCAAGTCCGAACAATGTCGGCACAATCAATTCAAATTTATCCATTATTTTTTCTTCTTTCGCTGTTTATTGTATTTATACCTTTTCTTTCTGTTTGTTTTCTTCTTTTTCGCGGCAGGCTTGGGTTTATCCTCAAATTTCTTCATAATCCCTTTATCCGCGGCGCTCTCCGGAACAAAATCTATCTGCCTGCGCATCATATCCGTCCGCGCGACGACCACTCTCACCATATCGCCTATACGGTAGGTCTTTCCCGTACGCTTGCCGACAAGCGTGCCGGAGCTTTCGGAAAACTCGAAATAATCGTGTTCCATATTCTCCGCTCTCACAAGTCCCTCGACATAAATTCCGTCAAGCTCCACAAATATCCCGAAGCTCGCTACGCCCGAAACAACTCCGTCGAACGCCTTGCCGACGAACTGCGACATATACGCCGTTTTCATCAGGTCGTCAACATCTCTCTCCGCGCATTCCGCGACAATCTCCCGCTCGCTTGAGCGCGACGCCGCCATACCGACGTTCTCGCGTATCTTTTGCCCGTCCAGAAACGCCTTTAAAACGCGGTGTACGATTAGGTCAGGATAGCGCCGTATCGGTGAGGTGAAATGGCAGTAGTACTTTGCCGCAAGCCCGAAATGACCGAGGTTTTCGGTTTTATATTCCGCCTTCATAAGCGAGCGCAGCATATTCGCCGCGACAACCCGCTCCTCGGGCGTATCCTTTACCGCGTCGAGTATTCTTTGCAGCGCCTTGGGGTGAACGGGGTTGTCAGCGTCGATTTTGCCCCTCAGCGATAAATTGAAATTACTCAGAAACTCGTTAAACGCCGTTATCTTGTCGGTGGTTGGCGCTTCGTGTACGCGGTAAATAAACGGCAGCTCCGACCGGCAGGCGTACTCGGCGACGGTTTCGTTTGCCAAAATCATAAACTCCTCTATTATTTTCTCCGACGTTCCGCGTTCCCGCTTTACTATTTCAATCGGGTTCCCGTCGAAATCGACGCTTATTTCCGTTTCGGGAAACTCAAACTGTATCGCGCCGCGCCTATCGCGTTTGGCGCGGAGCGTTTCGGCGAGCTTCTCCATTAATTTCAGCGTCGGGACTATATGGATATATCTCTCGGTTAATTCCCTGTCGCCCCGCTCGAGTATCGCGTTTACGCTGTTATAGGTCAGGCGTTCCTTGGAGCGGATAACCGTTTTCTCAAGCTTGCGGCTCACGACCTCGCCGTTATGGTTTACCTCCATAAATATCGTAAGCGTCAGCCTGTCCTCGTTGGGATTAAGGCTGCATATTCCGTTTGAGAGCTTCTCGGGCAGCATCGGAATTACCCTGTCCGCGAGGTACACGCTCGTTCCCCGCTCAAAAGCTTCCTTGTCAAGCGGTTTGCCGCGCTTTACGTAGTGCGACACGTCCGCGATATGCACGCCCAGCCAATAGTTGCCGTCGGAGAGCGCCGACAGCGACACCGCGTCGTCAAAATCGCGGGCGTCGTCGCCGTCTATCGTGAATACCGTCATATCGCGCAAATCGTCCCTGCCCTTAATGTCCGCCGCCGTAACCGCGGACGGCGTTTTTCGCGCCTCCTCCATAGTTTCCGGCTCAAACGCCTGCTTTATGCCGTTTGAAAATATAACTCCCTCAACGCAGCTTTTCAGGGAACTCTGCTCGCCCAAAACCGATATTACCCTGCCGAGGAGCTTTCCGTTTTCGGTGTATCCCGTAACCTCGCACGCCGCCCTCGAGCCTATACCCGCGCCCATCATATCCTCGGGCTTGATCCTGACCTTCGCGTATATGCGGCGGTTATCGGGGCGCAGCCGGAAAAATCCCTCTTTTTTCTTATCGATGATTACCCCGACAATCGTTTTATTGGCGCGCTCGAGAACACGTACTATATGCCCCTCCCGTCTGCCGCCCGCCTTTTCCTTGTCCGCCTCGGCTATAACGCGGTCGCCGTCGAAGGCGTCCTTTAGATTGTCGCCGCGAATGTAAATGTCCTCCTCGGACGCGTCGTCGCAAATGACGAAGCCGAAAAAGCCCTTCGCGTTGCAGTGCAGCACGCCCGCGTACATTTTCGATTCACCTTCAACAAGCATATACCGCTTCTTTTTTGTAAGGTATACTTTGCCCTCCGCGCACAGCTCGCCAAGAACGGCTTCAAGCTCTTTCCTGCCGGACGCGGGCACGTCAAGAACAGCCGCAAGCTCCGAGAGCCTCAGCGGGACATATTCCTTTGATTTTATATAAGATAATGTTTTTTCTTTTCTGTTCATAATTTTCTCCAATCGCTTACTACACAATATATTGTATACCATTTTTTCTTATTTAGCAAGGTAAAATGTAAAGAATGTATTAAATACGTTGTAATTTTTTTGTTAAATTATAATAACAAAAAACTATTGACTAACACGATATATAGTTGTATAATATCCTTATGCTGAAATTTAAAATGGGTTTTAATGCGGACCCTGAAAGAAAGGAAATGAACGCAAATGAAAAAAAAGAGCATCATTACTCTTTGCTTCGTTATCGCAATCGCGTTAATCCTTAACTATGTGGCCTTTATAGGCTTCAACATTTCGGGATTTAAGTACGGCGGTATGTTTGACGAGGAAAAGGGCATCAGAAAGGGCATTGACCTTGCGGGAGGCTCGGTTATAACCTTCCAGGCGGTTGATGACAACGGCAACGCGCTTGCGGCAACAGAGGCTGATATGAACGTGGTTGATTCTATTTTCCAGACGCGTCTTACAAACGCGGGTTACACGGAGGCAAGAATATCCAAGGGCGAGGGCGGCAAGGTTACCGTTGAAATTCCGTCGGTATTTGAAACCGACAAGGCTGCCGAGCTTTTGGGCGACGTCGCGAAGCTTACGTTCGTTGACGCTGACGGCAACGTAATCTTAGAGGGCGCGACCGACATAAAGGACGCTTCTCATCAGTACGGCAAGACCTCGGAAACATCGGCTTCTCAGAACTATGTTCAGGTTGAGTTTTCCGCCGAGGCAAAGGATAAGTTCGCCGCCGCGACAAAGGAGGCCGCCTCGAAGTCAAGCGAGGGCAAAAACTATATCTCGATTATGATGGACGACGCGGTCGTTTCGTCGCCGAGAGTTTCGGAGGAAATTAACTCGGATTCGTGCATAATCACGGGCGATTTCACGGCGGAGACGGCTCAGGACTTGGCTAACAAGATTAAGTCGGGTCAGCTCCCGTTTAAGCTGAATGTTATCACTCAGGAAACCGTAGGCGCGGAGCTTGGTTCGACAGCGCTTCCCAGAAGCCTTACGGCAGCGGCTATCGGTATTATCCTTATAATGATATTTATGGTTATAATGTACAGAATCCCCGGTCTTATCGCGGATCTGTCGCTTCTTATATACGTAGGTCTTATCGGACTTGCTATGGGACTTTTCAGAGTAAACCTCAGTCTTTCGGGTATCGCCGGTATCGTGCTTTCAATCGGTATGGCGGTCGATGCGGACTGTATCATATTTGAACGTATGAAAGAGGAGCTGAGACTCGGAAAGACGATTAAGGCTTCGGTTGACGCCGGCTTTAACAAGGCGTTCTCGGCAATTCTCGACTCAAACGTAACGACAATCATCTCGTGCGTTGTTCTTTACCTCTCCGGTATCGGTACGGTAACGGGCTTCGCTACGACATTGGGCATAGGCGTTGTTCTTTCAATGTTTACCGCTATCGTTATCACAAAGTTCCTGCTAAAGCAGCTTGTAGGTATCGGTATTCAGAACAGAAGCCTGTTCTACAGTGCAAAAGCTAAAAAGGGAGGCGCCGAATAATGAAAAATTTAAAGGTTACCGAAAACAGATGGAAGTTTGTGCTTCTTCCCGCTCTTATTATTGTAATAGGTATCGTTATGTACCTCGTACACGGCGGATTTAACTATGACGTTGAATTTCTCGGCGGTATCAGAATGCAGGTCAATATGCACACGGACTTTGACAATAAAGCCGTCGCGGACTTAATTCAGGAAAAGACGACCGACACGGTAAACGCTACCGTTCAGACCGGCGACAACTCGCAGGTCGCGGTCATTAAGACTCCCCCCGTTGACGAAACGGTTAAAAACGAGATTTTCGAGGCTCTAAAGGCTGAGTACAACCTCACCGACGACGACTTATTGTCGGTTTCGTCGGCTTCGGCGAGCTTCGGTAATGAGATACAGAGAAAAGCTCTTCTCTACACCCTGCTCGCGATTATATGCATACTCGTATACATTATAATCCGTTTCGAGTGGAGAAGCGCGGTTATGGCGGTTATCGCGCTCGCGATAAACATCATTGTTATGGCGGCTGTTTACGCGATTACAAATATTCCGCTAAACACCACGTTTATCGCGGCTATGCTCACGGTAGTCGGTTATTCAATCAATAACACGATCGTTATCTTTGACAGGATCCGCGAGAATATGAAGCTACGCAAAAAGAACGAGACCGTTACCGAGCTTACGAACAGAAGCGTTATGGAAACGCTCGGACGTACCATTAACTCAACGGTCACAACGCTTATCACGATAGTTCTTATCTATATCTTGGGCGTTTCGGCTATCCGCGAGTTCGCGCTTCCGCTTATAGTCGGCATTATCGCCGGCGCTTACACCTCAATCTTTATCGCCAGCGGCTTCTTGGGCGCTTGGCGCGAGTCGGAGATTAAGGCGAGAGCCGCCGCTGCCGCCGAAAGACGCGCTAACAAGAAAAAGTAAAATTTCTTAATAATATAAAAAAAGGAACCGCGCGGCGGTTCCTTTTTTTATCGGGCAATACCGCGCGGGCAAACGCCCGCTCCGCGGCTTAAAGGAAAAGCTCCTTGTCCTTTAACAATTTTTTCTTCAGCGCCCCGCGAGCGCGGTTAAGCCTTGATTTCACCGTTCCTACGGGACACTTTAAAATATCCGCAATCTCCTCGTAGCTGAGCTGCTCTATGTCGGAATATGTGATTATCTCGCGGTATTCCGCTCTCAGCTCGCTTATCGCGAGCCGCACCGCCCGCTGACGCTCGTCAAGCTCCAGAAGCTCGTCCGGCGACGGCGCGTCGTCGGTGACGTCTATATCCTTCCCGTCCTCGTCTTGCTGCGCGCCGCTCAGACTCACCGTTACAGCCGCGCGCTGACGTTTCCTGAGCATATCGTTGCAGACGTTCGACACTATCCTGAAAATCCAAGTGGAAAGCGAGGAGCTGCCGCGAAAACCGTTAATATTTTTGTAAATTTTTACAAAAACCTCCTGCGCCGCGTCGTATGCGTCCTCTCGGTCGGAGAGCATACCATACGCTATGTTTACGACCCTGCTCTGATACTTTTCCACAAGCTCGTTAAAAGCGTCGCGTTCTCCTTTTTGACAGCGTTTTATTAAATCTGTTTCCGGCAAACCCCTCACCTCCTTTAAGCAGTCCTGCGTCTTTTTACCAATCCCGCGCTATTCTGTCCTTGTACGCGGCGTATGAACATTCAATATCCGCCATACAGTCGCCGCCGAATTTTTCAAGGAACGCCTTCGTTATCTCGAACGCCACGGCGGCTTCCACAACCACCGAGCAAGCCGGCACAGCGCACACGTCCGAACGCTCGACACTCGCCTTCATAACGGACTTATCCTTTATATTTACGGTGTTTAACGGCTTATACAGCGTCGGTATCGGCTTCATCGCCGCGCTCACGCGTATGGGTTCGCCGTTGGACATACCGCCCTCTATACCGCCGGCGTTATTGCTTAGACGATAATAGCCCTCCCCGCCGTAAGCTATCTCGTCGTGTACCTTTGAGCCGCACGTTTCGCTTACTCCGAAGCCCATACCTATCTCTACGCCCTTTATCGCCTGAACGCTCATTACCGCGAACGCCAAATTCGCGTCAAGCTTGCGGTCATAGTGAACATAGCTGCCAAGTCCCGCCGGAACGCCGGTTACAATCGTTTCAACCACTCCGCCCACGGACTCCCCGCCGGCTTTTATTTTGTCGATATACTCCATAGCTCTTTTGGCGGCTTCCGCGTTCGAGAAGCCCACAGGCGACTCGGATACACGCTCAAAAAATCCGTCCGAGCTAATATCGTCGGGGTCCGAAACCTCCCCTATACGCTTGACGCGGCTTTTAAACTCCACGCCAAACAGCTCCGGCAACTGTCTTACAAGCGCGCCCGCCGCGACTCTCGCCGCCGTTTCTCTCGCGCTCGCGCGCTCAAGCACGTTTCTTAAATCCTTGTGGTCGTACTTAATTCCGCCGGTCAAGTCGGCGTGTCCCGGGCGCGGACATTCAACCGCGCGCTCTCCGTCAGAGCTTTCGGTCCCCATTACGCTCTCCCAGTTTGCCCAGTCGCGGTTTTCTATACGCATCGCGATAGGACTTCCGAGCGTATAGCCTCCGCGCACGCCCGAAAGTATTTCGGCTCTGTCCTGTTCTATTTTCATTCTTCCGCCTCTGCCGTAGCCGCGCTGACGCTTGGCAAGCTCGGCGTTTATTTTATCCAAGTCTATTTTAACATTCGAGGGCATTCCCTCAATAATAACCGTAAGACATTTTCCGTGAGTTTCACCCGCTGTAAAGTACCTGAGCATATCGTTTTCCTTCCTTCGTTTCCCTTTAAGGTATATAAATACCCATATTAAATTATATTGTATCATTTTTTTGCCGCTTTTTCAAGTGCAAGAGAAGAAAATAATAAAATGTTATCGGGCATTAAAAAAACAGCTCCGAAGAGCTGTTTTTTTCGCTTTTAATTACGGCTGTTTGCCGAGGTACGCCAAGATACCGCCGTCAACGTACAGAATATGTCCGTTTACCGCGTTTGAAGCCTCTGAAGCAAGGAATACCGCCGGACCCGTAAGCTCCTCAGCCTGAAGCCATCTGCCCGCGGGCGTTCTGCCGCAGATGAACTGGTCAAACGGGTGTCTTGAACCGTCGGGCTGCTTTTCGCGAAGCGGCGCGGTCTGCGGCGTAGCGATATAGCCCGGGCCTATGCCGTTGCACTGGATATTGTTCCCGCCGTACTCCGAGCAGATGTTTCTCGTGAGCATCTTAAGACCGCCCTTTGCCGCGGCGTATGCCGAAACGGTTTCACGGCCAAGCTCCGACATCATTGAACAGATGTTTATAATCTTGCCGTGACCCTTCTTAATCATTGACGGAATAACCGCCTTCGATACGATAAACGGAGCGTTCAAATCAACGTCAACGACCTGTCTGAACTCGTCGGCGGTCATATCGCACATCGGTATTCTCTTGATGATACCCGCGTTATTTACGAGAATATCAATAACGCCGACCTCCTTCTCGATCTTCGCCACCATATCCTGAACCATAGCTTCGTTTGTAACGTCGCATACATAGCCCTTAGCGTCGATTCCGTCAGCGGTATATGAATTCATACCCCTATCGACAAATTCCTGCTTAATGTCGCAGAACACAATTTTCGCGCCCGACTTTGCGTATGCCGACGCGATAGCGTAACCGATACCGTAGGACGCGCCGGTTACAAGCGCGACCTTGCCTTCAAGGCTGAAGTTTAAGTAATCACTCATTGGATTGTTCCTCCTTATATTATAATTATTTACGCTGTCATAAACCCGCCGATACTCCGTTATCCGCCGCTTGCAATACAGCCGCGCGGCGGCTGACGTTACGGACGCGTTTACGAAAGCTTTTTTACAAATTATTTACTCCCTATTGGAGCGGGTCGGGACGATAAATCAGGTGAGAAAAGTTCCCCTCAATATCCTTATACCAGTACGTTTTAAGACCCTTCGCGTTTTCGCTTACGTCGTGAACCTCCTCAACGCGGCTGTCAGCCTTAAGCTTCGCGACAATCTCATCAAACGCCTTCGGCGAAACCGCGAACGCCAAATGGCGTATTCCCGCCGATTTCTCAACATCGTCCGGCTTATCGGAGAGCGCCGTAACGAACTCAATCATACTGCCGTCGGGGAACTGCAAAAAATATGTACCCTTGCCGTTGTCGTAGACAACGCGTCCGCCGTACATATCCATATACCAGTCCTTAAGCGCCGCCGTGTCCTTTGAAACGACTGCCACGTGCTCAATTCCGTATACCATAACTATCCCTCCTCGTGAAATTTCATAAACTATGGTAATATTATAACATAAATTTACGGCAAATTCAATAATTTTATGAAATTATTATACAATTTTTTTACAAACCGCGTAAAAACGGCTGTTTTTGTTTCCGGACGGTTTCAAACCGATTACACTGACTTAAAAAAATATTTACACGCGACCATTATGGCGTTATTTTGGACTTGTTTATATCCAATATGACATTAATATGGATATATACTAAATGTGATATTGTGGTATACTAACATCACAATACAATTTTATGACAATTTAAGGAGGTTATAATATGCCGGTTATCAAAGCTCATCTGACGCTCAGATTGGATTTAGACAAAAACGCGAAAATTAAATATATCGCCAAAAGAGAATGTCGCTCGGTTACAAGCAAAATCAGTTATCTTGTCCAGCAGGAAATCGAGCGTTACGAAGCGGAACACGGTCCTATCCCCGTTTCCGACGACGATTTATACGGATAAACGCAAAATTAAACCAAATATTTCAAAACAGTAAAAAAACGGAAATTTTTTTCTGTTTTCAGAATAAATTTTCCAAAATATGGTAAGAAATGTATATATTTAGTCATAAATGTATATATTTGGTAATATATATGTATATATAGAAGTTTTTATAATTTCTTTATATAAAAATTCCGACGCTTTGCGTCAGAAAATATATATTAAGGGGGAATTTTTCCTATGAAGAACCATATATCTGTTTTGATTGCAGATGACAACACCGAGCTTACACGCGAGCTATCGGAGTATTTCTCGTCACAGTCCGGCGTCACCGTATGCGGTATTGCCAACGACGGCGAAGAAGCGATTTCTTTAATCGCGGAGACGTCGCCCGACGTGGTACTGCTCGATATGGTTATGCCCAAGCTCGACGGACTCGGCGTGCTGAGGCGGCTTAAAACGCTCAATCCGGCGAAAAAGCCGTCAATCGTGGTTTACTCCATATCGGCGCACACGAGAATAATCGAAACGGCGATAAGCCTCGGGGCTGACTATTATTTGTTAAAGCCTCAGTCGCCCGAGAGAGTTTGCGAGCTGATACGCGAGTTCGCGCAAGCGCCGAAGCTCGGAGTCGCCGCCGTTCCCGCGCCGGTAAAAAGCGCGCGAAGGGAGGACTGCGACCTCGAAACGCTCGTTACCGAGTTTATTCACGAGCTTGGCGTTCCCGCGCATATCAAGGGCTATCAGTACATCAGAAGCGCGATTATAATGGTTGTGGAAAATATGGATTTGCTCAATTTCATAACGAAGCAGTTATATCCCGAAATCGCAAAGGCATACAACACGACCGCAAGCCGCGTGGAGCGCGCTATACGCCATTCAATCGAGGTGGCGTGGAGCAGAGGAAAGCCCGAGACGATGAACGAAATTTTCGGCTATACCATTCACACCGGTAAGGGCAAGCCGACCAATTCCGAATTTATCGCTATGGTTGCCGACAGAATAAGACTGCAAATCAAATAAACGGACAAAGGAAAAATCAACCCCCGAAAACATATTAAAACTCAACGAAAAAATCCCCGAAAGCGCTGCTTTCGGGGATTTTTTTCTAAGCCTCGTATTCGGGGAGCCGCATCATTTCTATCATATCCCATACAGTGAACTTTCCCTCGTCGTCTTTTGTCGAGAACGGAACGAGTATATCGTCCTCTCCCATATCGAGGGTACTCCATATCAGCTCGAGATTTGGCTCCTGCTCGCTCTTTTTGAGCTTATCAAATTTAGTCGCGACGACGATAAGCCTGTCGTGATAATGACGTATCCAGTCCGCCATTGTAACGTCGTCCTTTGTCGGCTTATGACGGCTGTCAACAAGGAGAATCGTCTGGACGAGCGGTTCGCGGTTGGCGAGATAGTCCTCCATCATCTTTCCCCATTTTTCCGTCTCCGACTTGGAACGCTGAGCGTAGCCGTAGCCCGGGAGGTCTACAAGGTAAATCGTGTCGTCTATATTATAGAAATTTATCGTCGCCGTTTTGCCGGGAGTGCCGGAAACGCGCGCGAGCGACTTACGGTTGAGGAGCTTGTTGATAAGCGAGGACTTCCCCACATTGGAGCGTCCCGCGAACGCGAACTCCTTTAATCCGTTCGCCGGATACTGCTTCTTATTCACCGCCGAAACGGTTATTGA
>CAYVUD010000048.1:0-11459 GCA_964454725.1 uncultured Lachnospiraceae bacterium
CGCTTTCACTATCGCTGTTATCGGTATTTTCCGATTTTTTAACCTCATCTGTATCATTATTCAAATCATTGTCCGAATTTATATCGGGAGTATAGACTGCCTTTCCCGTAACGCTCAAATCGATAGTTCCGTTAGCGTTGGGCGCGAGATTGCTGTTTGAAACGGTCTCTTTAAGAAGTCTGAGCTTACGCTCGAGGTCGAGCTGGGTTCCGCACAGTATGTCGAGCCTATCGTCGTACCTGAAGCTTATATTTGTCGTTTCCGCAATATCTATGTCCTTTACCTTGTCGAGCATTCCGGTAGCTTCCATAGTTTTCAGACATATCCGCAGTATTTCAACCTTCTGCGGATCGCCGCAGTCAAGCTCCGCTCCGACGTCGCCGCCGGACGTTTCAAGCCCTATAATATTGGGTATATCGCCCTCCGAAAATACGGATCTGTCGCCGAGAACTTTAAGATTGGAGTCTATAACGAAGGTTTTGCCGTCTATTCCTATGTACGCCGCCGGACTGCACTCCGTTACGGCAATCCTCACCGTCGGCGGAATAAGCTTTTTCGATACGCTCACCGAGTCGATATACGGAATGGGCGTAAGCCTTCCTCTTATGTCGGTTTCGCCGGTCTTAAACAAATTTTTCCCTATCAGATCGCCGACCTTTTCGTTTATCTCCTCAAGCGTCACGACATTGTTTCCGCTTACCGCTATCTGCTTTATATTGAAAATAGGCGTCATAAACATCAGCACAATAACGGCGATAACGCACAAAATCAGCACAACAAGAGCGCGCGCGCGCTGAACCTTGAGCCGCTGACGCTTCTGCTGCTGCTGATAGCGTATCTGCGCCTCCATTTCACCGGCGGTGCGCTTGCGCGTCCTTTCGGGCGCTTTTGAAGGCGCGCCCGTATTAACTTTTCTCATCGAACTGTTTTTACCGTGTTTTTTGTCCATTAAAAAGCCTTCCTCTTAGCCCGCGCGCGCGATCCTCGCGCCGCAGCCGCGCAGGTATTTTTCTATATTTTCGTAGCCTCTGTCTATATACTCCGTACCGGCAACAGTCGTTACCCCGTCGGCGGAGAGCGCCGCCACAACAAGCGCCGCGCCGCCGCGAAGCTCCCTCGCGACAACGTTCGCTCCCTGCAATCGCCCGACTCCGCGCACTACCGCGCTTCTGCCGTCAACCTTTATATCCGCGCCCATTCTCACAAGCTCGTCAACGTGCTGAAAACGGTTCTCGAAAATAGTTTCTATAAAAACTCCCGTCCCCTCGGAGAGCGCGCAAAGCGCCATAAACGGCGACTGTATATCGGTCGGGAAACCCGGGTACGGCATAGTGCGGATAACGCTCGGATTTTTAAGTCTGCCCTTCACTTTCTCCGCGATTTCATTTTTGCCTATTTTAAGCTCCGCGCCCATATTCTCAAGGACCTTTGTCATCGCGACCATATCGTTCGGCTCGACGCATTTAAGGCACAGCTCGCCGCGCGTCGCCGCGGAAGCCGCCAGATACGTCGCCGCGACAATTCTGTCCGGCATTATCGTATGCTCCGCTCCGTGCAAACGCTCCACGCCCTCAATTCGTATAACGCTCCCGCCCGCGCCCGAAACGCGCGCGCCCATCGCGTTTAAAAAGCGTTCCAAATCCGCGATTTCCGGTTCTCTCGCCGCGTTCGTCACAGTCGTTACGCCCTCGCCCCCGACTGCCGCGAGCATTATGTTTTCCGTCGCTCCGACGCTCGGAAAATCCAGATGAATATGCGCGCCCTTTATTTTATCGGCGGCGCAGTGTATGTATCCGTGGTTTTCGGTAATTTCAACGCCCAGCTCGCGAAGAGCCTTTAAGTGCAGGTCGATGGGGCGAAGCCCTATCGGGCAGCCGCCGGGCATACTGACAACCGCCTCGGAACAGCGCGAAATTATCGCGCCGAGAAAAATTATCGACGAGCGCATTTCGCGCATAAGGCTCTCGCTTATCTTGCAGCCGCAAAGTCCGCGCGGATTTACGGTTACGGTCGAGCCTTCGCGTTTAACCGAACACCCGAGTCCCTCCAATACCAAATCCGTTTTATCCACATCTCTAAGCTGCGGACAGTTATGTATAACGCACTCTCCCTCGGAGAGAACCGTCGCCGCGAGAATAGGCAGCACTGCGTTTTTAGCGCCCTGAACGCGTATTTCTCCCGAAACGGGTCTGCCGCCCTCTATAACCAATCTGCTCAATTTTAACACCTCACATTACAACAATATCGATATATCATTATAATATGGGGCGCGCGAAATTAATGTTACCGCTATAACAGTATAACACAGCGTGTCCCGTTTTTAAAGTGCGTATCACAAAAATAACAAATCCTTAACCGTAATGTAAACATTATTTAATCATAAAATCATTCATAATTCAAAAGACGACGTTTTGCGCCGTCTTTTGTTCATTTCTCTATTTCGCGGATCTTCTCGACGCGCTTGGCGTGACGTCCGCCCGCGAACTTGGCGTCGAGCCACGCGTCAACTATCATAAACGCCAGCTCGCGTCCGGTCACGCGTCCGCCGAGGCATATGATGTTCGCGTTATTATGCTCCTTTGCCATTTTCGCGCTGAACACGTTCGTGCATAGCGCCGCGCGGATACCGTTATATTTATTTGCCGCTATCGAGATACCTATGCCTGTTCCGCAGAGAAGTATTCCCCGCTCGCACTCGCCCGAGAGAACCGCCTCGCACACGGGCTTGGCGCAGTCCGGATAATCGGCGCTCTCCTCATTGTACACGCCGTAATCCTTAAACTCAAGTCCTCTGTCCTCAAGATGCTTTTTTATGTGGTTTTTCAGCTCAAAACCGCCGTGGTCACTGCCTATCGCTATCATTTCTTTTCCCCCTTCAGCTTTTCCTCCAGCTCCCTCTCCGCCTGAGATTTTCTCAGATAAACCGGCTTTAAATCAAGGTATGTGCCTGTTTCGCCGCGTTTTGCCTTCTCGACCGCCAAAGCCGCGATTGACGACGCTCTCTGCCCCATCGCGGGCGCGGGCGCGAATACCGCCTTATCGCCGAGCTTTTCCTTAATGTATTCCTTATGAACGGCGGCTCCGTCGCCGACGAAAATCGTTCGCGCAAGCCCGCCGCAACCTTCGACGCACTCCTCGATCGTCGTCGCCTCAGGCTCGGTTATTTCCCTAAAGCCGTCGTCCCAGATGTACGACGCGGTATAAACCCTGTTCGCTCTCGCGTCCATAACCGGCACGATTACGCCCTTGGCATACGGCAGATTATACGCCATACCCGCCAGCGGCGAAACGCCGGCTATCGGCTTATTTACGCTGTGTGCAAGAGCCTTCATAGTCGCGACTCCGATACGCAGTCCCGTAAACGAGCCGGGGCCGTTGGCGACCGCGAACAAATCTATATCCCTTACGGTAAGCTCCAAATCCCTGAGAAGCTCCCCGATCATAACCATAATTTTCTGAGAATGTGTCTTTTTATGATTTAAAATATACTCTCCCAAGAGTACGTTCTCCTCCGCGACTGCCGCTGCCGCGACATTGGCGGAGGTGTCTATCGCAAGCACCTTCATCTTTTTTCCTCTATTATTATTTTTCTGTAATTATCCCCTAAGGACATATCCTTTAAAATCGCGATCTCGTACCGTTTCGGAGGCAGTATGTCCTCTATAAGCTGCGGCCACTCTATAACGCATACGCCTTCGCCGTAAACATATTCCTCGTACCCGACCTCGTACATCTCGTCGGGGTCGGAAATGCGGTACGCGTCAAAGTGATAGAGCGGCAGCCGTCCGTAATACTCGTTCACTATCGTAAACGTGGGACTTGTTATCGGCTCGTCAATGCCGAGTCCCTTCGCTATTCCCTGCGCGAACGCGGTTTTGCCCGCGCCCAAATCGCCGCGCATACATAAAACATCGCCGCTCTTCAGTCCGCGCGCGAAATCCGCGGCTATTTTTTTTGTTTCATTAACATTGTTTGAAATGTATTCCATATGTTAAAATAATCCTGTGATTTTTCCGTCCTTGTCAATGTCTATCGCGACAGCCGCCGGTTTTTTCGGGAGTCCGGGCATAGTCATAATCGCGCCCGTCTCGGCTACGATAAATCCCGCGCCGTTTGATACTCTTACCTCGCTCACATTTATCTTAAAGCCCTCGGGTCTGCCCAAAAGCGCGGGGTTGTCGGAAAGCGAATACTGCGTTTTCGCGATACATATCGGCTTCTTGTCAAGTCCCAGATCCTCAAGCTTTTTAATCTGTTTATTCGCCTTTGCCGAATAAATAGCGCCGTCGCCGCCGTAAATTTTAGTTACTATAGCGTGTATTTTATCCTTAATCGGCTCGTTTACGTCGTATGCGGGTTTATATTGAGCCGGCTTGCTCTCGATTGCCGCCAAAACCTTCTCGGCAAGCTCCAAGCCGCCCTCGCCGCCCTTGGCGAACACCTCGCTCAGGGCGCACTCCGCTCCCCACTCTTTACACATATCGATAACGGTTTTAAGCTCCGCGTCGGTATCGGTGTCGAAGCGATTGACGGCGACGACCACCGGCGCGCCGAAGCTCTGCATATTCTCTATATGCTTTTGCAGATTTACAATTCCTTTCTTTAGAGCGTCAACATTTTCCGTCTTTAAGTCCGCCTTCGCCGCGCCGCCGTTATATTTGAGCGCGCGAACCGTCGCGACTATTACAACTGCGTCGGGGTGAATACCCGCCAGACGGCACTTTATATCCATAAATTTCTCCGCGCCCAAATCCGCGCCGAAGCCCGCCTCCGTAATCGTGTAATCGCCGAGCTTCATCGCGAGCCGCGTCGCCTGAACGCTGTTGCAGCCGTGCGCTATGTTGGCGAACGGTCCGCCGTGGATAAGACAGGGCGTATGCTCCAAGGTCTGAACCAAATTCGGCTTTATCGCGTCCTTTAAAAGCGTCGTCATCGCGCCCTCGGCGTGCAGATCCGACGCCTTAACGGGCATACCGCTTCTGTTATAGCCGATTATTATATCGCCCAGACGCTTCTTCAAATCGTCAATATCCGACGCAAGACAGAGAATAGCCATAACCTCCGACGCGACGGTTATCATAAAGCCGTCCTCTCTCGGCACTCCGTTTGTCTTGCCGCCCATACCGACAACGATTCTTCTGAGCGCTCTGTCGTTCATATCGACAACGCGCTTCCAGACAATGTTTGTAACGTCTATATCAAGCTCGTTTCCCTGATGAATGTGGTTGTCTATCATAGCCGAAAGAAGGTTATTCGCCGCCGTCAGCGCGTGCATATCGCCCGTAAAGTGCAGGTTGATGTCCTCCATAGGCACGACTTGGCTGTAGCCGCCTCCGGCGGCTCCGCCCTTAACGCCCATAACAGGGCCTAAAGACGGCTCGCGAAGCGCCAAAACGCACTTTTTACCCATACGCGTCAGCGCGTCGCCAAGACCTATCGTTGTGGTAGTCTTGCCCTCGCCGGCGGGCGTGGGGTTAATGGCGGTCACCAGAACGAGCTTGCCGTCGGGATTGTCCTTGACCCGTTCGCGCACGTCCGCGCCGAGCTTCGCCTTATACTTTCCGTAATACTCCAACTCGTCCCCGTCAATACCGATCGACAAGGCGACGTCTTTGATGTGCTTCATTTTCGCGTTTTGCGCTATTTCAATATCCGTAAGCATTTTTATCCCTTCCCGTCTCATATGTAAATTTGAATAAAACCGTTCGGCGCCGCGGACGGTTTTAACCGCAAAAAGACTGTCGTTTATGACAGTCCTTTCTTTTTTTCTTAACGCTTTATCAGTTGTTGTTAAAGTAGCTTCTGTCCTCGCGGACTTTTCTCAGAAGCAAGTCAAGGCGATGCTCCGCGTCGTTTAATATATCGTCAACATACGCGTCGGTGTCGGACTTGATCTCCGTCGCCTTCTGCTGAGCGTTTGTAACGAGTTCGTTCGCCTGCTGATAAGCGACTTTGGTAATCTCGTGCTCGTCAATAAGCTGCATCTGGGTCTCCTCGGCGTTCTTCTGGATCGTTTCCGCTCTGCTCTCAGCCTCGGAGAGTATTCTCTGTCTTTCTTCCTTGACCCACTTTGCCTCCTTTAAAGCGTCGGGGTATACCAAGCGAATTTCCTGAATGTAGTCAAGAAGCTCATCTTTGTCAAGCATAACCTTGCCGGTGAGCGGTACAGCGGAGGCTTTCTCGATAGTTTCTTCCATCATATCGATAATCTCCATAATGTCCATTTCCATATCCATCCTACTCATTCCTTTCAATCAATTTATATTTTTGATTTATTTTGCTTATTATCTTTGCGGGAACAAGTCCCGTCAAATCGCCGCCAAATCCCGCAAGCTCCTTTACCATACTTGAGCTTATATACGAATATTTTGAATCGGTCATCATAAATATCGTTTCGTACTCGGGATTGAGCGCTTTATTCAAAAGCGCCATCTGAAACTCATATTCAAAATCCGCCACAGTACGAAGTCCCTTAATGATAACCGAAGCGTCCTTCATTTTAACAAAGTCAACCAAAAGTCCCTCAAAGCTGTCAATTTCAACATTTTTAATATGTCCGGTAACCTTTTTGAGCATTTCGACGCGTTCGTCTATGGAAAACATCGGATTTTTGCCGGCATTGTTTAAAACTCCGACAATCACTTTGTCAAAGACGCGTCCCGCCCTCTCGATTATGTCGAGATGACCGTTTGTAACCGGGTCAAAGCTGCCCGGATATACTGCTGTTCTCATTTGTTCTTTTTTCCTTTTGAATAAACCGTAATGTACGTCCTGCCGTAACGCCGCTGCTTAATTTTGCGAAGTCCGTCGATCTCATCACGGAAATCGGTATTGTCGCTTTCAAGAACCGCTATGCCGTTTTCGGTTAAAAGCCCGTTTTTAACAATTCCCTCAAGAACGGGTTCTATAAATCCCTTGTTATACGGAGGGTCGAGGAAGATTATATCAAAGCTTTTCTTCGTCCTCTCCATATAATCGAAGCACGAGGCGTTTATTATCTCGCATTTATCGGCAAACTCCAAATCGGCGGCGTTCCTCCTGATGACCTCAACCGAACGCTTGTCCTTATCAACGCAGACGGCTCCCGCCGCTCCGCGCGAAATCGCCTCAAAGCTCAGCGCGCCGCTGCCGGAAAACATATCGAGAACCGAAGCGTCCGCGACATAGCCCTGAATTAAGTTGAAAACCGACTCCTTAACCCTGTCGGTCGTCGGGCGAATATCGCCGCCCGCGAACTCAATGAGCTTATGTCCGCGCCGTATACCGGATATTATACGCATCAGTCAGCCCCCTATTGCTTTTATATTCTATCCTAATTTGTTTAAAAGGTCAACAGTATTATCATTTTTTATTCAAATTTCAATAAAATAACAACATTTCTGTAAACTAATTGATACATAATGTATAAGTTTTACTCTATTTCCTCGGTGAAGTCGGGGATATTCTCGCCGCCGACGTATTCGTTTTCGGGTACGGGCGGCTTTTCCATCTCGGGACCGATGTAAAAACCGGTCTGCGGGCATTGGTTATACGCGGTGTTCTGGAACGCAACGCTCAGGCGGTAAACGCTGTCGTGCATAAGCGTGTAGAACTTATGGTTCGTAAGCTCGGTCGAGGTGTAAACGCGAAGCTCGGTATCGTCCTCGTTTCTCCAAACCGCCTCCTCGCGCCAGTCGCCTAAAATATCCGCCTGAATACACGGCGTACCCTTTTTCCAGTTGTTCGAGAGAACGCCCGACGGATTTAAAATCGTAACGAGCTTGTTATTCTCGTAATCCCACTTATAGATTTTCGGGTAGCCCTTTTCGGCATTATCGTCAAACTCGTGATCCAAAAGCTCGCGGATTAAGTCGCCGTCCCACCATATGGCAAAATTTATCGACTCGGGACCGCGCTCGTTTATGAGCTGTCCGTCCATTGTATAAATACCGTCGTCCATAACCCAGCACTGATTTCCTCTGTAGCGCGGGTCGATTTTGGCGCACAGTCCTCTTGTCGTATCTCTTCCGGTGTACTTGCCCCACTTTATCTCGCCCGTGGCAGGGTCGCGCGCCTCGAAGCCGTACTCTGCGTTCTCGTGTTCGTGTATTTGGAAACAGTCGAGATTGGGCGTATCGGGATTAAAGTTGCCGACGTTTATGCAGTCGCCGTGTTCGAGTCCGGTGGAATACATACCCGTACCGTCGTGGTCAACCGCCATCGCGCCGTAAACTATCTCGTCAAGCCCGTCGCCGTCCACGTCGCCCACGCCTAAGTTATGGTTGCCCTGATTGGTATATTCTATGTTCTGCTCGCTGTTGGCTAAGAATTTCCAGCGCTTGACGAGCTTGTTGTCAATCATATCGTAAGCCGTAAGCGCGGTCGGGCAGCCGTGGTCGTAGTAGCCGCGGCACATAACAACGCTCGGGTTCTCGCCGTCGAGGTAAGCGACGCACGCCAGAAATCTGTCAACTCTGTTGCCCCAGCTATCGCCCCACTCGCGCACGTTTCCGCGCGGGGGGTCGTAGTCAACCGTATCTATCGCCGCGCCCGTATCGCCCGCGAACACCGTCAAAAACTCAGGTCCCTCAAGGATAAAGCCGTCCTTGTTTCTGTAGTCCGCGCCCGCGTCGCCGATTACGTTTCCGGCGCCGTCAACCGTACCGTCGGCGGTTTTGCAAATCATCTCCGCCTTGCCGTCATTATTGAAATCGTAAACCATAAACTGAGTATAGTGCGAGCCGGCGCGGATATTAACGCCCAAATCTATTCTCCAGAGCTTCGTGCCGTCAAGCTTGTACGCGTCAAGAAGAACTTTGCCGGTATAGCCCTTATGCGAGTTGTCCTTGCCGTTCGCGTCCCAGCGGAGAACTATCTCGTACTCGCCGTCGCCGTCAAGGTCGCCGACTGCCGCGTCGTTCGCGGTGTAGGAATACGTTTTCCCGTCGGGCAGGGTTATGTCGGCGGGCTTATCGAGCGGTATGCTCAGATACGGCGCGTTCGTTACCTTCACGCTAACTCCCGTTTTCTCCGCCTTGCCGCCGGACACGGCCTTTATTGTATACTCGTCCTCGGGTTTTCCGTCCTTATCGAGGTAGTTTGTCGAGTCGGTTATAACCTCGCTTACGCGGTCGCCGTTTCGCTCGACTATAAAATCAATGTCCTTTTCGTACTCATAGGCGTTAAGCCGCCAGCTTAAAAATACGCCGTTTTCGGTCATTATCGCGACAGGCGCGCGCCCGAGCGTTTCCATTTTACGCTTTTTCGGCTTTGCCTCCATATCTATCGTAACCTCGGCGCGCTCTGTTATACCGCTCGTCGTGACCGCTTCGACGGCATAGATAAACGGCACGTTCGTCGTTACCTTGTCGTCGATATAGCTCTCCTCCTCGGTTTTGGCGATAAGCTTGTAATTGCCGTAGGGCGCTTTCTGATAAATGTTGTACCAAACCGCTTCCTCAAAGCCCTTCCAGATGACCGTTACGGAATTTTCCGTTTCGCGCGCGTCAAGCTCCGTGATTTTACCCTCAACCGCCTTTCCGTCGGTTATCTCGACGCTGACGGTCTTTTTGCTGTCGGAGCAAAACTTATGCGCGTAAAGTCCGCAGACGGTGTACTCGTACCTCTCGCACAAATTTACCGCGCTGTCGGTGTACTCCTCAAGTATCACGTCCGCGGTTATATCCAATTCACCGTTCCGCATATTTTTTCTCTGTACCCTATAGCCTATAACACCGTCGATTTTATCCCATTTAAGCGTTACCGACTGTTCGTCTCTTTTCGCCCGTATACGCGCGTCAAGCCCGCCCATTTGCGGTGTTTTCTTCTCGGCGATGTCTATGGCGTTTATCGCGGTATGCTTGCCCTCGCTGAATTTAAACGTCATAACGCCGTCTGTTACGTCAACGTCGAATACGTTTTCCTTAACGCTGCCGTCGTTTACCCATACGTGTTCTTTAACGCCGTTTACCTCGTACGCGGTCACAACGTCGCCCTCGTCGGTATAGTCGCCCGAAGCCACGCGCACAGTATATGTACCGTTATCAAGCCTAACCGTAAACGTATTGCCGCCCATAAGCAGAAAGTCGCGGTAAAGCTCCTTTTCCCCCGTTTCGCGTTCCTCCGCCGAGGCGTTACGCTCAAGTCCAAATCCGCGCTCCCCGTTATAGAGCGTATGCTCCGTAACCTTTGTATACCCGTCGATTACCGGCTTTTTGCCGAAATCAAAACTCGCTTCCTTCATCTATCCCGCTCCTTTCGGAATTGTATTACTTTTATTATACACTATTTTTTTCGATTAATAAAGGGGTTTTGAAAAATTTTTGCCGTAAAAATAAAAAACGGCGCAAACGCGCCGTTTTAGACCGCAAACAAGATTTTTAATACATATATATCAGGCTGTAATCGCCGTTTTCCGACACCTTGATATAAGCCTCGGCATTTTTATTAAAATTATCTTTTGTATAGCTTGCGCTTATATCTATCCTGTTTTCGCTGCCTTCGGGATAGTACTCTCCGTCAAAATTCCGCGCGGACGTAACGACAAAAGCGCTGTCCGAGGATAAATATCCCGTTACCGGATATATATCGGAAAAAATGAGAATCGACTTATACTTCGCGCCCGTTCCGTCCATTGACTCCAATCTCGGATATAATTCGCCGGTCAAATAATTATACGTATAGTCGAACGCGTCCACGCACACCGGAGCCTCCAGCGCGTTTTTTATCATCTGCGCCGTCTGACCTCTTGTAACGGCTTCGTCGTTCGCGGCGCCGGTAACCCCCTCGCCTATTTTAAGCCAATTTGCCCAATACATATACCCGTCGGACCAGCCGCCCTTGTCCGTACTCCACTGCTCATATCCCGCGGCGCACGCAAGCATTTTCATCGCCTGCGCGTATGTAACGCTCTCTTCCGGCGCAAAGGAGCCGTCGCCCATACCTTTTATTATACTGTTTGAAACAGCCGCGGTTATATATCCCGACGCCCAATGCTCCGCCTTTACATCATCAAATATCGTGTCCTGTCCCGCCGCTTCCTCTGCCTGTTTAACGTAGTTCTCTCCCAGAGCGTCGATAATCAATTTTACAAACTCCGCTCTCGTAACCTTTTCGTTCGGCTTAAAGCTTGCGTCCTCATAGCCGTCCATAACGCCGAGCCGCGTTAAAAGCTCCACAGCGTCAAAGCATACGTCTGTGCTTGTAACGTCCGAATAGCTCTGTTCGTTCTCTACCTTGTCCTCCGCGGCAAACGCCGCAGCCGAAGATACGGTCAGCGTCAACGCGGTCAGTACCGCAAAAATTTTTTTCATTTTCCTTATTCCTTTCTTCTGTAGAATACTTATTTGTTATAGTTTAACATATTAGTTCACGTTTGTCAACTGTAATAAAAAATAGAGTTTAGAGCCTCGCGGCTACCAAAAAGGGCGACCAACGGCCGCCCTAAGCTTGTACCTTTTTTCTTCCCGCGTTTTCCTTTT
>CAYVUD010000049.1:0-11429 GCA_964454725.1 uncultured Lachnospiraceae bacterium
GGCGACCAACGGCCGCCCTAAGCTTGTACCTTTTTTCTTCCCGCGTTTTCCTTTTTAAGTCTGTCCGCAAACTCATCATACGGCTCCGCGTAGCCGTAAAGCGCGCCCTGATAACGGCGGCAGCCCGCTTCGCGAAGCAGCTCGACCTGTTCCTCGGTTTCCACAAACTCCGCTATTACCTCAAGTCCCAGCTTATCCGAAAGACTCGTTACCGACTCGACAATATCCTTATTCTGAGCGTACTTTTTCAGTCCCTGTATAAGCGAGCCGTCAAGCTTTACTATATCAAACTGAGTGTCCTGAAAATATTTCACCGACGTATAGCCCATTGAAAAATCGTCTATCGCCAGACGATAGCCCATTTCTTTTATTTCCTTCAATCTGTCCATTGTAAAAGCGTCGGAAAGGAGCGCGGTCTGCTCGGTAACCTCCAGACACACCTCGCCGCGCTTGAACTTGCCGGTTTCGGAAATTTTTCTTATACATTCGAGATAGCTGTCGGAATGAATAAGCATAGCCGAAACATTAATTCCCATCTCGCCCTTAAAGCCCGCGTCACGGCGAAGAGTTACGCTCTCGTCAATAGCGCGTATAACGACGTACTCCTCAAGCTCCTCGGCAAATCCGCCCTCGGCGGCGAGCCTTATTACAAGAGGCGGGTAAACCCAGCCGTAGAACGGGTGGTTCCACCTTAAAAGCGCCTCCGCGCCGATACATTCGTAATTATCGTCAAACTGCGGCTGATAATAAAGCTCGATTTCGCTCTTTTCGAGCGCGTATCTGAGGTCGGAGGCAAGCTCCCTCGCTATAGTTCCGATACTGCCGTCAATTTCGGTAAGCACCACCGGCACGAGCGACTCCTCGCTGTGCTTTAATATATCTATAAGGCTGTTATATTCCTCAATAGCGTCGCTGCCGAACTTTTTGTCGTACATCATAACAAACGGGCGGTAAATAAGCGTTCCTACGGCAATATTGAAAAGCTGAAGAATACTTCCCGCAACCGAGCCGGTCGCCATATATCCGCTTAAAATCACGGGAGCGGTCCAGTTTACATCGGAAATTACAAGCGGAACGATTCCGGTACGCATAGCCAGATATGTGATTAAAAACGATACTATCGGCACCGCTATAAACGGTATGAGCATTATCGGATTAAAAATAACCGGCAATCCGAAAATCATAAGCTCGTTTATATTAAAAAGCATAGGCAGCGCCGCGAGCTTGGAAAGCTGTCTCGCGCTGCGCCGCTTACTGAACAGCAAAATCGCCAGAAGCAGACATATTGCGGTTCCGCAGCCGCCCATAAGCACGAATATCTCTATAAACTGTCTTGTAAATATTTCCGTAGCCGCCGCGCCGGAGGCGACAAGCTGTATGTTCTCTCCGACAGCCGGCGTAAACACCTGCCGCATAACCGGTTCAAGCACGTCGCTGCCGTGTATTCCGAAAAACCACAGCACGCTTGAAACAAGCGTGAACAGCAGCGCCGACAGGAACGATCTGCCCAACGGCAAAAACAGCGAGTTTATCGCTTTTATAAACAAATCGACTATTCCCGAAACTCCGAATATACGCATCACCGCGGCGTTTACGGCGGCAAACGCGCATACCGTCGCGGCGGACGGAATAATCATCGAAACGGAGTTGGAAAAGCCTATGTCAACGCCGTTTAGATATTTGTGATTTTTAATTCTTTTGCGCTTTTCAAGCGTTACAAGTATCTTTGAAGCCGAAAGCGACGCGACTATCGAAACAAAAACCCCGTCCACACCGCACGCCTTTGTAAAATCGCCGGAATAGTTCAGGACGAGAAAGCATATCAGCGCCGTAAACGGCACGGCTCCCAGACTGCGCCTGTTCTCGAATTTCGATATGTAGGCTCTGCTTATCGCGACGGTGAGATACAGCGACAACATTCCAAAGGTAGCGCCGTATATTAAATCAAGAAATTTTAAGAACCAGCCGCCCAAAAAGTCCTCTATAAACGACTGATACGGCGCTATCGGAAAATACTTAAACACCAGCGCCGCCGCGCCTATCATAATAACCGGAATTACGGTCATAAAGCCCTCGCGCGCCGCCGCGACGGAAGGCGTATTTTCGATTTTTTTAAAAATCGGCTTTATCTTGCCCTTCATACATATTTCCCCCCGAAAACAATATCTGCGACGTATAAACCATATATTCAGTATACCACTCGGGAAATATTTTGTCAATATCGCAATTTTTTATCAAAGCTCGTCAAGAGAGCGAAATTCATAGCCTTTTTCTTTGGCGTAATTTATTATATCCTCGAGCGCGTTCGCGTTATCGGAGGAAACGGCGTGAAGAAGAAGTATCGCGCCGTCGTGCAGATACGGAGTAACCTGAGAGAACGCGTACTCCGCGCCCTTTTGCAGATTTACGTCCCAATCCTTATAGGCGAAGCTCCAGAATATAGGCGTATAGCCCATATCCCGCATAATCGCAAGCGTTCTCTCGCTGTACTCGCCCTCCGGCGGGCGGACGTATTTCATCTTCACCCCGTACATTTTCTCGCACGCTTCGCTAAGCTCGGTTATGTCCTTTTCTATCATCTCAGCCGAGGATTTGGGCATATTTATATGGCTCGCGGTATGATTGCCGATTATGTGTCCGTCCTCAACCATACGCTTTACAAGCTCCGTCTGACTCTCCAGATACGGTCCCGTCACGAAAAAAGCCGCGGGCGTTTTTGTCGCCTCCAAAACGTCAAGGATTTTCGAGGTATAGCCGTTTTCATAGCCCTCGTCAAAGGTCAGATACAAGGCCTTGGGCTTTGACGCGTCCATATAATACGCGCCGTATTTTTGAAGCGTTTCCTTCTGCTTCGCCGTCACCTCCGGTTCCGTACCCTTTCGCCGTACCAGACCCCAGCCGGAGGCGGTATTGTCAATCGAGTCGTACCCCGATTGCGAAACCGTTTCCGTCGCTTCCCTTCCTCCGTTTGCCACGCAGCCGCACAACAGCAGAAGCGATAGCAGAGCGCATACGATTTTTTTCATTTTTACCACAGCCTTTCGTTTGATTTTATTCCGTTCCGGCGCGTTTCGCGGGCGATTTTCCGCCGCGCCGAAAAAATATTACGCAAAAATAATAAATTTTTGTTGAATTTTGCGGAAAAACGATATATAATAATAATATTAAGTTTACGAGGTGATACAATGCCCACTCAAAATGAATTTGAAAGCAGACGCAGAGAGCGGCGCAGACGCGAACGTCTGCGTAAAAAACGCATACGCGCTGTTCTTCTTCTGATTATATTTATAGGAATTATCGTTCTCATATGCGTTGCGATATCCGCGCTTGTAAAGAACCGTTCCGAAAGCGGCGACGTTTCGGAAGGAGAAGCGATAATTACCGAAATCACGCCATCTCCGACAACGGCTCCCGTTACCGCGCAGCCGATTTCATCTATACCCGACGCGTCCGAGGAAAACAACCTCCTCCAGATAATTGCGGATTCGGGTCAGAAAAAGCGCTGCTACCTTACGTTTGACGACGGTCCGACGGAAAATATAACGCCGCAGATACTCGACATACTGCGCCGCTATAACGTCAAGGCGACATTCTTCGAGGTCGGCTCGCTTATAGACGCAAATCCCGATATGGCGCGCCGCGTTTACGAGGAAGGACACTTACTCGCCAACCACTCGGACGGTCACAATTATGATAAATTATATGCCACAAACAGCTCGTTTATTACAGAGCTTACCGACTGCGAGGAATCAATAAAAAGCGTAATGGACGAGGACGACGAGCTGTTCAAGCTTTTCCGTTTCCCGGGCGGCAGCTATAACGCCGGCGACCACGCCGCCGAAAAACAGATTTATAAGGGCGTACTCGCGGATAACGGCTATTATTACTGCGACTGGAACTCCTTAACGGGCGACGCTGAGGGCGCAACGAAAAACGCCGAACAGCTTCTTGAATACCTCAAGGAAAATATGGAGGGCTACAACAACCTTATCGTGCTTATGCACGACGCCGCGACGAAACAGGCGACAGCCGACGCGCTGCCGTCCGTTATCGAGTATATCGAGTCGCAGGGCTATACCTTCCACAGACTTGACGATATAGAATATCAAGTCGAGCCGACGGTATCTCCCGCGTCCGAGAGCGATTTGTCGTCGGACTCCTCTGCCGAAACAGTTAATTAAGACTAAAAAAGCTTCTGTTCCTTTTGAACAGAAGCTTTTTTGTTTTAGCCGTTTACATTTCCGCTATCGTTTCGATCTCAAGCAGCACGTCCTTGGGAAGTCTCGCGACTTCAACGCACGAACGCGCGGGATACGGTTCGGTGAAAAACTCGGCATAAATTTCGTTTATTTTCGCGAAATCGTTCATATCCTTTATGAACACCGATGTTTTTACAACATTGTCAATACTCGCGCCCGAAGCCTCGATTAGGTTCTTGACATTGGTAAGAGCCTGTCTTGCCTGCGCCTCGACCCCCTCGGGTATCTCGCCGGTCGCGGGGTTAATGGGAATTTGACCCGAGGTATAGAGCATATTCCCCGATACTATCGCCTGCGAATACGGTCCTATCGCCGCCGGCGCGTTTGCTGTTTTAATTTCTCTCATTTTTTTCATATCCTTTCTTTAAGGCTTACGCCCCTATAATCATCTTATCAGGTTTAAAATAACCGTAAACAGAATAAACAGTCCGCCCATCATCGCGTACATAACCGCGCCGGAGCTGCGGTTTATCCACTCCGTTTTAAGCGCCTCGTACATCAGCACTATCGAGCTGACGAGTCCGCATACCAGAAGAAGCATAAGCGTTCTCAGTGAGAAAATACTCAGCGCCACACCCAGCGCGCCGAGTACCGTAAACGGTATGCCGATGAGCGACAGTCTGGTCGAAAAATCCCAGTATTCGGTTTTGCTCTTAAAAATAAACCTGTTTATAAGCCAGAACACGCCCGTGTACATAAAGAACAGCACTATTCCGCTCACCGCGCCCAAAAGCGCGCACAAAACCATTCTCGCCAAAGCCGAATAGCCCTCTATCCCGCCGAAGCCCAGAAGCTTGCCGAGAATACCGAACACGCTCCTGTTCATACCGGTATAGAGAAAAAACATACTGAGCCACCCCACCGCGCCCTCGGCGGCGGCAATAACAAGCATTGTCGCCCTGCCTATCCTCGGTGGGTTTATAATCTTATCGACGGGCGCTTTTATAAACTCCTTGACAAAGGAGAAAAACGCCCTCCCGCCCGTGTCCGGACGCTTAACGGCTTTTTTTGCCTTGTATCTATCCTTCGCGCGGTCAAACCTGCTGCGGCTGCCGGTATAGCCGGTCTTATACGTGGTACGGCTGCCGCCGCTCTGACTATTTTCGGTATTCGCGCCGTCCGCGCCGGTATTTGGGCTTTCGCTCTGCTTTTGCATACGTCTGGCGACGCTTTGCGGACAATTACAGACCTCGTCCTTTCCAAGCTCTCTGCCGCAGTAAATACAGCTACGCATAGTAATCCGACCCTTCAGAAAATTTCATAAGTTAATTTTAAGCCTATGTTCTGTCAATGTCAAGACGTCAACTGTAAACATTCTGTAAACTATTGATAAAGTCTGCTTTCAAACCGCTTCTTTTCCTCGTCGGTAACTTCTCGCGTTCTGCGATAAAGCTTAACGGTTATATCGCCTATCCGCGCCTCGCCGCCGGATACCTCCTCGTATGCCGACGCGAAATCGGTCATATACATAAAGCTGTTGACGCCCTCGGTTATAATCGTCTGACGGCCGCCGGCGAGATGCGTCTGAGCCGGATACGCCACAAGCATATACCCGACCGTGTACATAAGCGACAAATCCGTGTCGCGCGAATCTACCATAGGCAGCGCCTTTATATAATCCGTTCTGCCCTCCGCCGCGTTCAGCGATATTTCGACATTCCTTAAAATATCGTCGTTAAACGTCAGCGACGACGCCATAACGCCCATTTCCCCGCCGTCCTCGACAAGTGTGTCGAGCTTCCGTTTAAGCGCGAGAATTTCCGCGGTATCGTCTCTTTTTTCGGAATAAACCGAAAAATCCGGAGCGAGCGCGTAGTGAGATATTTCGGTTATATTTTCCGGCTGAATCCTGGGAATACACACATTTACCGTATTGATAAGCGCGATTACGCATACAAGCGCCGTTTGAGTTTTTGTTTCAAGGTGCTTTATCGAAAGAATTATGAGCATTATCACCGACGGCAGATACAGCAGAAGATGCTGCTGACCGTGTGTCTGCGTCGCCATAAACATAGCCGCGCAGCTTATTATCTGCAGCCACAGTATCACCGGACGGTACTCCTTCTTTTTCACGCCCATATAAACCGACGCGGCGGCAAGAAGCGCGAGGAAAATTATTCCGAAATACCTCGTGATGAGCTTAAAATCCGTACTCACGGCGTACTTATATCCCGAATACGCGGTTCCGTAATCGAATATCAGTATGTTTACGAGGAAATCGCGGAAACAAAATACTATGAGCGCCGCCGACGTTAAAATAACCGCCGCCGCGCAGTACCATTTCTTTTTGAACAGTATCGCGTCCGCAATCATCGCCGTTACAAACGAAACCGCGAAAAACGCGTAATATCTGCGCCATACCATCATAAGCACCAGAAGCGCGCCTATAATTACGCTTTTTATAACGCTCTGCTTCTGACCCTCTTTTGTAAAGTAAAGGCAGTAGCAGACAAGGCACATAAACATTCCGCCCATATCCACAAAGCCCAGAAACGCGAGCCTTGTTATAACGGGGCAAAGAAGCATTACGGCGCTTACGGTAAAATACGGTCTCGCCCCAAGCTTTTTCGCGAGCGCGTATATCATCGCCACCGACGGAACAAGATACATCAAAACACAGCTTAGCGCAAACACAAGCCGCGAGCCGCCGAAAAGACGCGCGAAAAGCGCGGATATAAGTCCGGCGACATAGTTATAATTCATATTGCCTATCGACTCGTAGACGCTCCGCCACAAATGTCCCGCAAGCTTTCCGTTCGCTATTTCCCGCGCGGTCGTCCAGTAATTGGCGTCGTCCCAATAGTAAATCGTCTTGCTTTTCGCGATATATATAATACAGGAAAAGACAAGTATAACCGCCCAAGCGAGCAAAAACAGCCCCGTTTTCTTCCAAGGCTTTAACGAAAAATCCTCCTCGCCCTCTTCAAGCTCGTCTTTACCGAACAAAAAATCTGTAAATTTCACACGCAGCCCTCCTTTACTGTTCAAACAGCGCCAAAATTTCCTCGTTTGTGAGATTTGAGAACGCGTCGTTGTTGACGCGCACTATATCGCCGGCAAGAGAGCGTTTCGCCTCCTGCAGCCTAAGTATCTTTTCCTCAATCGTTCCGCGCGCCGCCAAACGTATGACCTGAACCGCGCGCGTCTGACCTATTCTGTAGGCTCTGTCGGACGCTTGGTCGGTTACCGCGGGGTTCCACCACGGGTCGTAATGCACAACGGTGTCGGCTCCGACAAGATTAAGTCCCGTACCGCCGGCTTTGAGAGATATTAAAAACACATCTCTCTCGCCGCCGTTAAAGCGGTCGGAAAGCTCGGCTCTCTCATAGGACGGCGTTTTGCCGTCGAGGTAAAACGACGGTATTTTAAGGCGGTCAAGCTCCTTTTTGATTATCTCAAGCATCGACGTAAACTGCGAAAACACCAAAAGCCTGTGTCCCGAGTCAACCGCGTTTTGCGTTATTTCCAGCAAAAGCTCCAGCTTGCCGCTGTCCTTGGCGTAATTTTCGTCAAAAAGGACGGGGTGGCAGCAAATCTGTCTCAGCCGCATTAAAAGGGTAAGTATCTGCATACGCCCGCGTCCACCCTCTCCCAAAAGCGCGATTGTCCTGTCCTTCGCCGCGGCGAGGTACGCGGAATACATCTTTTTCTGATCGGACGTCAAATCAGCGTATATGGTATTCTCGATTTTTTCGGGAAGCTCGTTTAAAACCTCTGATTTCATTCTCCGCAGAATGAACGGTTTTATTCTCAGACGAAGCTCCGAGGACGCCGCCTCGTCCTTTTCCTTCAGCATCGGATATTCGTACCGGTTGCGGAAATCGCGCGCGTCGCTCAGGTAACCGCTCATAATAAAGTCGAAAATCGACCACAGCTCCATCAGAGAATTTTCAATCGGCGTACCGGTAATGGCGAATTTTCGTTCCGCTTTTATCTTTTTTACGCTTCCCGCGTTCATTGTTTTGGCGTTTTTGATATGCTGCGCCTCGTCTATGAAGCAGAAGGAAAAAACTATGTCCTTATAGAGCGATATATCGCGGCGAAGCATCGGATACGAGGTTATAACAAACTCGTACCCGCCGATTTTTTTTACAAGCTCCTTCCTTTCCTCCTTCGTTCCGTCGATTATTACGGCGGACGCGTCGGGAGTAAAGCGGTTAATTTCGTTTAGCCAGTTATACGTCAGCGCGCTTGGCGTAACGATAAGCGCGGGCTTGTCGGGTTTTATGCCGTGGACAAACGCTATAACCTGAAGCGTTTTTCCCAGACCCATATCGTCGGCGAGTATGCCGCCGAAGCCGAACTCGCTAAGCTGCGAAAGCCACTTTACGCCGTCATACTGATAAGGGCGCAGAACCCCCTCGAGTCCTTCGGGTATACGCGGCTTGACGTTTTTTATTTTTCTTATATATTCCTCAAAGCTTTCGTCCTTATTTATTCCGCTTACCGCGTCAAGATACAGCGCGTTACGCGGCAAAAGACGCTTTCCGCCCTCCTTTATGTCCGAAACCGTAAAATCGAGACTGTTTAACAGGTCAAAAACGCCTCTGCTCTCACTTTCCTCCAAATTTATAAACCGTCCGTTTGAAAGGCGGTAAAAACGCCGCTTCGTCCTGACCGCGGCAAGTATGCCGCATATCTGCTCGTAGGACAAGTCGCTGTCAAAGTCCGCCTCCAGCAGGTCTATATCGCTCCTATAGCGTATCGAGGCGCTTATGTCCGCCTTCCTCGGCACGCGGAGCGCGCCAAACCGTCGGGAACAGTAAACCGCCGCCTTTTTTTCGAGCTTGTCCAAATCGTTCATTATAAAATCGTATATTTCGGAGTCGGAATAAAGCGAGTATACTCCGTCGGAATAGGAGAAGCCCGAAAAAAACGAAAGTATTTCGTTTTCGGCGCTAAAGCTTCTGACAACTATTTTTTTCGCGCCGCCCTCATACTGTTCGCCCGGGAGCCGTATGGGAATATTGCCGTAATCGGCTTTTACAACGGCGGTCACACCGTTTTTAAACACGTCGAAATACACCTCGAACGACGGCTTTTCATTTACGACCATATCCTCGATTCCGCGCGTTATAATACCGTGTCTGCCCTTGATATTGGGGAGCACGTGCGTGGCGAAGAGCATAGTGTTCTCGCCCTTAAAGCTCAGATGCGTGCGGTTTTCCGACTCGAGCGCGTTATAAATGGGCATATAGTAGGAACGCCATTCCTCGGACGTGCGGAAAATAACGCCCTCGTAAATAAACCACTCGCCGTCCGGCACGAGCGCGAAGCCGCGGTCTCCCACGGACATACCTATCTCGCCGTCGGACGCGTCTACGTCCACGATTATATCGGGATCCTCGTCCCTTATAAGCGCCCGCCCGACATTCATTCCGTCAAGCACGATCGAAAAATCGGTTTCGGCAAGAAGCGGAAATATTCGCCGCGCCGTCCGCGCGCCGAAGCCCGTACGGTACGAAGCCTTGGTATAAAGCGCGTCCTCCGCGCTGCGGTTTTCGTAAGACTCGGCAAGAATATCGAAAATACGCGTTTCCTGCGGCGAAAACCTCGTAACGCCCGGCACATACGAAACGCTTCTGTCTATTTTAAACGGCTTCTCCCGAAGATAGCTGTCGAGGAAATTTTCCATACCGCGCATCACCGTACCGGAGCCGCCCGCCTCCACAGCCATACCGTAGCTCGCGCCGCCGCGCGTCCTGTTGATATACAAAATAAACTTTACGGCGAGACGCTCGGTCGCGGCGTCCTTTGCCGCGAACTCGCCGCACAAAAGCTGCGCCAGCTTGTCGTTTTCGTCAACAAAGCTGCCGCCCTCCTCCTGCTCGGTCTGATACTGCTTTAGCGTCGCGACGATGTGCTTGCACATCGAGTTCATCGTTTCGTAGTACGGGCAGGTGCAGAAATAATCGGTTACGCCGCTCTCGTCAAGCTTGATCTGCACGTTGTACAGCTCGTCGCCGTCAACGACCGCCGTTATTAATTTGTCCTCACGCTTTCTCAAATGAACCCTGCCCTCGCGGAAATACTCTATACCGCGTTTATAGATAGTTGAGGAGCAGGTTTTTTTGATTAATTGCTCGGTAATTTTCATCAGCCAAACTTCCTTTTTTTCTGTATCTTAATATTATAGCACATCTTACGCGGCTTTTCAATATTTTTACAAGAAATATTTCCGAGTCCGCCGTTTCGCGCCGGACTTGCCGCCGCAAACACCGCTTTCACCTTGCCGGCAAGCCGGTTTTATTGTTAAATTCACCATTAAACCATACCGAACGGGGGTTATATTCTGACATTTTACGGGTAGAATACGAATGTAAAATATGTTAAAATACATATAGCAAAGCAAAAGAAGCGCATACTGCGCCCAAGGGAAGGACTTGTTTGTATGGGAAAATTTGACGGCATACTTTTATGCACGGATTTAGATGATACGCTTTTAACCGCGGACAAAAAAATAAGCGAGGAAAATAAAAGAGCCATTGAGTATTTCAAAAGCGAGGGCGGACTTTTCACCTTCGCCACCGGCCGCGTGGTTCAGGGCGCGGCAATGATGCTTGAGCATATTTCGCCAAACGCGCCTATGATCTGCTTCAACGGCGGCGGAATTTACGATTTTAAACACGATAAGCTCCTGTGGTCGGTTTATCTCGACGAAAATGCCGCGGAGGTTGTGGAATTTGTCGAGCGCAAATTCCCGCGCGCGGGAATTGAGGTATGCTCCGAAACTACGGTCTATATCGCAAAATCCAACCGTATAGTTCGGGAGCATCTGGCGTTTGAAAAGCTGCCGGAGGCGTATGTGGACTATCACCTGATAGAGGAAAAATGGAAAAAGGTGCTTTTTATGGTCGAGGAAGAGGAAATTCCGGCGATACGCGAGCTGATTTTAAGCTCAAAATTTGCCGATAAATACACCTTCATACGTTCAAGTCCCTACTATTACGAGCTGCTCCCCAAAGGCTCCGACAAGGGCGCGGGACTTTTAAGGCTCGCCGAAATTTTGAGAATAGACCCGAAAATGACCGTAAGCATAGGCGACAACGAAAACGACGTTACGCTTATTAAAAACGCCGGAGTCGGAGTTGCGGTCGCGAACGCCGCGCCCGAAGCCATAGACGCCGCCGACTACATCACGGTTGACAATAACTCAAGCGCGGTTTCGGC
>CAYVUD010000050.1:0-11070 GCA_964454725.1 uncultured Lachnospiraceae bacterium
GCTGAATTTCCCTAATCCCGACCGCTTCCCAATAATTTTTCCGTATAGTATTTTTCAAGCTCGGGGTATTCGAGCAGACCCTTGCGTCCTTCGAGCGTTATGCCGTAAACTCCGTTTCCGACCTTTTTAAACCAGCCGTAGGCGTTTATCCGCATAATATTCCCGCAGTTTTCATCGCCGCCGTAGTCCCTTACCTGCTTTGGCGAAAGCTCGCCGTAGGTATCGAGAATACAAGCGATGTTTATGCACTTTTCCGTGTAAGCCGTGACGATTTTTTTGCCCGTAACGCCCCCTGTGTTTGTTTCAACCGCGCGTCCCTCGATTTCCGACAGAATGGCTTTTCGCTTCTTATAATTTTTTGAGGCGGGCGGGAAAAACTCTTGCGGGTCAAAAGCTATTTCGGCGAACGAATGCTCGCCGCGCAGCGTTACGAATATCAGCCCCAGCTCGAGCTTTTTTATAACGTAAAAAGTATCGCGGTATTTTTTCGGAGAATAGTTTTTTGGCTTGGGTACGGCGACATAGACCTTCGCGCCCGTTTTCTGACGTCTGAGTCCCTGCGCCAAAAGCGCGACCGACAAATTCCGTTTAAGCTCGATTATAATAAACTCGCCGTCCTTGACGGCGGTTACGTCGCAGTCCTTGACCTCGGCGTTTACCTTGTAGCCCGACTCGCAAAACAGTTTCCTGACAGGCTCAAAAAGCTCAAATTCCGAAATCATAGCGTTTTAAGCTCCCCCGGCTTTATCTCGTATTTTTCGCCGTCAACCGAAATCCAGACGGGTATCGCCGAGGGATTATAGACCTTATCGCCGTTTACGGTGAATTTAAGATTTTTCGCGGCGTTCATATAATCGACAATTTCGATATTTGTCGCGTACCAAACGTCGTCTCTGCCGCCGATGAACTCGCAGAAGCCCTCGATTAAATCCCAGCTTCCGTCGCGGTCAAACTCGTAGCTGTGACCCCAGACGTACATCATATACAAATACTGAGTTTTATGTAAATCCGCAAAGCGTTTGGCGTTTTCCATAAGATTATGACCGTGGTGGCAGGTAGCCTTCCACTCCAGAAAATCGTCGGGGAAACCGAAATCGTCGGTGCTGCCGACAACTCTCGCGTACTCGATTCCGCAGGAGGGCAAAAGCTTTTTTATGTCCTCGCTGTACGAGCCGTTGGGGTAGCTCATACCGCGTATCGGATAGCCGACCGCGTCCTCGAGAAGCTTTCTGTCCTCAATTATCTGACGTACCACCTGAGATAGCGGACAGCGCTCTATCGTCGGGTGCGTGTAGGTGTGCGAGGAAACCTCGTGTCCCTTATACAGCTCGGCGATTTCCGAAAGCTTTACGCGCTCGCCGTATTCGCTGTCAATGCCGGAATTGAGGTGAAACGTACCCTTAATGCCGTTTTTGTTGAAAATTTCAACAAGCCGCCTGTCAAAGACGCGTCCGTCGTCGTAGCTCATTGTGAGTACCTTATGCTTTCCCTCCGGAAAGCAGGTGTAAATTGTTTTTAAAAGCCGTGTCATTTTTATATCTCCTTTTTGTCTGTGTGTTTAAGCGTTACTACCGTTATCTCGGGTCTGTTAAACAGCCTTGGTATAAGCATCGGGTTCCCGACTCCGCGGTTTACTATCATCTGCGTTTTTTCGGAATTGTAATGCCCCGCGAAGTATTTCGGAAAGAACAGCTTATCTCCGCTCCAGCTCGATTTCGGCGATATAACGCCTCTGCCGTTTACGGGAAGGCGGAACTGACCGCCGTGCATATGCCCCGACAGGATCAGGTTGAAGCCGTGATTTTTGACTAAATCGAGCAAATTGGCGCGGTGGAAGAGCAGTATGTCGTAGCCGTCGAAGCGCGGGAGCTGCTTCAGTGACTTTTTAACTATCGCCTTTATGCGCGCGTTGTCGCGCGTAAACGGGTCGTCTATGCCGCAAAGACCGATTTTCGCGCCGCCGCGTTTAATTTCCGCTCTTTCGGAGTGGAGCGTTACAACGCCCGCGTCCGTAAGCTCCTTTTCAAGCTCGGCGTAGTCCGCGCGCCATAAATCGTGGTTGCCGGTAACGGCGTAGACGGGCGCGATTTCTCTGAGACGTCCGCATACGCG
This sequence comes from uncultured Lachnospiraceae bacterium, assembly GCA_964454725.1. Classification (GTDB taxonomy): domain Bacteria; phylum Bacillota; class Clostridia; order UBA1381; family UBA1381; genus JALEPO01. The sequence goes on from CAYVUD010000050.1 coordinate 2,113, forward strand.
CACGCCCTGCGCGTAGCTGCCCTTGTCGTGAACCAAATCGCCGGTCGAAACGATAATGTCGGGCGACTCGCTGCGTATTTCGTCAATAAGTCCCGGCACGCTGTCGGCGTGCAGGTCGGAAAACTGCGCTATGCGAAAGCCCGTAAATTCCTCGGGAATTTCGGGCGACTCTATAACATAGTGCGTCGTTTCCAGACGGTCGTCAAGTCCCTTTACAGCGAATAAAATTCCTCCCGCGAGAGCGAGATTTTTTACGATTTTTTTCATAGCATACCCTTCTTAAAACCTTATACTCACTATATTTTAGCATAATTTGATGTAAATTACAACATATTTATTCCTATCATTTACCAATCGGGGAAAATTATACGCTGTCCGTACTTGAAAAAACGGCGCGTAAATGGTAAAATAAAGAAAAGGAGCTGAGTAAAATGACATTACAGGAAATTATAGATTCAAGCGATAATATTGTGTTTTTCGGCGGCGCGGGAGTGTCAACCGAGAGCGGCATTCCCGACTTTCGCTCTCAGGACGGACTGTATAATCAAAAATACGATTACCCGCCCGAGGTTATACTCTCCCACGAGTTTTTTATGCGTGAAACGGAAGAATTCTACCGTTTTTACCGCGACAAAATGCTGTTTTTGGACGCTAAGCCCAACAGGGCGCACTATGTTTTGGCGGAGCTGGAAAAGAAAAAGAAGCTTAAAGCCGTTATAACGCAAAATATCGACGGACTGCATCAGAAGGCGGGAAGCAATAAGGTGTTTGAGCTACACGGCAGCGTGTACAGAAATTATTGCGTAAAGTGCGGAAAATTCTACGGCGTTGAGGCGATCGTAAACTCAACCGGAGTGCCGCGCTGCGGGTGCGGCGGGGTCATAAAGCCCGACGTTGTGCTCTACGGCGAGCCTCTCGACGATTATATAACCGAAATGGCAATAGCGCACGCGCAGGCCGCCGACGCGCTTATAATAGGCGGCACGTCCTTAACGGTCTATCCGGCGGCGAGCTTTGTGTACCATTATATGGGCGACAAGCTCGTTTTGATAAACAAGTCGAAAACACCGCTCGACTCCAAGGCTGACCTTGTAATAAACGAGCCGATCGGCAAGGTTATGGGCGAGCTAAAATTATAGTTGAAAAAAAGGCGAAAATGTGATATAATTATAGGAGCGCCGATAACACGGCGGCGGTAAAACGGAAAAAGGAGTTTTTATATATGGTGCGTCATATAGTTATGTGGAGAATGGCGGAATCGCCCGATAAGCTTGAGAGGGCGAAGGCTATAAAGGAAAATCTCGAGGCGTTAAAGGACAAGATAGATTTTATCGAGGACATTGAGGTAGGGCTTAATTTTGAAGGCTCCGATTCGGCTTCGGACGTCGTTCTTGTTTCGACGTTCAAGTCGGCGGAGGATTTGAGCGCTTATCAAATCCACCCCGCGCACAAGGCGGTCGGGGCGGCTTACGTAAAGCCTTACGTCGCGGAGCGGCGCGTGGTTGACTATGAATTTTAATTTCGGTGAGGTATAATGGCAAAATCAGTAACAGAGGAACAAATGCTCAGGGAGCGCGAGTTTACCCTGAGGCTCCGCGAGGACAACGAGCGGTTTGCCGCGGAGTACGGCAGACCGAGACTCGCTCATACCGAAACATACGGCTGTCAGCAAAACGAAAACGACACCGAGCGCATACGCGGTATGCTTAAAGAGGCGGGGTTTGGGTTTACGGACGAGAGCGAAAAGGCGGACTTGGTAATCTACAACACCTGCGCCGTAAGGGAGAACGCGGAACAGAAGGTGTTCGGGCGGCTCGGTATCCTAAAGCATATTAAGGAGTCGCGCCCCGATATGATAATCGGTATCTGCGGCTGTATGGTTCAGCAGGAGCATATAACGGAGAAAATCAAAAAGGTACACAGCCACGTTGATTTGATTTTCGGCACGCACGCTCTTTACGCTATGCCCGAGCTTCTCTACCGCGCGATACACGAGAAAAAAACGGTTGTCGATATACATTCAAGCGACGGCGAGATTTGCGAGGACGTTCCCATTTTGAGGGACAGGGCGCAAAAGGCGTGGGTTTCGGTAATGTACGGCTGCAATAATTTCTGCTCGTACTGTATTGTCCCGTATGTGCGCGGACGCGAGCGAAGCCGCGAGCCGGAGGCTGTTTTAAAGGAGGTCGGGGAGCTTGTGGCGGGCGGTTGCAGCGAGATTTCGCTGCTCGGTCAGAACGTCAATTCCTACGGGCGCGATTTGGACAGGGATATTGATTTTTCCGATCTTCTCAGAATGGTAAACGAGGTCGAGGGAGTCGAACGTATACGGTTTATGTCCTCGCACCCCAAGGATTTGAGCGATAAGCTTATAGCGGCTATGCGCGACTGCGGCAAGGTATGCAAGCAGCTTCATCTGCCGTTTCAGGCAGGCTCAAACAGGATTTTGAAGCAGATGAACCGAAATTATACAAAGGAGCGTTATTTAGAGCTTATAGACAAGGTTAAGCGTGAAATTCCCGGCATTGCGCTCTCGACGGATATTATAGTCGGGTTCCCGACGGAAACGAACGAGGACTTTGAGGAAACGCTCGACGTTGTAAAGACGGTTGAGTTTGACCAGATTTTTTCGTTTATATATTCCCGCCGCGAGGGAACTCCGGCGGCGAAGCTGGATTTTGCGCTGACGGACGAGGAGATACACAAAAATTTCAACCGTTTGACAGAGGCGCAAAACGAGATTTCAAAGCGTAAAAACACGGCGTATGTCGGACGTATCGAGCGCGTACTCGTTGACGGCGAGAGCAAAACGGATAAGGATATGCTCACGGGACGCACGGACAGCGCGAAAATCGTGAATTTTAAGGGCGGCAAATCGCTTACGGGAAAATATGTTGACGTAAAAATCACCGAGGCAAGAATATGGAGCCTTATGGGTGAAATAATAAATTAAGGAGATATGAAAAATGATGGATATAACAGAGAAAGCAAGAGAGCTTGGCGAATTGATTCAGTCAAGCGAGGAAATGGCGAGAGTAAAGAAAGCCGAAATCGCGCAGGAGGCGGACGACGAGGCTAAGGAGCTTTTAAAGGAGTTTAATATGCGGCGTATGAACCTCGCCCGCGATATGCAAAAGGGCGATATTTCGCGCGAGGACGCGGTTAAGAAAAACAACGAGGCGTTTGACGCTCTTCTTGAAAAGAGCGAGACGATAAAGGCGTATATCGACGCCAAGCGCGAGTTTGACGCTATGGTAAACCAAGTAAACCAAATTTTGAATTTCTATATTACCGGTCAGGATCCCAACTGTACGCACAACTGTTCAACCTGCGGCGGCTGCTGCTGAAAACTCATAATTTATCGATACGCAAAGATGAGGATAAGGAAATGGCGAAAGAGCAATTAACGCCGATGATGGCGCAGTATCTCAATACCAAGGACGAGTATTCCGACTGCATACTCTTCTACCGTCTGGGCGACTTTTACGAGATGTTTTTCGACGACGCGATAAAAGCGTCGAAGGCGCTGGAAATAACGCTTACGGGCAAGGACTGCGGAATGAAGGAACGCGCGCCTATGTGCGGCGTTCCTTTTCACAGCGCGTCCGTTTATATAGCGAAGCTTATCGAAAAGGGCTTTAAGGTCGCCATATGCGAGCAGGTGGAGGACCCGAAGCTTGCCAAGGGCATCGTAAAAAGAGAGGTCATAAGGGTGGTCACGCCCGGAACGATAATCGACGAGGCGCTTCTCGACGAGAAAAACAACAATTACCTCGCCGTCATATACGCCTTGGCGGATAAGCTGGGTATTGCCGTTTCCGATATTTCCACGGGAGAGCTGTACACTACCGAGGTTGGCTCGCCGGATATGGCGATTAACGAAATCGCGCGCTACGAGCCGCGCGAGATACTTTTAAACGAGCGCGCCGCGAAAGAGCTTTCGGCGGAGACCGAGCTGAGGTTTCATATAACTCCCGAAATCAAGGACGAGGCGTTCTTTTTAAACACCGACGCCGAGGACAGAATTTCGCGACAGTTTAATAAGAGCGCGAAGGATTTGGGCATAGACAACAACCGCGCGTCGCTTATCGCGACGGGCGCGATGCTCGCGTATATCGAGCATACGCAGAAATCGGGGCTTTCGTACATAAACAAGCTTTCGTCGTATGATGTGAATATGTATATGGATTTGGATATGGCGACAAGGCGAAACCTGGAGATAACCGAAACGATGCGCGACAAGTCCAAGCGCGGCTCGCTTTTATGGGTCCTCGACAACACAAAAACGTCTATGGGCGCGAGAATGTTAAAACAGTGGGTTGAAAAGCCGCTCGTCAACACCGTCGAGATAAACAGAAGGCTCCATTCCGTTAAGGAGCTTAACGACAATGTTATGCTCAGGGACGAGCTTAGCGCGATTCTTTCGGGAACATATGACATATCGAGAATTATAAGCCGCCTGTCGCTCTCGACCGCGACTCCGAGGGACTTGGTTTCCCTAAAGCTCACGCTTACCAAGCTTCCGGAGCTTGAAATGGCGCTCTCGGGCGCGAAGTCGCAAATGCTCTCGGGCGCGTCAAAGAATTTTGACATTTTATCGGACGTAAGAGAGCTTTTGGACAGCGCGATAAATGATGAGCCGCCGATAAGCGTAAAGGACGGAAATGTTATAAAGACGGGCTACAGCGAGGAGATAGACAAATTAAGAGAGGCTATGACAGACGGTACAAAGTGGCTCGCCTCTCTCGAGGCAAAGGAGCGCGAGGCGACGGGTATATCTAAGCTTCGCGTGGGCTACAACAAGGTTTTCGGCTACTATATCGAGGTCACAAAGTCCAATATCGCGGACGTGCCGCAAACGTATATAAGAAAACAGACTCTCGCGAACTGCGAAAGGTATATAACTCCGGAGCTGAAGGAGATAGAAAACACAATTCTCGGCGCGTCGGAGAGGATAGCGTCGCTGGAGTCGCGCATTTTCGACGATGTGAGGAAAAGCGTCGCGGGCGAAATAGAGCGGTTAAAACGCGCGGCGCATATAATCGCGCTCACAGACACGCTCTGTTCGCTTGCCGAAACCGCGTACAAAAACAACTACACAATGCCGCGTATCACGGAGTCGGGCGTTATAGATATTAAGGAGGGCAGGCACCCTGTCGTTGAGAAAATGGCAAGCGATACGATGTTTGTCCCGAACGATACGACGCTCGATACGGACGATAACCGTATGGTGATAATAACAGGTCCGAATATGGCGGGAAAATCCACGTATATGCGCCAGACGGCGCTTATAACGCTTATGGCGCAGATAGGAAGCTTCGTTCCGGCGAAATCGGCGCTGATAGGCGTTGTCGATAAGATTTTTACGCGCGTGGGAGCGTCGGACGACATCGCCTCGGGACAAAGCACGTTTATGCTCGAAATGAGCGAGGTAAGCAATATTTTAAAGAACGCGACGAAAAACTCGCTCATTATCCTGGACGAGATAGGCAGAGGCACAAGCACGTTTGACGGACTTTCCATAGCGTGGTCGGTGGCGGAATATATACAGAACAAAAAGAGGATAGGCGCGAAAACGCTTTTCGCGACGCATTATCACGAGCTTACCGCGCTCGAGGATAAGCTCGAGGGCGTTAAAAACTACAATATTGCCGTTAAAAAGCGCGGCGACGATATAACATTTCTGCGTAAAATCGTGCGCGGCGGCACCGACGACAGCTACGGCATAGAGGTCGCGGCGCTTGCGGGAGTGCCGCCGGAGGTTATAACGGAGGCGAAAAAAATCTTAAAACGGATAGAAAACGGCGAAATACACGAGGCGGGGAAAACAGATAAGCGTCGGGAGGAGGAGTCCTTTCAGCTCGATTTTGCCGATAACGCGGCAAACGAAATCGCCAACGAGCTGAGAACGCTCGACGTTACGACGCTTACGCCAATCGAGGCGATGAATAAGCTGTTTGAACTGAGCAAAAAGGCAAAGGAAGAGTAAATTATGGGAAAGATACATATTCTCGATACGGAAATTTCAAATAAAATCGCGGCGGGCGAGGTCGTTGAGCGGCCGTCGAGCGTTATAAAGGAGCTTGTCGAAAACAGCATTGACGCGGGCGCAACCAATATAACGGTCGAGATTAAAAAGGGCGGCTCGATGTATATGCGCGTAAGCGACAACGGCTCCGGTATGAGCGCGGAGGACGCGGAAATTTGCTTTTTGCGCCACGCGACAAGCAAAATCAAAACCGGCGGCGATCTTAACGCGATTTATACGCTCGGTTTTCGCGGCGAGGCGCTGTCGAGCATAGGCGCGGTGGCGAAGGTCACGCTCTACACCAAGCGCGAAGAGGACAGCGAGGGCGTATGCGTTATCTGCGAGGGCGGCGATATTAAATCGTCGGAGTCGGCGGGAGTCCCCAACGGCACCTCGATTACTGTGGAAAATTTGTTTTACAACACGCCCGCCAGACTTAAGTTTATGAAGAAGGACGCGACCGAGGCGGGATATATAACGGATATTATGTCGCGGTTTATTCTGGCGCGCCCCGAGATTTCGTTTAAGCTCATAACCGACGGCAAGGAGAAGCTCTTTTCCTCCGGCGATAATTTGCTTAAAAACGCCGTTTACACCGTTTACGGCAAGGACTACGCAAACGCGGTAATAAACGTGGACGAAAGCTACGAGGCGGTGCGGGTCACGGGAGTTATCGGCAAGGGAAATGTTTCGCGCCCCAACCGCAATTATCAGAGCTTTTTCGTGAATAAGAGATATATTAAAAGCCCCCTGATTATTCACGCGGTTGAGGAGGCGTATAAAAATCAGGTTATGATAGGCAAATTCCCGATGGCTGTATTAAATTTGGAGATTAATCCCGAGCTTGTGGATATAAACGTCCACCCGACAAAGCTGGAGGTTAAATTTTCAAACGAAAAGGATATTTACCACGCGGTGTATTACGCTGTCAAAAACGCGCTCTACGCGCTCCCCAACGTCCCCAAAATCGAGCGGAGCGAAAAGGAAACAACGCGCGAAATTAAGACTCAGCTGACGCTTAACGATTTCGCGCGGTCGATAAAGGAGTCGCCGCAGATGCGCGAGGAGGCGAACAAGCGCGACGCGCTTGTTTTGCGCGAGCTGTCGCGCGAACGGAGCGACGAGGCAAAAAAAGAAGCGTCGCTTAGGGAAAAGTACGGCTATCTTGCCGATACTCCGCAAAGCCGCGCGTATGTCGCGGACTCAAGCCCGAAAATAGGCGGGAGAGCGTCGGAATATAAGGCGTATACCGAGCCGCGAAATAAGACCGAAGAGAAAAAACAAGCCGTTCCCGCCGCCGATACCGAGCCTGCCGCAAAAGAGGACGCAAAGGCGGAAAAAAATATTTTTATTGACGAGTATTTTGAGGTTATCGGTCAGATTTTCGACACGTATATAATAGTCGAGAAAAATGACGAAATGCTTCTTATCGACCAGCACGCGGCGCACGAGCGCTTAAAGTATGAGGAATTAAAGGACTCTCTGGATAAAAGGGAGATTTATTCTCAGATTTTACTGGAGCCGGAGGCGGTGAATATGACCGGCGCGGAGCTTGGGGCGTATTTGGAGAACAAGCCGCTTTTTGACGAACTGGGCTTTGAAACGGAGGTGTTCGGCGACAGCGCCGTGCTTGTGCGAAGCGTTCCCGTCGGCGTTGAGGCGGGCGACGTCGAGCCGCTCTTGCTGGAGCTTGTTTCACAGGCGGCGGAGTCGAAAAAGGAGCTTATAACCGAGAAAAATCAGCGGCTGCTTTACACAATAGCGTGTAAGTCGGCGATTAAGGCGAATATGCGTATGAGCCTCAAGGAAATGGAAACGCTCGCGCGGAACGTGTTCAGGCTCGAGAATATCAACACCTGTCCTCACGGCAGACCGATAGTAATAGCTATGTCCAAAAAAGAGATTGAAAAGGAATTTAAGCGAATTGTGTAAAATACCCATAATAGTTGTCGCGGGCGCGACGGCGTCGGGCAAAACGTCTTTGGCTATCGAATTGGCAAAACGTCTTGACGGCGAAATAGTCGGCGCGGACAGTATGCAGATTTATAAATATATGGACGTCGGTTCGGCAAAACCGACAAAAGAGGAGCGCTCGGCAGTACCGCACCACCTTATCGGCTTTGTTGACCCGAGAGAGAATTTCAGCGTTGCCGACTATGCAAAAGCGGCGCACAGGACTATCGCCGAAATCGTGTCGCGCGGCAAAACACCGGTAATGGCGGGCGGAACGGGGTTATATATCAATTCCGTCATAAACGACGTTCAATTCGGCGAGATAGACTCGGACAGCCGTATACGCGCGGAGCTTCGGGAAACGGCAAAAAAGGAAGGAAACGGTAAATTAATTGAAATACTGAGCGAGTTTGACCCCGTTTCGGCAGAACGGCTCCACCCGAACAATGTGCGGCGCGTTATACGCGCGATCGAGTTTTACCGCGTAACGGGAATACCTATTTCCGAGCATCAGGAAATGACAAAACGCCGCGAGAGCCGGTACAGTCCGATAATGTTTACGATCGAGTGGGACAGGGACGCGCTCTATGACAGGATAAACCGCAGAGTGGATATAATGCTCGAAAACGGGCTTGTGGACGAGGTTAAAGGGCTTCTTGAAATGGGCTGTACGCGGGCTATGACCTCGATGCAGGGCATAGGCTATAAGGAGATAATGGATTATCTCGACGGCAGCCGCACTCTTTCGGAAACGGCGGAGCTGATAAAGCAAAGCTCGCGCCGCTACGCCAAGCGTCAGCTTACGTGGTTCCGCCGCGACGAGCGTATTCACCGTCTTGACGCAAAGACAGACGTGACGGAAGAAGCGATGAAAATAATAAGGAATGCCGGATAACTCCGCTCGCGCGGACGGAAGCGCGTTGTTTTCCATAGAAAACAGCGCGCTTCCTTTATCCGTACATAATCATAACCAAAAT
>CAYVUD010000051.1:0-8293 GCA_964454725.1 uncultured Lachnospiraceae bacterium
TTTTTTGCGCTTTATTTCAGCACCTCGATCGCCTTTTGAAGCTGCGTATCCTTATCGCGCTCCACCATTGACGCGTACATTCCCTCGTATTCCTCGGGCATATCGACCTCAATATCCGGCTCGATTCCTATATCTTGTATACATACGCCGTTGGGCGAATAATATTTCGCGACCGTAAGCGAAATTCCCGAACCGTCCGTAAACGGGAACACCGTCTGAACTATTCCTTTTCCGTAGCTCTTCTTGCCTATAACCGTCGCTCTCTTATAGTCCTTAAGCGCGCCGGTAAGCACCTCGGAGGCGCTCGCGCTGTTTTCGTTTATCAGAACCGCAATCGGTATATCAAGCTCCTCAGCGTCGGAATTATAGTCCTCCCGACTGCCGTCCTTGTACTCTACATACGTTATAATCCCCTCGGGAAGAAGCATATCGGCAATATCGCACGAAATCTGCAGTATACCTCCGGGGTTGTCGCGAAGGTCGATTATCATCTTCTCCATTCCTTGCGACCGAAGCGACTCGACCTCTTCCTTAAACTCCGTAAACGTGTCCTCGTCGCTCGATTTTTCATTCATATTGAACGAGCTTATTCTCACGTAGCCTATGCCGGAGTCAAGCATTTCCGATTTTACCGAGTCGGAGGAGATCTGACGGCGCTCAATCGTCTTTTCAATAATTTCTCCGCCGCGGATAAACGTAATATCCACCGTTGTTCCCTCTTCGCCGTTTTTAATATGCTTTACTGCCTCCTCCATATCGTCATACTCAACTCCGTCAACCGCGGCGATAATGTCGCCGGGGCGAACGTCCGCTTCATACGCCGAGCTGTCCTCGAACGGCGATACAACGATTATATTGCCGTTATCGTCAACAGATATGACAACGCCTATCCCGACATAGCTGTCCTCGATATTCTCCATATAGCTCTCAAAGTCGTCCGCGGGATAATATTTGCTGTACGGCTCGTCAAGTCCGTCCACGTAGCCCTTTAACGCGCTTTCAAGCATTTCGTTTTTATCGTAATCGTTTATATAATTACCGTCAATATACTCGTCGATAATATCAAGCTTATCCGCGAACGCCTTCCAAGGATCGCTCTTGGGCAGATACCTTGTGAATTTATCCAAAACCGTTCCGCCCGCGACCGTAACCGTAAACGTCGCCGCCGCCGTTATAACAGCCGTAAGCGTAATTTTGCCTTTTTCCGTCATTTATTTCCCTCCATAACTGAATTTATTGCCATTAAAAAGGGCAAGGGCTGTGCCCTTACCCCCCGTTTTTTCGTTTCGCGAATTATATCTTCATCGGATTTGAAGCGAGATACTTATGAACCATCATCGCTACCTTGAATACTATCGCCTGGTCAAACTTTCTCAGATCCAGTCCGGTAAGCTTATAGATCTTCTCAAGTCTGTAAACGAGCGTGTTTCTGTGGACGAAGAGCTGACGCGAGGTCTCGCTGACGTTAAGGTCGTTTTCAAAGAATTTATTGATTGTAAGTATGGTTTCGTCGTCGAGCGTTTCAATTCCGCCCTTTTTGAATACCTCCTGCAAAAACAGCTCGCAGAGCTTTATCGGAAGCTGATAAATAAGTCTGCCTATTCCGAGATTGTCGTAGTTTAAAATATACTTTTCCTCGTCAAATACCTTGCCGACCTCAAGCGCTATCTGCGCCTCCTTGTAGGAACTGTTAAGCTCGTCAATATTTACCGCAACCGTTGAAAGACCGATAAGCACGGTATTCATCGTTTCGGAGTTTATCGTATCGAGAATGGACTGCGCCATACTCTCAAGCTCCTCGGAGGTTGAAACCTCTTTAAGCTCCTTTATAAGCACGATATTGTTCGTATCGATATTTATGACGAAATCCTTTTCCTTGTCGGGGAACATATTACGCACTACCTCGTAAATGCTGTGTTCTCCGCCGCCGACTACCTTTATATAGAACACGGCTCTTGGAACGTCTATATCCACGTGAAGCTCTCTCGCCTTCTGATGAAGGTCAAACGCAAGCAGATTATCAAAAATGATATTCTGCATAAAGTTTGTCTTGTCGTACTTCTCGTCGTAATAGTACCGCACGTTATTTGCCGCCACCGCTATGGCGTTGCAGCAATACTTTGAAACCTCGTCGGTTCCCTCGACATATACAATATATTCGGAATAGGGCTTGTTGGACATTACCCTCACGGTATAGCCGTCCTTAAATAAAAGCTTTTCGCTGTTTGTCGCCGCGTATACCAGGTTATCCATTATATCCGGGTGCGGTTCCGCGCCGTTATACGCGAGAACAAGTCCCTGCGAATCCGCGATACCGAATTTTTTCGGAAAAACATCAGCCATCTGTGTTACGATATTTTGAAACGCCTTGCTTATCATCACTTTTTCCTCCTGTACGATTTCGGTTACAATATATAATCTATTATACACCAATCCGCACAGAATTTCAAGTTTTATTTGAATATTTTTGTTAAATTTTTCTCGCGAACGCAAAAAGGCGCTCTTAACTGAGCGCCTTTTTGTATTCATACGTATTTTCTTAGCTGTTTGAGCGCGTTTTTTTCGAGCCGCGATACCTGCGCCTGCGATATTCCTATCTCCTCCGCGACCTCCATCTGTGTGCGTCCCTGAAAAAATCTCAGGTTTAATATATGCTTTTCCCGCTCGTCAATATGCTTCATCGCCTCGGAGAGAGCGATATTTTCAAGCCAGTTTTCGTCCACGTTTTTCGTATCCCTGACCTGATCCATAACGTATATCGCCTCGCCGCCGTCGTGATATATCGGCTCAAACAGCGAAACGGGGTCGGCTATGGCGTCAAGCGCGAACACAACGTCCTCTTTCGGCAAATCCATTTCCTTCGCTATTTCGGAAATTGTCGGCTCCTTCGAGTTCTCGTTTATGAGCCTTTCCTTTATATGCAGCGCCTTATACGCTATATCCTTTAAGGAACGGCTGACTCTTATAGAGTTATTGTCTCTCAAATACCTTCTTATCTCGCCTATTATCATAGGCACGGCATACGTTGAAAACTGCACGCCCTGACTCAAATCAAAATTATCGATTGCCTTTATAAGACCTATACACCCCACCTGAAACAAATCGTCCGCGTTTTCGCCGCGGTTGCTGAACCGCTGGATAACGCTCAGGACAAGGCGCAGATTGCCGTAAACAAACTTTTCCCGAGCCTCTGTATCCCCCGCCTTTATTTTTATAAACAGCTCGTCTTTTTCCTGTTTTGTAAGCGTCGGAAGCTTTGACGTGTTCACTCCGCAAATTTCCACTTTGTTGGTCATACCCTTTTCCTCCTTGAGTTTAAGCCGCTCCCGCGGCTATGTACATAGTATGACCGAATATGTATCAGCTCATTTTCGCTATTTCCTTCTTTAATCTGCCTATTATTCTTTTTTCAAGCCTGGATATATACGACTGCGATATACCGAGTAAATCCGCGACCTCCTTCTGCGTTTTTTCCTTTCTGTTGTGAAGTCCGAACCGCATTTCCATTATCTGCCGTTCGCGCCCCGAAAGCTTTGTAAGGGCTGTTTCCAAAAGCTTTTTATCGACCTCCTCCTCAATGCCTCGGCAGATAATATCGTTATCCGTGCCGAGTATGTCGGACAGGAGCAGCTCGTTTCCGTCCCAATCGACGTTCAGCGGCTCGTCTATCGAAACCTCGCTCCTCATATTTGAATTTTTCCGCAAATACATAAGAATTTCGTTTTCTATGCAGCGCGAGGCGTATGTCGCGAGCTTTATCTTCTTGTCCGGCTTAAACGTGTTTATCGCCTTTATAAGACCTATTGTGCCTATCGAAATTAAATCCTCAACGTAGATACCCGTGTTCTCGAATTTGCGCGCTATATAAACCACAAGCCTTAAATTCCTCTCTATCAGCGTCGCCTTTACGCTCGCGTCGCCGTTGGCGAGCTTTTCCATAATTTCGGCTTCCTCCTCCTTCGAGAGAGGCGGCGGCAGCGTGTCGCTTCCGCCTATGTAAAAAATGTCCTCCTGAAGCGGCGCTGTTCCTATGCAGACAAATCTTCTGCTCAATCTCCTTAAAAAATCCATCGTCCAAACTCCTTCTATATTAAATCCGCGTTTAAAAGCGCTTGATATTCCCTTGAAAATGTCTGATTTGTTACTCCGATAAACACCCGTTCGGTGATTTGGTTCTCTATTTTTATTCTGTCCGCCGGAAACGCGAATATTCTTCCGCCGGTTTTTCCGAGCGCGTTGTACGGTATGAGCCACAAACGGTATTCCTCCATTTTTTCCGGAAGATGTGAAAATTCGGGAGGCGACTCAAATAAATTTTTTACCGCGTCCCATTCGGCAACAACAACCGGTCTGCCGGTTATGGGTTCTTTGAGCTTATTTCCGCTGTCAAAAAGCGCCCCGACGCATACGCTCCGTCCCGCCCGTTCTATTACAGCCGGATATATTCTTCTGTTTTTCCGCGCGCGGAGTCCCTTCGACAGCAGGCATACCGCCGGATACGCCGCAAGCAAAATCGCAAACAAAAGTCTGCCGGAAATGTCGAAATATACGATTCCGTTGCTTATCGCGCCGCCGGCTGAAACCGCGCTTGCAAGCGCCGCCGTCAATCCGGAAACCGCCGCCATTATAACCAAAAACGCCGCGAAAACCGAAAACGTCTGTTTCCCCCGCCGCCCATACGCGCACAAAATCATTAAAAACGCGAGCGGTAATTTCCATAGCGTACTATGCGCGGCGCAGAAAATCAGTGTGGAGCCCGCCGCGCCGACCGCGCCGCCGGCGCATATCCGCCATTGTCTTACGCGCAGCTTCATCGCTTTGCCGAGAACCAAAAGCGCCGGATAGTTAAATATGAAATTCACAAGAAAGAGTACATCGGCATATATAACCATGACCCTCACCTCACGATTAATTATACTCCGAAGCGTAAAAGAAATTTGTCAAATACGGTTGTCGAAAGCATAAAATCCTTCGACATAATTTTTAAAAACGCGAAAAGCCGCGCGGCGTCGGGCTGTGCGGTCCTTTGTGAAATATTTTACATTTTTTGCGAAACAAAAAGCGCCGCGTTTGGCGGCGCTCCGTTTTAAGCTGTATTCCCGTTATATTTATCGTCTTTATTTTCAGGCATAACAAATACAAACCTGCTTCCCTTTCCAAGCTCGCTTTCAACCGTAACCGTACCGTTATGACATTCGGCTATCCATTTAACCATTGAAAGTCCAAGCCCCATACTTCCGTTTGTCCGCGAGCTGTCCACCTGATAGAAACGCTCCCAGATTTTGGGCAAATGCTCTTTCGCGATGCCGATACCGTCGTCGGCAACCGAAAATACTATGTTGCTGTTATCCTTCTCAAGCGTGACCGTAATCGTTCCGCCGTCTTTTCCGTACTGATAAGCGTTTGATATGAGATTTATAAACAGCCTTGTCAAAAGGAGATGGTCGGCGTTTGAGTGTATATCGGGCGCGATGGAACGCACAAGCGTTTTTGAGCTGTCGTGGATTTCCTCCTGCTCGTCGCATACAAAGGACAGAAGCTCGCTTATATCAACATCTTCAAAATTCAGCCTTTGGGTGTTCCTGTCCATTCTCGTCATTGTCAAAAGCTCGTCAATGAGCTTTGACATTTTATCCGACTGCCGTTTAATCGACTCGACCGACTCCTTCGCGTCCTCTAAGCTGTCCGCGCAATCAAGAACGTACTCGCACTCGGAGGTAATCACCGCGACAGGAGTTCTAAGCTCGTGAGACGCGTCGGAGGTAAACTGTTTTTCGTTTTCAAGCGTGGTTTCTATTTTGTCAAGCATTTCGTCAAAGGTTCGGGCAAGACTGTATATCTCGTCCTTGCCTTCTCCGAGCGCGATACGCTGCGACAAATCGTTGCTCTCGCTTATGTCCCTCGCCGTATTGCTTATTCTGTTTACAGGCTTAAACGCCTGATGTAAAATCAGGAAACCTCCGAGTCCCGCGACAATTATCAAAATCGCGAGCAATATCAGATTGGTTTTTGTAACGCTTCGGAGCATACTGCTCTCGTCGGCTACCGAAACTACGCCCACGACCCAGTTTTCGTCCTCGCCTTGACCGCTTCTTTGCCTGACGTAAGTCAGAAATCTCTCTCCGTTGTATGTTTTTTCCTTCAGCTCAAAATCCGCGAGCGATATTTCGTCGGCAAACTCAAACGGAATCGAGCCGGCTATCAGGTTATGCCCGCTGTCGAACACCGCGGTGTGAACGCCGTTTTCAAAAAAGCGAAACTGCGGCATTTTCCCAATATCCATACGTTCATCGTTCCGCGCGGGCGGAATATCCCCTTTTTTTGTGTTCGACGCGTTTTCCTTGGGCGGGTCGGCGAGATTGTCCACCGCGTGTACGATTTTATCCTTCGCGTCGTTTATAAGAACCTTTTCGCTTACGGACAGCATCGCGAACAGCGTAATCAGGGATATGACCGCGATAATAAGCGTGTACCATATCGAAACCCTTAGTTTAATAGATAATTTTCTCATACTTCCTCCCTGAGAACATATCCCGCTCCGCGAATGGTGTGAATTAGCTTGTTTTCGTAAGGATCGTCGATTTTCTTCCTCAGATAGCGTATATATACGTCAACAACATTTGTTCCTCCGCTGTAATCGAAATTCCAAACGTGATTTTCGATTTTCTCGCGCGAGAGGACAATTCCCTTGTTTCTGATAAGATATTCGAGTATGTCGAATTCCTTTGCCGACAAATCTATCTTATCGTCGCCGCGCCGTACCTGTCTGGTCGCGATATCCACCCGCAAATCGGCTATATTGAAAGTATTTGTGACCTCGTTCGCCTGCTTCCTGAGCATTACTCTTATACGCGCCAAAAGCTCCTCAAAGGCGAACGGTTTTACAAGATAATCCTCCGCGCCCGCGTCCAGACCCGTTACGCGGTCGCTTACGCTGTCCTTTGCCGTCAGGAACAAAACGGGCGTTGTATTTTTCTTCGCGCGCATAGCCTTCACTACCTCAATACCGTTCAGCTTAGGCATCATTATATCTAAAATAACAGCGTCAAATTCGCCCGTTTCCATATAATCCAAGGCTTCCTCGCCGTCAAAGCAGCTATCCACGGTGTATCCCTCTTTCATAAGCCGTTTGGATATAACGCGGTTTAAATCCCGCTCGTCCTCAACCACGAGTATTCGCATATATCCCACCCCTTTATCCTATCATATCACATTATATTTAAAATGTAAATATCGGGCGGCAGGACGCCGCCCGTAAATACTATTCGGAAGTAATCGTAATTGATTGTGTTTCGCCGTCCCAATCGACATTCATACCGAGCTGTTCCGAAATAAACCGAACAGGTATCATAGTCGAGTCGTTTATAATTTCGGGAGCGGTAAGCAGCGTTTTTTCCTCGCCGTTTACCGTCGCGGCGGTCGAATTGATTTTCAAAACAATGCTTATACCGTCTTTTTCCGCCGTTACTGTCTGCGTTTCGCCGTCCCACGACACCTCGGCGCCGAGCGCCTCCAATATCGCGCGGAATCCGACAAGCGTTGTGTCGTTTTTAATAACGGGGCTTGTGTCAAAACGTATATTTTTGCCGTCAAGCGACACGGATATTCCTTTATCGCTCTGCTGCTTGTTTCCTTTAAGCTGTCCGCCGCCCTGCGTTTGTCCCCGCGCTGTGCCGGCGGAGGTTATACCGTCCGATACAGCGACCGTTTCCTTAAGCTCGCCATTGACGTAAACGCTGTAGCTCTCGCCCGACGCAAGCTCGGGAGAGGAGTATACCAAAGCCGAATATCTGCACGAGGCGGTATGCGTCATAACCTCGCCGCCGTCGCTGTCTTTAATCGTTATTTCATCGCCCGACGCGCCCTGTCCGTCAAAATATACGCTTAATATATTTTGTTCGGAGTCCTGCGGAAGCTGTAACATTCCCGCGCTTGAAACCGTTATTATCTCGCCGCCGGTAATCGATATATCTCCCATACTGTCCAACGGACCGTCGCCGCTGCTTTCGGGACCGTCGATTACGATTTTTCCGCCCGTAATCGTAAGACTTCCGTTAGAGTCGATTCCGTCGCCGCCCGCTTTTACATAAATATTTCCGCCGTTAATTGTAATCGCGTGCGCCGCCGCCGTTTCATCGTCTACGTTCTCGCCGCCGCGCATACCGCCGCCCTGCATACGATCGCCCTGCGGCGCTTCGCCGTCCGGCATTTGCGGCATTTCGCCGTTTTCGTCACCGCGCGGCTGACCGTTCTGCGGCATTTCGCCGTCCGACATTTCGGGCGGATTACCCTG
>CAYVUD010000051.1:8393-11008 GCA_964454725.1 uncultured Lachnospiraceae bacterium
TTAATATTAATATCGCCGCCGTTTATTGTAATCGTGCCTTTGCTTTCCATTCCCTCGCTCTCTTGGGATACGATATTTATTGTTCCCGCGTCAACGGTAAGCGTTTCGCCCGCTTTAATTCCTTTTCCCGTTTCAGCCGTTATATTAAGCGTTCCGCCGGTAATATTAATATCATTGTTCGCCTTTAAGCCGTGTTCCGCCGAATTTATCGTGATTACGCCGTTTTCAACGGTCAAATCGTCATCGCTCGCTATGCCGTGCTTATAATTTCCGTTTACGGTAAGAGAGCCGTCGCCCTTTATTTCCAAATCATCGTTTGAGAAAAGCGCCGCGTCCGCGTCGTCAACGGAATATTGCGAGCTGTCGGTCAAAAAGTTTTCGGTGTTTTCCGTTACGGTTATAAATCCCTTTTCCGTGTTTTCAAAGAAAATCGCCGGACCCGTTGTGTTGGTAAGCGACATTCCGCTGAGCCTTAATTTTACCTTATCCTCCGTGTTTACGCGTATCATTCCGTCGCTTTGCGTTCCCGTTACGGTAAAATCGCCGCCCTGTGAAATCAAAATCGTATTGCCGTCTACCTCTATGCCGTCACCCGTGACGGTCATTTCGTCGAGGTTTATCGTACCCGTGTTGTTTTTCCATTCGTCATTGTCCGCGGCGAAGCAGGCCGCTACCGCGGTAACAACCAACGCCATAGACAACAGTACGGAAATAATTTTTTTCATTTTTATCATTCCTTTCATTATTGCTTGATACCGCTCGGCGCAACGGCGAGAACTATGTTCAGATTACCGTTGCGGCAGCGCAGTTCGTTTAAAAATTCCTGCTCGTTTTGATCGTCTTTCATCACAACGTGATAGCATACCTCAAAAAGCGAGCCGAGATCGGTGGTTTTAATTCTTGTAAGAGAATATTTTCGCGTGTACTTTTCAAGTATATCGTCAAACGCGGACTGATAATTGAGATCCTCGGGAATAGTTATTTTTAAATTTTCCTGAAGCGACTTTTTCTCGAAAAATCCGCGCTTTTCGCATATAAACATCAGAACGCACAGCACTATGACAAACAGCGCTCCGTAGCCGTACAGTCCCACTCCGCAGGCAAGTCCGGCGGCAATATCAAAAAATATAAAGCCTATATCCTTCGGGTCGCCGGGCGCGCTTCTGAAGCGGATAATCGAGAGAGTTCCCGCAAGCGAGAACGCTCTGGCGATATTGCTTCCCACGAAAACGATTATGACCGACAGTATTATGGGTAGCATCAAAAGCGTTACCGCCATACTGCGCTGATACGTTTCCTCATCTTTTGTTTTATAGTATGTAAACGCTATCGCGCCGCCGAAAACGATTGCGGTAAGCATCGTTATAACCGCCGTTAAAATTGTTATTTCACTTGATGTGTTTGATAAAATATCGTTGAATAATGCGTCCATTTTCATCACCTCATATTGCTATCTTCATATTTTCCGTATGGTTTTTTCCGTTTAACGACTGTTTAAATTCCGTGCCGTATTTTGAGAAGCTGCTGCGCTTTATATTAAGCTCCGTAAGCATATTTGAAAGCCACAGCGGTTTTGCTCTCGACGTTTTAATTTCCATAAGATATACGCCCTCGTTCAAGAGCCGCTCGCCGTAGTCGCCGTCCTCCAAAGCAACGTCGCAGCGGCGCGAGCGTATATTCTGATCAAAGGAAATTCTAAGGTCGGGATTGCCTTTTTCAAAATACGCAATTCTGTCATACGCCAAATATACCTTCGGTCTTAAGCTGTAGCATTTGAGAAAATACGATATTTCTTTTACGACCTGAGCGTTCATATAATCCTTTTGGAGCGGAGCGTTGCCTGTCCGTACAAAGTCATACGCTTCCTTTAATCTTAATGTCGTGCGGCGCTTATTTACAATGCCGTTGAATTTCTTTTTTATTTCCAGAAAAACCTTTGTGGTTTCGTTCGGGACTCCGTAGGCGCGGAGTCTTAACTTTTCCTTATATTCCGGCTTTTCGAGCGAGTGACGGATTAAATAATCGTCATTTGTGTCAAAATATATATTCGCTATCGTGTATGGACGGTGTCCTTTGTTGTACTTGTCAAGCTCCATATGAGCGTCCATTACCTCGATGACCTTTTTATAGGTTTCCTCATCGAGCAGATATTTGTGTTCGTACCTGTTAAAAACTTCTATTGCCATAAAAATCATCTCCTTTATTGTTTTCAATATCTGTATTATACGGCGCAAACATTAAAATAAAATTAGAAAAATCAAATTATTGCAAAATTTTAATTGTTTTTCCGTCGCTTACCGCTGTAACGTCGCCGTTTCTCGTTTCGTAAACCTCGCTGCCGACGCCCTTTAAAACGCTTAGCGTTTCTTCTTCCGGCGGGTTTTTATCGCTGCAGGTTATAACCGTATATTTGGGACGCACGCTCTTTACAAAGGCTTTTGTTCCCTTATTATAGTTCCCGTGATGCGGCATTTTAAGGAACGTATGCTCTAAATCGAGCTGCGAGCTAAGCTCCGCCAGCCTTTCTTTTTCCGCGTCGCCGGCAAACAGAAAGCTGTTTTCGCCGTGAACCGCGCTTATAACGAGCGAAAAATCGTTGTCGCCCTCCGCGTATG
>CAYVUD010000052.1:0-10552 GCA_964454725.1 uncultured Lachnospiraceae bacterium
TGGGAGAAAATTATACGGTTATTTCAAAAAGCTGTTCTCCCGCCTTGACCTCGCCTACCGAAAGCGGCTTCAAAAGCTTATAGTCGCCGCTGTTGCATACAACAGCGGGAGTAGTCGTCTTATAACCCTCGCGCTTTATCGAGTCAATGTCAAAGCTTATGAGCAAATCGCCCTTTTTGACGCGCTGATTTTTTCGCACAAAAAGCTGAAAATACTTGCCCTTTAATTTCACCGTGTCAATTCCTATATGCAGAAGTATTTCCGCGCCGCCGTCTGTCAAAATTCCTATGGCGTGGTTGGAGTCGAATACATTGTCAACCACTCCGTCCGCCGGCGCGTACAGCTTGCCCTCCGCCGGCTCAATCGCCATTCCGTCGCCGAGAACGCCGCTTGAAAAGCCCTCGTCCTCGACCTGCTTTAAGAGTATCGCGCGGCCGCTTACGGGGGAATATATCTTCTCCGATTTCAGCTTTCTTGGGGGCATTTTAACCTCCGGCGGCTTCTCTTTACTCTCACCTGTATCGCGTCGCGGCTTTTCCGTATCCGACGGATTTTCCGTCTGCGCGTCGCCGTCCTCGCCCGACTCCATATAATCCTCAAGCCGTGACTTTACTACCGAAACCTGCGGTCCGTAAATGACCTGAACTCCGTCGCCCTTGCGGATAACGCCCGACGCTCCGCTCTTTTTTAGCATTGTGTCGTTTACCAGAGACGAGTCCTTGACCGTTACGCGCAGCCTTGTGGCGCAGCAGTCAAGGTCTGATATATTCTTCTTGCCGCCCAAGCCCTGAAGTATCAGACGGCTTTCGCCGCTGCCGGACGCGCCCTTTTTGCCCTTTCCCTTGCTTTCGTTAATATCGGCGCGGGTGTAGAGCTTTGTTTCCTCGTCGTCCGCTTCGCGCCCCGGGGTTTTGAGGTTAAACCGCTTTATAATAAAGCTGAACACGAAATAGTAAAGGAAGAAATACACCGCTCCGACTATTACAATCCATATCCAGTTGGTTTTCGCGTTGCCCTGCAAAACGCCGAAAAGGAACATATCGATAAGTCCGCCCGAGAACGTCATACCGACGCCGACGTTAAATATATGCATAAGCATATACGCCAGTCCCGCGAATACACAGTGTATGCCGTACAGCGCCGGCGCGACAAACAGGAACGTAAATTCCAGCGGTTCGGTTATGCCCGTAATCATCGCCGTAAGCGCGGCGGATATGAGAAGTCCGCCCGCGGCCTTCCTCTTTTCCGGTCTCGCGCAGCGGTACATCGCCACCGCCGCGCCCGGCAGACCGAAAATCATCAGCGGGAACTTACCCGACATAAACCTCGTCGCCGAAACGGAGAACACCTCCGTCGCCTTTGAGGCAAGCTCGGCGAAGAAAATATTCTGCGCGCCCGAAACGAGCGTTCCGTCTATCATTGCCGTACCGCCCACAGACGTCTGCCAGAACGGAATATAAAACACGTGATGAAGTCCGAACGGAATAAGCGCGCGCTCGATTATGCCGTATATCCACGTTCCGATATAGCCCGAATTTAAAACAAGGTTGCCCAGAGCCGAAATGCCCGTTTGTACCGGCGGCCATACGTAAAACATCACAACGCCGACTATAAGATAAACGAGGCTGCATATAATCGGCACAAAACGCGTTCCGCCGAAGAATGACAAAACCTGCGGCAGCTCGATTTTATAGAAGCGGTTATGCAGCGCCGCGACGCCGAGTCCCACGATTATACCGCCGAAAACGCCCATTTGCAGTGTTGTAATACCCAGAACCGACGCCGTAGAGTTCTCGGGCATTGCCTCAACGCCGCCGTTTGCGGCAATAAGCGCGCTTATCGCGCTGTTCATTATAAGATACGCTATCGCGCCCGAAAGCGCCGCAACGTCCTTTTCCTTTTTCGCCATACCGATCGCGACACCCATAGCGAACAGCAGCGCGAGGTTGTCGAAAATGACGCTGCCGGCGAATTTCATAATATCGAGAATTGTGTAGAGAAATGTTCCCTCGTGAATAAACCGTGTGAGGTTATACGCGGAGAGCATTGTTTCATTTGTAAACGAGCTTCCTATGCCCAAAAGCAGTCCCGCGACAGGCAAAAGCGCTATAGGCAGCATAAACGAGCGTCCGACCCTTTGCAGAACGCCAAAAATTTTGTCTTTCATAATTTCCTTGGTTATCTCCTTTCGCAATATAAGCGCCGCGCCCAAGGCGGCTTACTGTATATCTAATTATATCCAATTTTCAAACATTAATGTACACAAAGAAAAATACCGCGGAAGAAGCTCGCAATCAGGCGCAAAAAAAGAAGGGCGGCAGCCCTTCTTTATAACGGCTTTTTAATACAAATCCTCAATGTTGCCGCCAAACTTTTCGTATGCCGTCTGCATCTGACGGTCAACGACCGTTTCGAGCTTTTCAAACTGCTCCTTAAGTCTTACCTGCGTCGCAATATCGAGAACGCCGGAGGGCGAAAGCCCTATATCGGTCTGAAACGCCTTAATTGCCGACTGAAGTTCGACGTCAAACACAGTGTCGCTGTTGCTTTGGTCATAGTACCCCAGCATCGCGAGCCTTTCCTTCGCGCCCTTAACCGCGCCGCCGTTTTGTCCGACGGCATATCTGTTCTGGAAATCAAGAGGAGTGTACTGAGTGGTATCTATATTTTTCTTATAATTTGTAACGGTAAAGTCCGGCTCGAGTCCGACTCCGTTTATTTCTCGTCCCTTTCTGGTAAGGTACTGCCCCGTTGTGAGCTTTATGACAAAGCGGCCGTTAGCGACATTATAAAGCTGCTGAATAACAGCCTTGCCGTAGGTCTGCGTACCCAAGAGCTTACCCGCGCCCGAATCCTGAATTGCGCTTGCGAGAATTTCCGAGGAGCTTGCCGTGTTCTCGTTGACAAGCACTATCATATCAAACGGCGCGTTTCCAAGCTCCGAGCGGTACGACTCCGTTTCATCGCTGCCGCGGTAGGTCACCTTTACAATATCACCCTTGGGTATTATCATTTTCGCTATATCCACCGCCGCGTCAACCATTCCTCCCGGGTTGTCGCGAAGGTCAAGAATAAGCTTTTTAACGTCGTGCTCGCGAAGCTGATCTACCATCGCGGAAAATTCCGAAACCGTATCCGTGCCGAAGGATTTTATAGCAACATATCCGATATTGCCCTTCATTATTCCGCCGCTCACCGTATTCTGGCTCACCGCAACCCTTTTTCCCGTAAGCTCAACAGTTTCCTCGCCGCGAAGAACCGTGACATTAACCTCGGTATTAAGCTCGCCTATAATCTTGCCTCTTATATAGTCGAGCGACTTTCCCGCCACTTCCTCGCCGTCCACACCGATTATTTTATCTCCCGCCATAAAGCCCGCTTCCTCGGCGGGACCGTTCTCCTCGACAAAGCCGGTAATTTCAACATAGCCGTCCTTTTCCTCAAGGTACACGCCTATGCCGTAAAAGGTTCGGTTAATCTGATTAAGATATTTTATGTATTCCTCAGCCGTAAAAAAGTCGCTGTAGGGGTCAAGGCTCGTAAGCATTGACTTTAAAAGCTCCAGCGTGACTTCTTCGTTACCGCTAAGGTAGTTTGAAATACCCATAAGCATAATATCTTCCTTGCTGAGCTGCGAATCAAGATAATTTTCGGACACAAAATCCGCGATTTGGTCGTAAACTATAAATTCGTTGCTCAGCGTAATATCGCTGCTTTCCGCCTGCGTTTCGCTCTCGGCGGCATATGCCGCAAACGACGCGCAAATCATCGCCGAAGCCGTAACCGCCGCGATTATTCTTTTTAAATTCATCAGTTTCACCTTCCCTTTACCCTTACAATTATATTGTTCACGTATGTTTCGCCGCATACCGTAAGAACACAGTTGATTTTAAGCTCGCCGCCGTTTTCGTCAAATTCGGCTTTAAGCTTTTTTGTGTATATTTCCATTTCGGCAGTGCCGTATGGCATACGGTACAGAAACCGTGTTGTTTTTTCCGTAACATACTCCATTACCGACGAAATATCTCCCGCGCGCTTTATGGCGGCGCGGCCTTCGCCGGCTATTATTGTCGTCGATACCGACTCAGACGGACTCTTATATCTTATATAGACCTTTCCGTTTTTTATATTGTAGCTTCCGACGGCTTTTTCACCGACGGTTCCTTTTTCGCCGTCGATAACCTGCTCGTTTTTTACCTCAATATCATACATATCAATATTTTTCAATGTCAACTCTCTCTACCTGCCCGTTTATCCCGCGTTCGAGAAATATTCCGCCCAACTCCTCAAAGCTCGAAACATCGTCGCTTACATAATATCTGTACTGCTCCGTATTATTCTTTTCGCCGCGGAGCATATCCTCGTTTGTGAGCTTCTTTTTTAAATAGTTGGCGACCTCCGCGCCGGAATTTATAAGCGTTACGTCCTCGCCCATATACTCGCCTATAACCTTGGCGAGAAGCGGATAATGCGTACAGCCCAAAATCAGCGTATCGGCTCCCGCCGCCTTTATTTCCTCAAGGTATTCCGCGACGACGAGCCTT
Organism: uncultured Lachnospiraceae bacterium; assembly: GCA_964454725.1. GTDB lineage: Bacteria > Bacillota > Clostridia > UBA1381 > UBA1381 > JALEPO01. Next base: position 4,545 of record CAYVUD010000052.1, read on the forward strand.
GTCACCTCCGTGTCGAAATGTCCGTTTTCAACAAGCGGCACAAACAGCGGACACGCCTTTGTAAACGGCAGCATCTCGCTGTCGTAAGCCTTTATCTGCTTTTCATACTCACGGCTTCTTATGGTTCCCGACGTGCCTATAACGCCGATTTTTTTGTTTCGCGTCGCCCTTACCGCGGCGTATACCGCCGCGTCGATAACGCCGACTATCGGAATATCGAACTCGTCCTTAATCATCGGCAGCGCCGCGGAGCTTGCCGTTCCGCAGGCAATAACTATAAGCTTTACGTCGAAGTTTTTAAGAAACCGTATATCGCCTCTGGTATATTTTAAAATCGTCTCGCGCGAGCGTGTGCCGTATGGCACTCTTCCCGTGTCGCCGAAATATATAATGCTCTCGTCGGGAAGTTCGTTCATAATCTGCTTTACGGCGGTAAGTCCGCCGAGACCCGAGTCAAAAACGCCTATGCTCCTGTTATCCATTACTTCACTCTCTCCTCCGCAAGCTCTATGAGCTTATCGAGAAGCTCGCTATAGCCCAGCCCCGCCGCGTTAAATAGCTTTGGGTACATACTTATATTCGTAAACCCGGGGAGCGTGTTTATTTCGTTTAAAACCACCGAGCCGTCGCTCTTTTTTACAAAGAAATCGACTCTTGAAAGTCCCTGACCGTCAAGCGCCTTAAACGCCCTTATTGCGTATGAGCGTATTTCCTCTATCGTATCGGGCGGCAAATCGGCAGGTATACGGAGCTTGGTTGAGTTGTCGTTGTACTTGGCGTCAAAGTCGTAAAACTCAACAGTCGGCAGTATCTCGCCGACCGTTGACGCGCGCGGCTTGTCATTACCCAAAACAGCGCACTCTACCTCGCGGCCGTCTATATTCTCCTCGACAAGTATCTTCCTGTCAAACTTAGCCGCGTTCTCCAATGCGGCTTTTAATTCCTCCCTGTCGTGCGCCTTCCCGACGCCCACCGACGAACCGGTCCTCGCGGGCTTTACGAAGCACGGATAACCGAGCTTTTCCTCAATCTCATTCATTTTCGTCTCGAAATCGTCCGAGGTCCTTACCCCAACGCAGTCCGCCTGAGGTATGCCCGCGCCGGCAAGCATTATTTTAGTGCTGAACTTATCCATCGCGTTGGCGGAAGCCATAACGCCCATTCCGACATACGGTATTCCCGAAAGCTCGAACAAGCCCTGAACAGTGCCGTCCTCGCCGTACTCGCCGTGAAGCACCGGAAAAAGAACGTCGGGGTGTATGCGCGTTACGAAGCTTTTGTCAAAAACAAGTACCGCCTTATCCGCCGCGTCGGGCGAAAGCACGGCTTTTTTCTTGTTTGACTCGTCATATTCCCATTCTCCGCCTTCTATATTATCATAATCTCCGGTATAAAGATACCATTCGCCCCGCTTGGTTATTCCTATCACCGAGATATTGTACTTTTTCTTGTCCAGATTATTCAGTACCGAGGTCACCGATTTTCTCGATATTGCGTGTTCGGGCGATTTGCCGCCGAAAATCACGCATAATTCCTTTTTTGCCATATGTACTCAACTCCTTAATATATATCATACAATTCCGAGAACAAAAATTCAAGTCCCAACCGATAAAATTAATAAAAATTTAACCTTTTCGGATTTTATTCAGTATGTTTGCGAAATAATCCGGCAGCTCCGATGTAAATTCCATACGCTCGCCCGTAGAGGGGTGAATAAATCCGAGCGTTTTTGCGTGGAGAAGCTGACCGTTAAGATTAAACCTCTCTTTTTTTATCCCGTAGGTCTTATCCCCGACAATACTGTGGCCTATCGACGCCATATGCACGCGTATCTGATGCGTTCTGCCGGTTTCGAGCGTACATTCGACAAGCGTGTACAGTCCGAACCTCTCAAGCACCTTAAAATGCGTTATCGCCTCGCGTCCGCCGCTTACAACCGCCATTTTCTTACGGTCGCCCGGGTGGCGCGCTATAGGTTTGTTTATTGTCCCCTCGTCCTCTTTTATGTTGCCGTTTACGAGCGCAACATATTTTCGCAGCGGCTTGCTGCTTTGCCACTGCTCCGCAAGAGACAGATGCGCGGCGTTATTTTTCGCGGCTATTATAAGTCCCGAGGTATCCTTGTCTATTCTATGCACTATTCCCGGGCGCACCACGCCGTTAATCGCCGAAAGTCCGCCGCCGCAGTGGTAGAGAAGCCCGTTTACAAGAGTGCCTGTTTCGTTGCCCGCCGCGGGGTGAACAACCATTCCCCGAGGCTTATTGACGATTATAACGTCGTCGTCCTCGTACACTATATCGAGCGGTATATTCTCCGGCTTCGCCTCCGGCTCAGCCGGTTTGGGAACGGAAATCTCTATCGTTTCCGAGCCGCTTACTTTGTACTTTTTCGCGAGCGCCGCGCCGTCGGATACAACCGCGCCGTCCTCGCAGAGCTTCGCGGCGTAGCTTCTGGAAATTTCGGAATTGTCGGCTATGAATTTATCGAGCCGCTCGCCCGCGCTCTCCTTTGTCGCGTTAATTATCAGTTTTTGCATTTTTATCCTCTTTATCAAACAAAATAACATACAAAATCAGCAGCGCCGCGCCGACCGTTATTCCAATATCGGCTATGTTAAACACCGGAAAATCCATAAAAGTGACGCGGATAAAATCAACCACAAATCCGCGCGCCACGCGGTCTATGGCGTTGCCCAAAGCGCCCGCGAACATCATCGTAAGCGCCGCGCACAAAAGCGGGTGCGACGGCTTCTTTTTTATCCAGTATACCACCGCCGCCGCGCAAAACGCAATGGAAATAATCGTCAAAAACGACACCTTGCCCGACATAATCGAAAACGCCGCGCCCTTATTCCGAACATAGGTAATGTCAATAAGCGGTATGCGCGCGAGCGTTTCTCCGACACTTACCGACGAGGCAACGATATGTTTTATAAATTGATCCGCGGCAACAATCAGCGCCGCGATTACTACCCAGAATATATTTCTCTTTCTCACAATAATCTCCATAGCCTTTCCGCCCGCAACGTGATTTATCGCGTTAATTCCTTTCTATATAGGCGAGCGCGGAATAAATTTCCTCTTTCGTCACATCGGTCGTCTGTATGACCTCTCCGATTTTTACCGGAAAGACAAACCTGAGCTTACCCGAAATCTTTTTCTTGTCCTTTTGCATAATCGCGAAAACCGTGTCGCTGTCGGGAAGCTTCGCCTTTGTATCAAAGCCGTAAATTTTAAGCACGCTCACAATCTCGTCAAGCTCGGTTTCGCTTATAAGTCCGCGTTTCGCGGCGATATACGACGCGGCTATCATACCTATCCCCACACATTCGCCGTGTGTTTTCTTGAAATCGTATGCCGACTCGACCGCGTGACCTATGGTGTGACCGAAATTGAGTATGGCGCGAAGTCCGTTTTCCTTTTCGTCACGCATAACCACGTCCGCTTTTATCGAGCAGTTTATCTTGTCCATTTTAATGAGCGTTTCGCTGTCAAGGGACTTTATTTTGTCCGAATTATCCCTCAGATACGCGAAAAACTCGCCGTCACGGATTATGCCGTGCTTTATGACCTCGCCCATACCCGAAACGAACTGTTTCGCGGGCAAAGTTTTGAGCGTTTCAACATTTATGTAAACCAATTTCGGCTGATGAAACGCGCCGAGAATATTTTTCCCCGAGGCGAAGTCAATGCCCGTTTTGCCGCCGACTGAGCTGTCGGACTGCGAGAGAAGCGTCGTCGGCACCTGAACAAAATCGATACCGCGCATATAAATCGCCGCGGCAAAGCCCGCCATATCTCCGGCTACTCCGCCGCCGAGGGCTACAATCATACTCTTCCTGTCAAGACCGTTTTCGATACACGCGCCGCAAATACCGAGAATTGAGTCCATATTTTTGTTCTCCTCGCCGGCGGGAAAAGCGTAAACCGAAACGTCATAGCCGTTTTTCGCGAGAATAGACCTTACCTCGCCGGCATACAGCTTCTCTACGTTTGAATCGGTCACAATCAGAAGCTTTTTCGGCGCGTTTATATCCGCAAGCGCCGGCGGCAAGCCGCTGAAGCTGTCGGAAAACAGTATATCGTATGAGTTTTCACCTAAGTCAACAAATAGTTTTTCCATTTTTGTTCTCCATTTTTTATAATTGTAAATTCGCGACGGCGTTTAGCGTCATATCCGCGAAATCCTTTTCCATATACCCGTAATAGCCCGCGCAGGCTATCATCACCGCGTTGTCGGTGCAAAGCGCCGGCGGCGGATAAAGCACGTCTATGCCCTTTTCGCCCGCCATACGCGTCATTTTTTCTCTGAGCGCGCTGTTTGAGGCGACGCCGCCGGCAAGCGCGATTATTTTGCTGTTTTTAATCATAGCCGCTTCTATTGTGTGTTCGCACAATACGTCCGTAACCGCGTCCTGAAAGCTCGCGGCTATATCCGCCTTATTATACGTCTCGCCGTTTTGTTCAAGCTTGTGCAGATAATTTATAACGGCTGTCTTAACACCGCTGAACGAAAAATCCGTCGAATTTTCGTCCATTCTCACACGCGGAAACCTTACCGCCTCGGGATTACCCTCTTTCGCGAGCTTATCTATAAGCGGACCGCCCGGGTAACCGAGTCCGAGAACACGCGCGATTTTATCGAACGCCTCGCCCGCCGCGTCGTCGCGCGTCCTGCCGAGTATCTCAAAATGAGTGTAGTCCTTAACCTCAACTATATGACTGTGACCGCCCGACGCGACAAGGCATACAAACGGCGGTTCAAGCGCTTTATGCGCCACAAAATTAGCCATTATGTGTCCCTTTATATGATGCACCGGAACGAGCGGCTTGTCAAGCGCGAACGCGAGCGCCTTCGCCGTTGAAACGCCTACAAGAAGCGCGCCGATAAGTCCGGGACCGTATGTCACGGCTATAGCGTCTATATCGTCAAAAGCCGCTCCCGCCTGTGAAAGCGCCTCATCGATTACCGCGTCTATTACCTCGATATGCCGCCTCGACGCCACCTCGGGCACGACTCCGCCGTAAAGCTTGTGTATGTCTATCTGACTGTTTATTACGTTTGAGAGAGCCTCCCGTCCGTTTTTAACGACCGCCGCCGCCGTTTCGTCGCACGAGCTTTCTATTCCCAGTATCAGTATGTCCTTCATATTTTCTCCAATTCCTTTGTCATTATAAGCGCGTCCTCGCCGTTGTCGCTGTAATAGCGTTTGCGCTCGCCAAGAACCGCGAAGCCGTATTTTTTATACAGACCCTGCGCGGCGAGATTGCTCTTCCTTACCTCAAGCGTAAGAAGCGTCAGCTTAAGCTGTGACGCGCGTTTTATAAGCGTTTCCATAAGCGCGCTCCCGACTCCGCGCCGCCTGTAGTCCGGCAGTACGGCGATATTGGTTATCCCGCCCTCGCCGGATATGCTCCAGAACCCCGCGTAGCCTATCGGACGTCCGTCCTCCGACGCCTTGAAGTAATACGCGAGCGGATTTTCCGTTTCGTCGTAAAACGACTTTTCCGACCACGGCAGCGCGAAGCACTTTTTGTCAAGCTCCGCAATCTCCTTTACGTCCTCACGGCTCATTCGTGTTATTTCCATATCAGCTCTTATCCTCTATTATCGGCAGCTTTTCCGCGACGTCCACAAGCGCGTCATAAATTTCCCGCGCCGTTTCCTCATATTCCTCCAAATCACCGCCGTAGGGGTCGGAAATATCGCCCTCCGAGCCGGCGTACTCGAGAAGCGTATGAACCTTATCTCCCGCCAGCGGCTCAAGTATCTTTTTGTGTCCCTCGGTCATCGTCAGAATAAGGTCGCACGATTTTATTAAATCCTCCGTTATCGGCTGCGTTCTGTGACCGGTGAGGTCTATATTCATTTCTCGAAGCGCGGCTATCGCGTTCTCGCTCGCGCCCTCTCCCTCATGGGCAAAAATACCGGCAGACTCTATAAAAACGTCAAGGTCGTTCTCTACCGCTATCTTATCCATAATCGCCGCCGCCATAGGCGAGCGGCA